>NZ_CP060388.1:2973333-3329166 GCF_014280435.1 Sphingobium sp. KCTC 72723 | reverse complement strand
AAGGAGCCGGAAATGAACGCCGCCAATATCGCGCGGTTGTACGACTGGTATGCACAAGGCGCATTGCGACCGGAAATCAGCCATCGCTTCCCGCTGGAGGACGCGGCCACCGCAATCCGGTGGGTCATGGACGGCAAGGCGATGGGCAAGGTGGTGGTGGAGATGGGCTGACCGTTCAGCCCGGCCAGTTGGCCAGCGGCGCACCCGCTACAGCGGTCCGCGCGCGCACGATCATCCCCTTGGCCCGCGACACGACATAGAGCGTGCGCAGATCCGGCGCGCCCCAGCAGAGGTTGGTCGGCATGTCGATCATCGTGCCGTCGGGATCATGGACGACATCCACCTTGCGCCCGTCCGGCGTGATCGCAACGATGCGGTTTGCAAAAGGCAGAGTCACCCACAAATTGCCCGCCCGGTCGAACGCAATACCATCGCAATAGCCCAATGCGGCGCGCTCGTTGGCAGGCAAGGCCAGGATCGCCCTGAACCCCTGATCGGGTGTCACCACGCCCAGTTGCGGGCCATAATCCTGCGGATCGCTCAGCGTCCCGTCCACCTGCCGCCGCCAGCGCCGCACGCGCCCCTCCGCCGTCAGTGCGCAATAAAGATAGCGCTCGTCGGGCGACAGGCACAGGCCGTTTGCCCCGCGCAAATCGCGCGCGACGATGGACGCCATGCCATCGGGCGTTACCTTGTAGATGAAGCCCGCCGGCGTCGTCGTGCCGATATTGGCAACCGGACCCCATGTGCTGTGTGTGCAATAAAGCGTTCCGTCGCGCGCTGCGACCGGCCCGTTCGACGCGACCAGGGCGCGCCCTTCGATATTGTCGACCAGCGTTTCGACCGCGCCCGTCTTCACATCGACACGCTGGAGCGACCCCGGCCCGCCATTGAGCAGCCCCATATTGGCGATGATGACCCGGCCTTCCCGGTCCACTGCAACCCCGGTGGGCATCAGCGGCCTGCCGACCTGTCGCAACAGGCCATCCGGCTCCAATATACCAATCGCGCCACCGCCATTGGACAGGAACAGTCGCCCGTCCGGGCTGGTCGCGGCCCCCTCCGCATGGTCAATGCCCGACAGGACCATCGTGAAATCCGCGACCGTCAGCGGCGCAGGCGACGCCAGCACCCTTTGCCCTGCGCACCCGGCCAGCGCCATCCCGCCCAGCACTACCGATCGTCGGTCGAACATCGCTCAGCGCACCGGCGCGAAGCCGGGGATGCCATGGTCGCCCGCTTCCACGGCACGAAAACGCAGCCGCATGTCGCAGGCCGGTTCGACGCCTTCGTCATCGACCAATATCCCCGCGACCCGCACGCCGGGCGCATCGTCCGGCTCGAACAGCACCACCGTAAACGGCACTTCGCTTTTGTGGTCGCCGGGCAGCAGGCTGCGCACGACGGTCGTGAATGTGTAAGCCTTGCCCTCGCCCGATACGGATCGCCATTCCAGCTTCGCGTCGGGCTTGCCCGGCACCACTTCGGGCGGATACCAGATCCATTCGCCGGTTGCCGCGTCGGCAGTGATGCGCAGTTCGCCTGCGTCCAGGCCATCGTAAAAGCCCTGAAACAACGGGTCTTCCAGATGCACGGGATAGATGGGTATGCCCATGGATCAGCCCTTCGCCAAAATCGTGGTGGAATGATTGTTGCCGCCCAGCCCTGCGACCGCGCACAGCCGCGCGTCCGGCACCTGCCGCGCGCCTTCCTGTCCGCGCAACTGGCGCACCGCTTCGATCAGCAGCGTGATGCCCGGCACATAGCCGCCCGACATATGTCCGCCACTGGTGTTGATGGGCATCTTGCCTCCCGGCATCCCATACCCGGCGGCATAGAAGCGCGCGCCTTCGCCCCGTTCGCACAGGCCCAGCATTTCGGTCTGGACCAAGGCGGAAATGGAGAAGCCGTCATAGACCTGCGCCAGATCCAGATCCTTAGGATCGACGCCCGCCATGGCATAGGCCTGCCGCGCGGATTCCCAACCGGGATAGTCATAGGTGCAGGGCTTTTGCGAAAACAGCACGCCATGGGGATAGTTGTTATAGCCGATCCCCACGCCCTGCACCGCCACCACCGGATGCGGCATGTCGCCCGCGTCCGCCACCGCACTCACCACATAGGCGCAGCCCGCATCCGTGGTCAGGCAGCAATCGGCGACCCGCAACGGGGTGGAGATCATCGGGCTTTGCCGATAGCCTTCCAGATCCATCACCTCGCGCCGCTGCGCCGACGGGGTCAGCGTGGCCCAGGCGCGGTAGGTGATCGCGACTGCCGCCAGTTCCTCCTCGCTCATGCCGAAATCATGGGCATAGCGATTGGCCATGGTCGCGAAATAGGTCGGCTGGCCAAAGAAGCCGACTGGCATTTCCAGTCCCGCCTTCTGCGGTTCGCGCGCATGAAAGCCATAGACGCCGCCCGGCTTGGTCGACCGGATCGCATAGGGGACGAGGATGTGCCGCGCCAATCCCGCCTCGATCGCCAGTTGCGCCAGCCGCAGCGCGTCACCCGTGGTCGCGGTGCCGCCCGCCGTGTCCGCCACGGCGGTAAAGCGCCGCTCGCCAGCACCAATGGCATGGGCGACTTCCTCCGACGGGTGGCCGGCATATTTGTTGCTGATATAGCCGTCTATGTCGGCCGGGGTCAGGCCCGCGTCCGCGATCGCGGTCAGGCTGGCGCGCGTCATCATCTGCATCACCGTTTCCTCGCCCTTGCGCAGGAAAGCGGTTTCGCCAATGCCGGTGACGGCGATCTTGTTGCCCTGCATCATGCGTCCTTCAACCCTTTGCCTTGCGCCACCAGCCGTTCGATCAGCGGCGAAGGGGTGAAAGCGTCCCCATGCGCGGCTTTCAGGGCGTTGAGTGTCTCCAGCACGGTCGGCAATCCTTGCAGGTCGGCCCAGAACATCGGCCCGCCGCGATATTTGGGCCAGCCATAGCCAGTGACCCACACGATATCGACGTCGGACGCGCGCGCAGCGATCCCCTCGTCCAATATCCGCGCGCCTTCATTGACCATGGCGAACAGGATGCGGTCGTGGATTTCCGCGTCGCTCACTTCGCGCCGGACGATACCCTGCTTCGCGGCAAAATCCTCGATCACCTGCATCGCGACGGGGGAGGGAGTTTGCACCCGTTTGTCGTCATAATCATAATAGCCGCCGCGCGTTTTCTGCCCGTGCCGTCCCATTTCGTTGAGGATTTCGCGGACATTGGCGGACGCCGTCGCCTTGGCATTCCACCCGACGTCGAGGCCCACCAGATCGCGCATCTGGAAATGCCCCATCGCGAAGCCAAAGTCGTACAGCACCTTGTCGACGGCCCAGGGCGTCGCCCCTTCCAGCACCAGCGCGTCGGCCTGCGCGTTGCGCGCGGCCAGGATGCGATTGCCGACAAAGCCATAACCATTGCCGACCAGCACGCCGATCTTGCCGATCGTCCTGGCCAGCTTCATCGCGGTCAGGACGATCTCCGGTTTCGTATCCTTGGTCCGCACGACTTCCAGCAATTTCATGACATTGGCGGGCGAAAAGAAGTGCAGTCCCACCACATCGGCGGGGCGTTTGGTGGCAGCGGCGATGTCATCAATGTCCAGATAGCTGGTATTGGTCGCCAATATCGAGCCGGATTTGGCAATGGCGTCCAGCTTGCCGAACACCGCTCGCTTGACGTCGATCTGCTCGAACACCGCTTCGATGATCAGGTCGCAATCGGCCAGATCCTCCATCGCGACCGATCCGGTCAACAGCCCCATGCGGGTGTCGACGTCCGACGCCTTCATCTTGCCCTTGGCGGCGGTCGTTTCATAATTGCCGCGAATGATGCGCAATCCACGGAACAGCGCCTCCTCGCTCGTCTCCACGATCGTCACGGGAATGCCGGCATTGGCGAAGTTCATTGCGATGCCGCCGCCCATCGTCCCGGCACCGATCACTCCAACCTTGGCGATCGGCAGCGTCGCGGTATCGGCGGGCAGGCCATCGACCTTGGCCGCTTGTCGTTCCGCGAAAAAGACATGGCGCTGCGCAGCGGATTGGCTGTCGGCCATCAGTTCGTTGAACAAAGATCGCTCATAGGCCATCGCCTCGTCGAAAGGCTGGTCCACCAATGTCGCTTCGATACAGCGGATATTATATTCCGGCGCCAGGAAGCCGCGAAATTTACGTGCATTGGCCTTGCGGAAATCGGCGAAGATCTCCGGCTTGCCCCGCGCTTCGTCCAGCCGGTCGGTGCGGTCGCGCACCTTGCGCAGCGGTCGCCTTTCGTCCAGCACTCGTTGCGCAAGGGCGATGGCGTCGGCGCGCAGATCGCCCTCGCGCGCCAGTTCGTCCAGCAGCCCGGCCTCCTTTGCCGCGGTCGCCGCAATCGGCGTCCCGCTCGTCACCATTTCCAGCGCCTTGGCCACGCCGACGACGCGCGGCAAACGCTGCGTCCCGCCAGCGCCGGGCAGCAGGCCCAGATTGACTTCGGGCAGACCACATTTGGCCGACGGCACGGCGATGCGATAATGCGCCACCAGCGCCAGTTCCAGCCCGCCGCCCAGCGCCGTGCCATGGATGGCGGCGACGATCGGCTTGCTCGCATTTTCCAGCACCAGTTGCAGGTTGCGCAGCGTCGGTTCGACCGGCGGCTTGCCCAATTCGGTGATATCGGCCCCGGCAAAGAAAGTCCGCCCTTCGCAGATCAGGACGATCGCGCCCACGCCTGTGTCGCCGATCGCGGTCTGGATCGCGCCTGCCACCCCCTGCCGCACGGCATTGGACAGGGCGTTGACCGGGGGGGAATCGACGGTGATGACCGCGATCTGGCCCTCCACCACATAGCTGACGACGTCATTGACCTTCATGCAAGCCTCTATCTGTCTGTGCGCCTGGCTGGCGCGCGGTCTGCGCGGCCAGCACTTGCCGGGCGCGTTGGCGGAAATAATGTTGCAGCCCGGCCATCTCGTCGCCGGTCAGATCCTCGAACCGGGGCATCCCCCGTTCGCGCAGCGCGCCGTCATGCAGCACGCTGGTAAAAGTCGCATTGTCCAGTGGCACGCCAGACTGGAGCAGGTCCGGCGCAGCCCCGCCCGACACCGCATTGGCGCCGTGGCAGATGCTGCACCGCTGGCCATAGACAGTCGCGCCGATGGCGGCCTTGGCCGGATCGACCACGAAGTCGGACGGATCAACCACCGGCATGTCCATCGGCGCTGCGACGGGCAGGCTGGCCTTGCCATCCAGCGCAAAGGTGAGGACGCGCCATTGTTGCGCACGGTAATTCCATTCGCGCGGCAGGCCAATGGCGCTGGGGAAGCGCGATCCGGCGATCACGGTGACATATTGCCGCCCGCGCGCACGGTAGCTGATCGGCTGCGCCATCACCGCCGTCTGCGCGTCGAACGACCAGAGCGGCTTGCCGCTGGTTGCGGCATAGGCGACGAACCTGCCCCCGGCATTACCCTGAAACAGCAGGCCGCCCGCCGTCGTCGCCGTGCCGCCGCCACCGCGCAGGCCGGGCATCGCAATGCGCCAAGCCTCTTTCTGCGTCACCGGGTTCCATGCGAGCAGAAAGCTGGTCGCCTTGCGATCCGGCACAACGCCGGGCGGCGGCGCGCCGGTGCCGACGCTGATCCGTTGCCCGTCCAGATGCTTCCAGCCCTGCAAGGGTTCGGCCGGGTCGATATAGACGCGGCCCTGATCCATCGTCGGGATATAGACGAGGCCCGTCCCCGGATTAAACGCCATCGCCTCGATATTATGCGCGCCGAACGGGGAGGGGTAGACGACCGCCGCTTTGCCATCGGGATAGCGCGCGGCGGGATTTTCGACCGGACGCCCGCTTTGCACGTCTATGCGGCTGGCCCAGTTGACCGGCACGATGTTGCGCGCGGAGATCAGCTTTCCGGTGGCGCGGTCGATCACGTAGAAAAAACCGTTCTTGGGCGCGTGCATCAACACGTCACGCTCCCGACCGCCAATCTTCAGCCGGGCCAGTTCGATGTCCATGGCGCTGTTAAAATCCCATGTCTCGCCCGGATTGGTCTGATAATGCCAGACATATTCGCCGGTATCCGCGTCCAGCGCGATGATGGAACAAAGGAACAGATTGTCGCCTCCCTGCGGGCTGCGGATCTTCTGGTTCCAGGGACTGCCATTGCCGACGCCGATGTAGATGCGGTTATATTTGGGGTCATAGGCCATGGCGTTCCACGCCGTGCCGCCACCGCCATATTTCCACCACTCCCCGGTCCAGGTCTTGGCGGCCATCCCCATCGCCTTATTCTCGAACCCCAGCGACGGGTCGCCCGGCACAGTGTGAAAACGCCACAACTGCGCGCCACTGTTTTGGTCATAAGCGGTGACATAGCCCCGGATCGGCGCGAAATCCGCGCCGCCATGGCCGATCAGCACCTTGCCCTTGAACACCCATGGCGCGCCGCTGATATAGCGTTCGTCGTCCTTGCCGACCGTCATCACGCTCCACGCGACATGGCCCGATTGCGCGTTGATCGCGGTCAGCCGCCCGTCGATGGTGCCGACAAAGACTTTGCCGCCATCATAGGCAAGGCCGCGTATCCCCCACGCCGCGCGCATCTTGGCCCCGGCCTTTTGCGTAGCTTTCAGGTCCACATGCCACAGTTCATGCCCTGTAGCCGCATCGAGCGCGCGGACATGGCTATAACCAGAGGCGAAATAGAGGATGCCGCCGACCGCGATCGGCGCGGACAGGGCGCTACCGCCGTCGGTGATGTCATGCGACCAAGCCAGCCCCAGCCGCGCTACGTTACGCTGGTTGATTTCGGTTAGCGGACTGTAATGATTTTCGTCGATCCCGCCATAGCCGGGCCAATCGCTGCCATCGCGCTGCACTTCGCCCGACGATGTACAGGCCGCCAGCAGCACCAGCAGGGAAAGGGCGAGCAGGCGCATCATCCGCCGATCGTCCGGTCTGATGGCCAGAAACGCTGGCGCAGCGCCTTCTTGTTGACCTTCCCCATGATGGTGCGGCCAATGTCGTCCACCATTTCATACCCGCGCGGACATTTATAGCTGGCCAGCGATGCGCGGCAAAAGGCGTTGAGTTCCTCCGCGCTCGGTGGATCGGAGGGATCGACCGGGATCACCAGCGCGCGGGCTTCCTCGCCCATTTCCGGGTTGGGTGCGGCGACCACGGCGATGTCGGCGACCTTGGGATGGCGCAACAGCACCTGCTCGGATTCCGCCGGATAGATATTGACCCCGCCGGACACGATCATGTCCGATACCCGATCGGTTATGAAAAGATAGCCGTCGGCATCGACATAGCCCATTTCGCCCAGCGTAAAGACGCCAGGTGCGATATGGGCAGCGGCGGTCTTTTCCGGGTCGCCCCGATAGACGATGCCATGGCCGCTGGTGTCGCGGAAGTAGACGAGGCCAACCTCGCCCGCGCCCAGCAACTGGCCGTCATCGCCATAGATGACCGTCTCGAACGGGGCGAGCGCCTTGCCCACCGATCCGGGCCGTTCCAGCCACTCCTGAGACGTGATGAAAGTGGTCGATCCCGCCTCGGTCCCGCCATAGGCCTCCACCAGCACTGGCCCGAACCAGTCGATCATGGCCTGCTTCACGCCACGCGGACAGGCCGCGCCGGTATGGGCAAGCCGCTGGATGCTCGACACGTCATAGCGTTCGCGCACTTCGGCGGGCAGGGCGAGCAGCCGTTGGAAATGAGTCGGCACCATGACCGATCCCTTGACCTTATGCGTCTCGATCAGCGCCAGCGCCTTTTCCGCATCGAAATGCGCGACGGTAATCAGGCTCATGCCACCAAAGACGTTGCGCGCCATCCCCAGCGGCCCGGTATGATAGAGCGGCCCGACCGCGATGCCGGGCGACGGCGTGATACGCGCGCGCACCGATTCCGCCAGCGCCTGCACCGTGGGCAGGCGGGGGAAATATTGCGGCGGCGTCTCAGTCGCCTTGGGCCGTCCGGTGGTGCCGGACGTGTAGTGAAGGTGCGGCAGCGGCGGCACGGTCGGGTCCGGCTCCATGTCCGACGCGGCGGCGATCCAATCCTCCCAATGGATCAGGCCTGGCGCGTCCGGGCAGCGCCAGCCGATCACCGTCGTCACGCCCGCCTCCGCCGCAGCGGCCAGCCCCGCCGTCATCGTTTCCTGCCCGACGAGGATTGCGACTGCGCCGCTATCGCGGAAGATATAGGCGGCCTCAGACGGGGTCAGGTGGAAGCTGACCGGCACGCTGGAAATGCCCGCCTCCAGACAAGCGACATAGGCGATCACGGTTTCGGCGCTGTTGGGCGCGAACACTGCCACCCGCCGTTCCACGAACGCCAGCCCGGCCAGCGCATTGGCCGCGTGGTTGAGCAGGCTGTCGAGCTGCCGCCAGTTCAGGCTCACCCGCTCGTCGGCCAGCGCCATTTCATTGTGCCGTGCGGGATCGATCCCGCCGATGGTCAGGGACATGGCATTTCCTTTCGGGCAGAGATGGCGGCGCCCAGATAGCGCAGCGCCATGCGGAAGGAGAGAAAGGCGATCAGCGTGCAGGCGGTGACGACCACCGCGAGCGACTGGCCGAGGGCGGCTTCATCCTGAAACACATATTGGGTCAGCGCCGCGACGATCGCCGGTCCCGCGCCCAGCCCCAATATGGTGAACACGAACAGGAAGAAGGCGAGCATCCGCGCCCGGATCGTCGCGGGCGCGATCAGGCCGATGATCGAGGAAACATAGACCATGAACGGCACGGTGATGAACTGCGCCACGCAATAGCAGACCAGGAAGACATAGACATTGGTGGCAAAGAACATATAGGCGACCACCGGCAACAGCGCGACGATCAGCCAGCTGTAGAAGCGCAGATGCGCGTCCTGCATCCCGCGCGAAAACAGCCGGTCTACGATGAAGCCATTGGCGACCAGAGACGCGGCCGACACGATGTTCATCAGGCTCAATGCCAGCCCATATTGCACCGGCTTCCACCCGAAATGCCGCTCGATATAGGCCGGCACCCAGTTGGTCATGGAATAGCCGCACATGGCCAGGCAAGACGTGCCGATCAGCATCAGCGTGAGCAGGCGCCAGTTGGCGCGCACGAATGTCTGGATCGCGCCCTTTTCTTGCGGTGCATTGGCAGCGACGCCCGGCGCGCGGCGGCGGCCCGGATCGGGAAAGGTGAACACCAGCAGCGCGATCAGCAGGCCGGGCAGGCCGACCATCATCATCACCAGTTGCCAGGGCTGGACCGGGCCGTGAAAGGGGATCTGGATGCCGCTATTCGCGGTGGCAAAAGCGATGGCGACCCCGCCCAGTGCAAAGGCAGTGGCCGACCCGACCTTGCCCGCCATCTGGAAGGTAGAAGTGGCGCGGGTCAACAGCCGTGTGGGAAAGGCGTCGGCGATCAGCGAATAGGCAGCAGGCAGCAAAGCCGCTTCGCCCACGCCTACGAATATCCGCCCGACCAGCAGCGCTTCATAGCTTTGCGCAAAACCGCACGCCGTGGTCGCCACCGCCCACAGCAGCACCCCGCCAAAGATGATCCAGCGGCGCGAAAAACGGTCCGCTGCCCAGCCGATCGGCAGGCCGAATATGGCGTAGAATATGGCGAAGGATGTGGATGTCACCATGCTGACCTGCACATCGGTCAGCATCAGGTGCGCCTTGATCGGCGACACCAACATGGACAATATCAGACGGTCCACCCAGGACAGGACATAAAGGCCAAACAACACTGCCACCATCCACCATGCGGTAGTCAGGCGCTCGCCGTCATGTCCGTCCATGTCGCTGTCGCGGGTTTTCATCATCCGGCTCCTTGCCCGTGCTTCAGCGCAGCGGCAGCGCGGAAAGTTCGGCGATCTTGAGCTTGCCCAATTGCGCCATATGCACCTCGTCCGGGCCGTCGGCCAGGCGCAGGTAGCGCGCGCTCATGAAGGCCTGCGCCGGTGGAAAATCGCTGCCCATGCCGATGCCGCCGAACACCTGCATCGCCCGGTCGGCAACCAGCTGGGTCATGCGCGGAGCAACGATCTTGATCGCGGCGATCAGATCCTTGGCGACCTTGTTGCCATGTCGGTCCATCGCGTCGGCGGCCTTGAGCGTCAGCAGCCGCGCCTGTTCGATTTCGCAAAAGGACAGGGCGATGTCCTGCCGTATGCTGCCCTGATCGGCCAGCTTGCGGCCGAACGCCGTGCGGCTGTCGACGCGGCGAGCCATATATTCCAGTGCGCGCTGCGCCTGCCCGACCAGCCGCATACAATGGTGGATGCGGCCCGGCCCCAAGCGCCCCTGCGCAATTTCAAACCCGCGCCCTTCGCCCAGTATCAGGTTGCTCTTTGGCACGCGGACATTGCGGAAGATCATTTCCGCATGGCCGCTGGGCGAATGAAGCGCGTTCATCACGTCGAGCGGGCGGACAATCTCTATCCCCGGCGTGTCGGCGGGGATCAGTATCTGCGAATGTTGCTGGTGGCGCGGGCCGTCATTGGGCGTGCGGCCCAGCAGGATATAGATTTTGGTCAGCGGGTCGAGCGCGCCGGAAATCCACCATTTGCGCCCGTTGACGACATAGTCGTCGCCGTCGGCAACGATGGTGGTGGCGACATTGGTGGCGTCGGACGATGCGACGTCCGGTTCGGTCATGACATAGCAGGACCGGATTTCTCCGGCCAGCAACGGCTTCAGCCATTGTTCCTGCTGATCGGGCGAACCATAGCGCGCCAGCACTTCCATATTGCCGGTGTCGGGTGCGGCGCAGTTGAAATATTCCGATGCGCCGAACACCCGGCCCATCAGTTCGGCCAGCGGCGCATATTCCAGATTGGTGAGGCCAGGACTCCATGCGCCATATTCATGCGGCAGGAACAGGTTCCACAGCCCCGCCGCGCGGGCCTTCGCCTTGATCGTCTCGGTTCCGGGCCACCGCTTCCAAAGGTTCGCCGGATCGTGATGGAAATGGTCCCGTTCCTTTTCGATCGGATAGACATGGGCGTCCATGAAATCGGTCACCTGCGCGCGCAACGCCTTCACCTTGTCGGAATAGTCGAAATTCATGGGGATAGTCCTTGTGGAAAAGGGGAAGGGCAGCGGTCAGGTCAGCGTCAGGCCGCCATCCACGATCAGGGTCTGCCCGCAAATATAGCCAGCCAGCGGCGAGGCGAGGAACAGCGCCACCCCCGCCATTTCGTCCGTCGACCCGAAACGGCCCATCGGAATCCGCGACAATGCCCGGTCGCGCCGTTCTTCATTGTCCATCGTCACCTTGGTCATCTTGGTATCGACCAGGCTGGGGGCGATGCCGTTGACGCGGATGCCATCGCCGGCCCAGGCGATGGCCAGCGCGCGGACCAGATTGACCGCACCGGCCTTCGACGCGGCATAAGCGGGGTTGGCGAAGGTCGCCTTGAATGCGCCGATGGAACTGACCGCGATCACGCTGCCCTTCGCGGCGGCCAGCGCTGCGTGGCACAGGTTGGAGATATGGAGGATGGAATCCAGGTTGATCGCCATCACTTTGTCCCATCCCTCCGCCGCAAACTCCTTGCGGCGATAAAGGACGGACCCTTGCGAATGGATCAGCACGTCCAGCGCATCGAACGGCACCGGGGCAGCGGCAATGGCGGCGGCATCGCTGACATCCACCTGGCTATAGCCCAGCCCCTCAAGGTCGGACCCTTCCTCCCCTGCATAGTCCGCCGCGCTTGGCCGCGTCCCCCACACATGCACCGCCGCGCCGCGCGCCCGGAATGCCTGCGCCATGGCATTGCCGATGCCGCTCGATCCGCCGACCACCAGCACCGTCTTTCCGGTAAAGTCGAGTTCGTTGCCCAAGGGGATGCGTCCTTCCTGCATGTCAGCGGATCAGCGCCTGTGCGCGTTCGAAGAGGTGGATGGCGCGGCCGTGCAGCTTGTCGCCCGTTTCGCGCGGCGCCTTGCCCGCGCAGGCCCGCGCATGAGTGCCTTCCAGCAATATGCCCAATTTGTAGCAAGCCAGGACATGATACCAATCGACCGCCGACAGGTCGCGCGCCGACGCGGCGGCATAGCGCGCCACCAGATCGCCCGCCGCCGGGAAACCGTCCCATGGCGTGACCGTCACCGTGCTGGCCCCGCTGCCATCCGGCCATGTCGCCAGCACCCAGCCCAGGTCGAGCAGCGGATCGCCGATCGTCGCCAGTTCCCAGTCGATGATCGCGGCCAGCCCCGGCGCGTCATGGCGATACATGACATTGGCCAGGTGATAGTCGCCATGCATGATGCCGGGGGTAAAGGCCGCCGGGCGGTGCCGTTCCAGCCAGTCGCCGACCATCGCGACCGAAGGCAGCGCATCCGGCCCGGTCCAGCCGGCAAATTCGCCATAGCCCGCCAGTTGCGTGCGCCAGCGATCGACCTGCCGCCCCAGGAAATTGTCGGGCTTGCCAAAGCCGTCCAGCCCCACCGCGCGATAATCCACCGCGCCCAGCGCCGCTATGCCATCGACCAGCGCCAGCCCCATGGCATGGCGGATGTCCGGTGACCCGGCATGGGGCTGGGGCAATTGGCCCACCGGATTGAAGCCATCGACTGGCTCCATCAGATAGAAGGCGACGCCCAGCACACTTTCGTCGCCGCAATCGGCGATCAGGCCGGGATGCGGCACATTGGTATCGGCCAGCGCGCGCAACACGCGGGCTTCGCGGCGCATCGTTTCATTGCTGGTCGGGCGGGGGTGCAGCGGCGGGCGGCGGAACACATAGTCGCGCGCCGAACGGGTCAGGCGCAGCAGGATGTTCTGCGTCCCCCCCGCAAGCGGCGTGACATGAGTGATGGGACCAGAGCCAAGCCCCTGTCCGTCCATCCACCGCGCCAGCGACTCGATGTCCACCGCTGATTCCACCTAGGCATCCCTCGCTTTTACCGACTGTTGACCGTCGATTAGATCAAATGGATAATGCGCTTGACGAAAGTGGATTGCAATGAGAAATTGCACACATGGTCAGACTTCAACTTGCCAAGGCCGATGATGCCATGCGGGGAAACGCCGCCGATCAGATCAAGCAGGTCGCCATGCGCCTGTTTGCGCAACGGGGCGTGGACGGCGTTACCGTGCGCGAAATCGCGGCGGCGGCGGGGCAGAAGAATCACGGCGCGGTCGGCTATTATTTCGGGTCGAAGGAAGCGCTTGTCCGCGCCCTCGTGATGGACGGGGCGATGGCGCTGGACCGGGCGCGCAACGATACGCTGGACGCGATAGAGGCGCAGGGTGGCCCGGCGACGATTCGCGTGGTGATCGACATATTGGTGCGGCCCGTGCTGGCGCTGCCGGACGATCATTATGTCCCGTTCGTCGTCATTTTCGCGATGACGCACCGCGACATGATGCTGGACGCGATCGACCCGGCGTGGAACCGTGCCTATGGCCGCTGCCTCGATCATCTGCGCCGCCTGACCCCGCATCTGACCCCCGCGCTCCAGAATCAGCGCTTCGTGTTCATGGGTGCCTATATCAGTGCGATATTGTCCGCGCGGCAGCGGGCGCTGGCCGATCATAGCCGGGATCATCCGATGTGGGGCAGCGATGTCAGCCTCGAACATTTCCTCCAGTCGCTGGTGGCGCTGGTGTCGGCACCGGTCGATCTGCCGCCTGCGATGCTGGCGGACATGGGGCAACCGATCCATGATCCGCCTGGCCCGGTCGGCTAAGCGCGCAGAAAAGAACAAGCAGAACAAAGATATATGGAGCAGGAACGATGGAAGCAGGCAACAGGATCGGCGAGGATGCACAGGCGACGGCATGGCTGCTCGACGCACCGCTGGGCGATCTGCTGGCCGCCGCCGCTGCGCTGCGCGACGCGGGTCATGGCCGGGTGCAAAGCTGGTCGCGCAAGGTCTTCCTGCCGCTGACCCATTTGTGCCGCAACCTTTGCCATTATTGCACGTTCACCCAGCCGCCAAAGCCCGGCGAAAATGCCTATATGACGCGCGAGGAAATCCTGGCTGTCGCGCGCGCTGGGCAGGCGGCCGGTTGCACGGAAGCGTTGTTCACGTTGGGCGACAAGCCCGAACTGCGCTTTGCCGCCGCGCGCGATGAACTGGCGCGGCTGGGCCATGGCAGCACCCTGTCCTATCTGGCCGAAATGGCCGCGCTGGTGCGCGACGAAACCGGGCTATTGCCGCACATCAACGCAGGCGTCATGACGCGCGAGGAAATGGCGATGCTGCGCCGCGTGTCGGTGTCGCAGGGGCTGATGCTCGAATCAGTGTCGTCACGCTTGTGCCAGAAGGGCGGCCCGCATTATCGCTCCCCCGACAAGGAGCCGGTCGCCCGGTTGGAAACGATAAGGCTGGCGGGCGAACTGCGCGTCCCTTTCACCACGGGCATATTGATCGGCATCGGCGAAACCCGCACCGAACGGATCGAAGCGCTGGAGGCGATCCGCGACCTGCATGATGGCTATGGCCATATTCAGGAAGTCATCGTCCAGAATTTCCGCGCAAAACCGCGCACGGTGATGGCGGACGCACCCGAACCGGACATGGACGACCTGCTCTGGACCATCGCGGTCGCGCGGCTGATCCTTGGCCCGAACATGAATATCCAGGCACCGCCCAACCTGTCGGCGGCTGACTTTCCGCGCCTGGTCGCGGCCGGGATCAACGATTGGGGCGGAGTATCGCCGGTCACGCCGGACCATGTGAACCCCGAAGCGCCCTGGCCCGAAGTCGAACGGCTGCGCATGGCGACCGAGGCGCAGGGTCGGATGCTGGTCGCGCGCCTGCCGGTCTATCCTGGCTATGCGCAAGATAATGACCGCTGGCAGGACGCGGCCATGACCCGCCATGTTCTGGCGCATAGCGATGCGGCTGGCTTCGCGCGGGAAGACGCATGGTCGCCGGGCATCCCGCTGGAACCGCGCGTGCTGCGCCCCTCCACCTTGCCGGTCGATCCGGCGATCGCGGGGATCGTGACCCGCGCCATGGACGGCGATCTGCTGGACGAAGCGGACATCGCCACCTTGTTCACCGCCCGCGAAGCGGACATGGACCATGTGTGTGAAAGCGCCGACGCGCTGCGCGCACGGGAAATGGGCGACTGCGTCACCTATGTCGTCAACCGCAACATCAACTACACCAATATCTGCGTCTATAAATGCAGCTTCTGTGCCTTTTCCAAGGGCGACAAGGCGCAGCAGTTACGCGGCAAACCCTATGACCTGGACCTGGCAGAAGTCGTCCGCCGCACGCGGGAGGCTTGGGACAGGGGCGGCACCGAAGTCTGCCTGCAAGGCGGCATCCACCCGCACTATACCGGCGACACCTATCTGGGCCTAACCCGCGCCGTGCGCGCTGCCGTGCCGGACATGCATATTCACGCTTTCTCACCGCTGGAAGTGTGGCAGGGCGCGGCAACTCTAGGCCTGCCGCTCGATACCTATTTGCGACAATTGCAGGCGGCGGGGCTGGACACGCTGCCCGGCACGGCGGCGGAGATACTGGACGATGAGGTGCGCGCCCTCATTTGCCCGGACAAGCTGACCACCGACCAGTGGATCGAAGTGATCGAAACCGCCCATCGCGTCGGTTTCCGCACCACTGCAACGATCATGTTCGGCCATGTCGATACGCCGGGCCACTGGGCGCGCCACCTGATCCATATCCGCGACCTGCAACGCCGCACCGGGGGCTTCACCGAATTTGTGCCGCTGCCCTTCGTTCATATGGAAGCGCCGATGGGCCTGCGCGGGCAGGCACGCCATGGCCCGACCTTTCGTGAAGTGCGGCTGATGTACGCCGTCGCCCGGCTGGCGCTGCACCCTCATATCCGCTCGATCCAGGCCAGTTGGGTGAAACTGGGTGCCGAAGGCGTCAAGACTTGCCTGCAATCGGGCGCGAATGATCTGGGCGGCACGTTGATGAACGAAAGCATCAGCCGCGCGGCCGGCACCCAGCACGGGCAGGAAATGCCGCCCGCCGCCATGGAGGCGCTCATCCTGTCGATCGACAGGATCCCGCGCCAGCGCAGCACGGCTTACACGGGAATCGCCGATGATATTCACGCACGCGGCATGGCTGCGGCGGAACTTACCCCCATGGTCCTGACTCCGCCCAAAAAGCGGCGCGCGACACAAGAACAACAGGAGAGGTTGGCATATGCAGAATGAGACATTGGCGACGATCGCCGTCCTTGGCGGAACGGG
Source organism: Sphingobium sp. KCTC 72723 (assembly GCF_014280435.1). Taxonomy (NCBI): domain Bacteria; kingdom Pseudomonadati; phylum Pseudomonadota; class Alphaproteobacteria; order Sphingomonadales; family Sphingobiaceae; genus Sphingobium; species Sphingobium sp. KCTC 72723. The sequence continues at coordinate 3,313,009 of NZ_CP060388.1, read as the reverse complement.
CAAGGAAGGCGGCGGGCTGGCCCTGCGCTGGGCGCATAAGGGGCACCGCGTCATCATCGGCAGCCGCACGGCCGAACGGGCGCAGGAGGCGGCCGATGCCATGAACGCTACCCTTGGCAGCGAAGCGGTCAGCGGCGCGGCCAACCCGGATGCTGCGGCAGCGGCGGACATCATCGTGCTGGCGGTCCCCTATGCGGCGCAGCAATCGACCGCGCGCGAAGTGGCCGCCGGGCTGGCGGGCAAGATAATGATCGACGTCACGGTCCCGCTCGTCCCGCCAAAGGTCAGCCGGGTGCATCTGCCCGAAGGCGGCTCCGCCGTCGAAGCGGTGCAGAAGATGCTGGGCGATGGCGTGCGCGTCGTGTCCGCATTCCAGAATATCAGCGCCCATCACCTGACCAAACTGGACGAGGAAATCGAATGCGACGTGCTGGTCTGCGCCGATGACAGCGAAGCGGCCGAAACCGTCGTCGCGCTGGCGCAGGAAATCGGCCTGCGCGCCTGGAATGCCGGGCCATTGTGCAATTCGGTCGTTGCAGAAGGCTTGACGTCGGTGCTGATCGCCCTCAATCGCCGGTACAAGGTGCCAGGATCCGGCATCCGCATCACGGGGGTCTGAATATAACGCCATGATCGTCGAACCGGCTGCCGTGACATTATTGGCCCTGGGCAATGTCCCCATGGTGCAACCGGGGGACGATCTGGGCGCGATCCTGATCGCCGCGCTGGATGGCGGGGGACAGGTTTTGCGCGACGGCGACATCATCGTCATCGCGCAGAAAATCGTGTCGAAGGCGGAAGGGCGCGCGGTGCGGCTGGCCGATGTCACGCCGTCACCCCGCGCGATCGAACTGGCGGCACAATGCGACAAGGATGCCCGGCTGGTCGAACTGATCCTGTCGGAAACCGACAGCGTCATGCGGGTGCGGCGCGGCGTGCTGGTGGTGCGGCACCGGCTGGGGCTGGTGCTGGCCAATGCCGGGATCGACCAGTCCAACATCGCGCAGGATGGCGATGGCGTCGCCCTGCTGCTGCCCGTCGATCCCGACGCCAGCGCAGCGGCGTTGCGCGACCGTCTGGCCGCTCTTAGCGGGGCGGACATTGCTGTCGTCATCATCGACAGTCTGGGCCGGGCTTGGCGCAAGGGGACGTGCGGCATCGCCATTGGCGTTGCGGGCATGGCCGGGCTGCTCGACCTGCGCGGGGTGCCGGACCTGCATGGCCGTCCGCTCCAGACCAGCGAATTGGGGCTGGCCGACGAAGTTGCCGCCGCCGCGTCGCTGGTGATGGGGCAGGGGGGCGAAGGCCGCCCCGTCGTGCTGGCGCGCGGCATCGCGCGCGGCCCGGCAAGCGGGTGCGCGGCGGACCTGATCCGCGAACCGGCGCTGGACCTGTTTCCATGAGCGTATTGGCACTGGCAGGCGGGGTCGGCGGCGCGAAACTCGCCAATGGGCTGGCGGCCATCCTGCCGCCCGGCACGCTGACCATTGCGGTCAATACCGGCGATGATTTCACCCATCTGGGCCTGACCATCTGTCCCGACATCGACAGCGTCACTTATGCGCTGGCGGGCCTGAACGATACGGTACGCGGCTGGGGCATGGCCGATGAAAGCTGGGCGTTCATGGCCGCCCTGCGCGATCTGGGCGGGGAGGACTGGTTCAATCTGGGCGACCGCGACCTTGCCACCCATGTCCTGCGCACGCACCTGCTGCGTGATGCGCCGCTGTCCGCCGTTACGGCGGACCTCACCGCGCGCCTCGGCATAAAGCAGGCCGTCGTGCCGATGAGCGACGATCCCGTTGCGTCCATCATCGAAAGCGACCGGGGCGACCTGAATTTTCAGGATTATTTTGTCCGCTACCAATGCGCGCCCCGCTTCCACGCCATCCGGTTCGCGGGCGCGGCGCAGGCCCGGCCCGCGCCCGCAATTCTCGCCGCGCTGGACGATCCGGCACTCGAAGCGATCATCCTCTGCCCTTCCAACCCCATCCTGTCGATCGGGCCGATCCTGGCCGTGCCGGGGATGCGCGAACGGATCGCCGCGCGGCGTGTTCCCTGCGTCGCGCTGTCGCCCTTCATCGCGGGTCAGGCGGTGAAGGGGCCGGCGGCCAAGATCATGGGCGAACTGGGCCTGCCGACCACGCCCGCCACCGTCGCGACGCATTATGCCGGGCTGATCGACGGGCTGGTGGTCGATGATGCCGATCTGGGCGCGGGTGCGCCGGTCGGCGTCGCGTTCCACGGCACCAACATATTGATGCGCGACCCTGCCGACCAGCAACGGTTGGCGCGCGAAGTCATGGCCTTTGCCCGGACATTGGCACAGGCCGGGCCATGACCCTGTCGATCCTGATCCCGGTCCGGTCCTTCGCCTATGGGAAAACGCGCCTTTCGCCGGTGCTGACCCCGATGGAGCGGGCCGCGCTGGGCCGGGATTTCCTGCGCCATGTGCTGGGCGTGGCCCTGCACCCGACGCTCGGCGCGCAGGTCCATGTGATCAGCCCCGATGCCGATGTTCTGGACCTGGCCAGTGAGCAGGGTGCCACCGTCCATCGGGACGGCGCGGACGGCCACAACCCCGCGCTCGACCACAGGCTGGCGCGTTTGCCCGCCGACCGGCCCGTGCTGGTCCTCAATGTCGACCTGCCGCTGCTGAGCGTCGAGGACATATTGGCGATGGGCATAGAGGCCCGCACCGCCGACATCGTGCTGGCCACCGATCATGCGGGGCGGGGGACCAATGCGCTGTGGCTGGTCCGCCCCGGCATCATCCCCATGGCTTTTGGTCCGGGCAGCCGGGCGGCGCATGAACGGGCGGCGCAACTGGCCGGCGCGACGCTGGCCGTCATTGCCCGGCACGGGCTGGCGCAGGATATCGACCTACCCGACGATCTCAAATTCCTGCCCCTTCGTGCATAATTGCCTTGGTCCTGACGGTGATCCGGCCTATAGGTAAAATCTGCATTAAAGGATATAATTGGGAGGATCGAGCATGGCGCAGGCCTATATCGCCGCCGTGGCGCGCAGCGCCGGTGGCAAACGCGGCGGACGACTGGCAGGCGTGCATCCCGCCGACCTTGGCGGGCGGGTGCTGGCGGCGCTGGTGGCGCGCAGCGGGATCGACCCGGCAGCGGTCGAGGATGTCGTCATGGGCTGCGCCTGCCCAGGTGGCGAGCAGGGCGCGAACATCGCCCGCAACGCCGTGCTGGCGGGCGGCCTGCCCGAATCGGTCCCCGGCACCCATGTCGATCGGCAATGCGGATCCTCGCAACAGGCGCTCCACTTTGCCGCCGCCACGGTCATGGCGGGCATACAGGACGTGGTGATCGCGGCGGGCGTGGAAAGCATGACTCGCGTGCCGATGGGCCTGCCCTGGACGCTGGCGGCCAAGCATGGTTTCGGCACCTACCGCAGCCCCGGTATCGAGGCGCGCTATCCCGACACTCCGTTCAGCCAGTTTGGCGGCGCGGAGATGCTGGCGCGCAAATATGGCCTGACCCGCGACATGCTGGACGCCTATGCCCTCGACAGCCATCGCCGGGCCGCTGCCGCTGTTCAGGGCGGCAAGTTCGACGCGGAAATCGTGCCGCTCGATGTCGTCTCGGCGGAAGGCGAAGCCATGGTCCATGCCGTCGATGAAGGCATCCGTTTCGACGCCACGTTGGAACGCATTGCCAGCGTCAAGCTGCTGACCGAAGGCGGCGTCATCACTGCCGCCAATGCCAGCCAGATTTGCGACGGCGCGGCGGCTCTGTTGGTCGTCAATGAAGCGGGACTGAAGGCCCACGGACTCACCCCGCTGGCGCGCATCCACCAGATGACGGTGCTGGGCCACGACCCGGTCATCATGCTGGAAGCGCCGATCCCCGCGACCCGGCGCGCGCTGGCGAAGGCCGGAATGCAGATGGGCGACATCGACCTGTATGAAGTCAATGAAGCCTTCGCACCCGTCCCACTCGCCTGGGCGCAGGCGATGGAGGCCGACCCGGCGCGGATGAACGTTCATGGCGGCGCGATTGCGCTGGGCCATCCGCTTGGCGGGTCAGGGGCGAAGCTGATGGCGACGCTGGTCAGCGCCCTGCATGATCGCGGCGCCCGCTACGGGCTTCAGACGATGTGCGAAGCGGGCGGCATGGCGAACGTCACTATCATAGAACGGCTCTGACTCGTGGCGCGCATCTCCCTCCCGCCCGGTGATGGGGAGGAGGGCGCGCGTCTATGGTCGCTCCGCCCAGACCTTGGCCACGCCGTCCGCGCCTTCGGCGACACATTGCAGGCAGGCGCGCTTTTGCCCGTCCGCGTCCGCGAAGCCGCCCGCATCCGCATCGCCCTCATCAACGGCTGCATCCCCTGTCAGGACACGCGGGTCGAGGATATGGAGCGGCATGGGCTGAATAATGATTTCTATGTCCATGTCGCTGTCGCGGAACGGCGCGGCGATTATGGCCATCTTGAAGCATTGGCGATTGATTTTGCAAAGAGATTTTGTGTTGGACAGCCCGCGTTCGACGATGATTTCTGGGGAAGATTGACGACAGCCTTTTCTCCCGACCAACTGGTCGAACTGGCGGCCCATTGCGCCAAATGGCTGGGGCTGGGCCGCCTGAACGCAGTGATGGAAATCAGCCAGTCCTGCCCCATCCGCATCCCGGCGGGGCAGGGCTGAACCCTCGTCAGTTGCCCCCGTCGAGCAGGCGGCGGGCAATCACCTGCGCCTGAATTTCGCCTGCTCCTTCGAAGATGTTCAGGATGCGCGCATCCGCCAGCAAACGGCTGACCGCATATTCGGTGGCAAAGCCGTTGCCGCCATGGATTTGCAGCGCATTGTCCGCCGCCGCCCAGGCGACCCGCGCGCCGATCAGCTTGGCCATGCCCGCTTCCAGATCGCAGCGCTTGTCCTCATCCTTGCGCCGCGCGGCAAAGTAGGTGAGCTGGCGCGCACCCATGATTTCCGCCGCCATCATGGCCAGCTTGTTGGCGACGCGGGGAAATTCGAATATCGGCCGCCCGAACTGCTTGCGGTCCAGCGCATAGGACAGGCCAATGTCCAGCGCCGCCTGCGCCACGCCGATCGCGCGCGCCGCCGTCTGGATCCGTGCGCTTTCGAACGTCGCCATCAATTGCTTGAAACCCTGCCCCTCGACCCCGCCCAGCAGATTGGCGGCAGGCACGGCGAAATCGTCGAAGCCGATCTCATATTCCTTCATCCCGCGATAGCCGATCACTTCGATCTCACCCCCGCTCATGCCGGGCGTGGGGAAGGGGTCGGCCACGCTACCGCGCTGCTTGGGCGCGATCAGCATCGAAAGGCCGCTGTAATTCTTGGTCGCCGGATCGGTGCGCACCAGCAGCGTCATCACATCGGCACGGGCGGCATGGGTGATCCATGTCTTGTTGCCGCTGACCCGATAGTGGCCCTCCGCCAGCGTCGCGCGCGTGCGCAGCGCGCCAAGGTCCGATCCGGTGTCAGGTTCGGTAAACACGGCGGTCGGCAGGATAGAGGCATTGGCGATCTGCGGCAGCCAATGGGCCTTCTGCTCCGCCGTCCCGCCGGTCAGGATCAGTTCGGCGGCAATTTCCGACCGGGTGGCCAGCGACCCGACGCCGATCCAGCCGCGCGACAATTCTTCCGACACCACGCACATCGCGGTCTTGCCCATGCCCAGCCCGCCATAGGTTTCGGGGATGGTCATGCCGAACACGCCCATCGCACCCAGCTCCTCGACCAGCGGCAGCGGGATCAACTCGTCCTTAAGATGCCACTCATGGGCAAAGGGCGCGACCTTCTCGTTCGACAGGGCGAAGAATTGTTCGCGCACCATATCGAACATGTCGTCCAACCCGCAATTTTCCAGCGTGGCATTGCCGCGCCGCTCGACCAGATGGCGCGCGATCGCGCTCTTGACCGTCTGCCCGCCACCCCGGCGCACCAGCGTGCGGAACGCGGGTGCGTCCAGCGCCGACAGATCATCGGTCAGGTCGGTGGCGCGGATCACTTCGCCCTGATTCATCGGGATGCCGCCCAGCATCTGCGCGCCATATTCGGCGAACAGCAATTGCGACAGCAGCGCCTCAATCTCTCCAAAACTGCCCTCCGCATCGAGCGCGGCGGCCCAGTTGGCCACTTCCCGCATCATTTCCGCATAGGAAGCGAACCAGCCAAAGCCATGGACGATATGCTGTTCGACATCCGCCAGCACGCGGTCGACTTTGCCATCGGCGTCGATGATCCGCGCCCTGACCGGCGATCGCGCCGCCGCGACGAACGCCTGCGCCGCATCCGCCGTCCCCGCCAACAGCGCAGGCAGATCGGCCAGCACCAGCGTATCGCGGTCGATTTCCATCGTCGCGCTCATCCCTCGCTTGCCTGCTTCTTGTTCGCCGCGGCCATCGCCTTGGCATCCAGCCCACCGACCAGATTGCCCGTCATCAACTGGTTATGGGCATGGGCCAGATGGTGCATGTGGAACACGCCATCCATCGCCTGCCGCTTGCCGCGCAGATCCTCGACGAAATTGACGGCCTGCTTGGTCAGCGTCAGGCCAAAGCTGTTGCGTTCGGCAATTTCCGCCGCAATCTTGGCCACTTCCTCCCGCAAAGTTTCGCGCGGGAAAATCTCGTTGACCATGCCGAACTGATAGGCGCGTTGAGCGGGCATCCGTCGCCCCAGATACAGTAATTCCTTGGCGACGCGCGGCGGCAATTCAAAGGCATGGGCGAAATATTCCACGCCCGGCTGCGCCATGCGGACGGTGGGATCCTGAAAAAAGGCATCGTCCGACGCGATGATGAGGTCGCACACCCATGCCAGCATCAGCCCGCCCGCGATGCACGCGCCCTGCACCATGGCGATGGTCGGTTTAGGGATGTCCTGCCAGCGGCGGCACAGGCCCAGATAGGCATCTTGTTCCAGCACATATTGTCGTTCCGCCCCGCCTCGCGTCAGATGGTTTGGCCACAGATGGACGCGCTCGCGCTCCATATGGCTGTCCTTTTCCGGCGTGCCTATGTCATGACCTGCAGTGAAATGCTTGCCCTCGCCGCCCAGCACGATGACTTTCACATCATCATCCTCCACCGCGCGCCGGAACGCATCGTCCAACTGCGCCAGCAGCCGATAATTTTGCGCATTGCTATATTGCGGGCGGTTCAGCATCACCCATGCCACATTGCTTTCGACCCGGTAGGTCACATATTCGGGCTGCGCTTCCTCGGTCATCTTGTCTCTCCTTCAGCGCGGCGGCATACGCAGGCCGCCGTCGAGCCGCACATATTCGCCGTTGCAATAATCATTCTCGATCAGCGCCAGCGCCATCGCAGCAAATTCCTCCGGCTTGCCGAATCGCTTGGGGAAGGGGACCGTTGCGGACAGCGCGTCACGCACCTTCTCGCTCGCCCGCGCCATCAGCGGCGTGTCGAATATGCCGGGCAGGATGGCGTTGACGCGGATACCCTCACCCATCAGATCGCGCGCCATCGGCAGCGTCAGGCTGACGATACCGCCCTTGGACGCCGCATAGGCCGCCTGGCCGATCTGCCCGTCCAGCGCAGCGGCGCTCGACGTGTTGATGATGACGCCGCGCGCATTGTCCGCCAGCGGTTCCAGCGTCAGCATCCCCGCCGCCGCCTTGGCGCAGCAGCGGAAAGTGCCGATCAGGTTGATCTGGATGATCCGTTCGAACTGGTCGGTCGGAAACGCCTTGATCGCGCCGGTTTCCCGGTCACGGGTCGCGGTCTTGATGACATTGCCGGTGCCGGCGCAATTGACGATGATGCGTTCCTGCCCATGGGCGGCGCGCGCGGTCACGAAACCGGCATCGACCGATGCCTCGTCAGTGACATCTACCTTGCAGAATTTGCCGCCGATATCCGCCGCGACTGCGTTGCCTGTCTCCTCGTTAAAGTCGAACAGCGCGACTTTCACGCCCTTTGCCGCCAGCGCGCGCGCGGTCGCTTCGCCCAGCCCCGAAGCCCCGCCAGTGACGATGGCGGCTATAGTGTCGTTCAGGATCATGTGTCAGTCCTTTGCTTGGGCGCGCGTTGGGCAATCGCGCCATCGGCGGCCAGCGCGTCGAGCGCGGGATCGTCGATGCCGAGCCATTCGCCCAATATATCGCGGCTATGTTCGCCCACGCGCGGCGGGCAGTATCGGTAATCGGCGGGTGTGGCGGACAGTTTGCCCGGATAGGCAACCGTGGGGATCTCCACGCCATCCTCCGCGCGCGCAAAGCGATGCACGGTCTGTCGCGCCTCTACGAACGGGTCGTTGAACACATCCTCGATCGTGTTGACCGGCCCGGCGGGGATGCCCTTGGCCACGAACCGGGGCATCAGATCGTCGCGCCGGAAGGGGCGGACGATGTCCTGCACGATCGCTTCGATGGCGTCGCGGTTGGTCAGCCGGGCCGCGCTGGTGGCAAAACGTGGATCGGTGCCAAGGTCGGGATGCCCCATTTCCGTGCAGAAGGCTCGAAACTGGCGGTCATTGCCGATGGCGATGATCATGATGCCGTCGGCAACCTCGAACGTCTTGTACGGAACCACGGTCGGATGGCGATTGCCCAGCCGCCCCGGCACGATGCCCCCGACCAGATAATTCATCCCCTGATTGGCCAGCATCGCAATCTGGGTGTCGAGCAGCGACACGTCGATCTGTTGCCCTTCACCCGTGCGTTCGGCGTGGCGCAGCGCCATCATGATGCTGACGGTAGCGAACATGCCAGTGGACAGGTCCGCCATGGCGACCCCTGCGCGGAGTGGCCCGCCATTCTCATCGCCGGTGATGCTCATGAAACCGCCCATGCCCTGCGCCACGAAATCATAGCCGCCTCGGTCGGCATAGGGACCGGTCTGGCCAAAGCCGGTGATGGAGCAATAGACGAGGCGCGGATTCAGCGTGTGCAGGCTGTCATAATCAAGGCCATATTTCTTCAGGCCGCCGACCTTGAAATTCTCGACCAATATATCGGCCTGCGCGGCGAGTTTGCGGATCAGCGCCGCACCTTCCGGCTTCGCCAGGTTGATTGCGGCGGATCGCTTGTTGCGATTGCAGGCGAGATAATAAGCGCTGGTGCCGATTTCCGGCGCGCCATCTGCGCCGGTCAGATAGGGTGGCCCCCATGCGCGCGTGTCGTCGCCCGCGCCGGGCAGCTCGATCTTGATCACGTCCGCGCCGAAATCGGCCAATATCTGCGTCGACCATGGGCCAGCCAGCACGCGCGACAAATCCAGCACCTTTATGCCGTCCAGCGCCCGGCCGCTCATGGCTGCGCCGTCCTTGCCATCATATCCTCAAAGACTCGCATCCGCTCCCGTCCCCGCGCTGTGTCGCATCTTGTGATCGAACAGATAGCGGGTACAGGCAAGCAGCACAAGAATTATTGCACTGGTGGATACTTTTGATCGCTATTTCGCTTCCGTCTTCAGATAAGCGATCAGGTTGGCACGGTCGGCGGCATTGGGCAGTCCGGCAAAGGCCATGCGGTTGCCCGGCACCACGCCTGTCGGTTTGGTCAGGAAAGCGTCGAGTGTTTTGACGTCCCAGCGAATCTTCGCCTTCTGCATCGCCGGGGAATAGGCAAAGCCTGCGGTCGTTCCCGATGTGCGGCCGAACAGGCCCGACAGGTTCGGTCCCATTTTCTTGGGGCCGGGCTTTACGTCATGGCATAGCGCGCAGCGCGCGAACACGGCCTTGCCCTTTGTCGCGTCCCCGACTTGCGCGTGTGTGGAGATGCTCCCGACGGCAGCGACGGCCAGCGCGATACTGGTCAGTTTATAAGCGATCGTCATCCTTGTCCTCGTCCTTGTATATTGCGTCTGATTCTATACGCATGTGCAATGTTCTGGCTATAGCGGCCCGATTGTGAATGGCGTTTGAAGACTGTTTGGGAGGATTGACTTGGAACCCGTCCGTTTCGGACCCCGCGCCATGGCGTTCCTGTTGCTCGCCAATATCCTGTTCGCGCTGAATGTCATCGCGATGAAGGTGGTGGTGGATGCCAGCGCGCCCTTCCTGTCGGGTGCGCTCCGTATGGGCGTCGTATTCCTGCTGTGCGCGCCTGCGCTGCGGACTTTGCCGGGGCGCACCGGGTGGCTGATGCTCTACGGCTTCCTCAATGGCGGGCTGTTCCTGCTGCTGCTCAATCTGGCCCTGTCGATGGCAACCAATGTCGGGGTGCTGGCGATCGCGGGTCAGTTGAGCGTGCCTTTCTCGCTGCTGCTCGGCGCGCTGCTGCTGGGCGAACGGCTCAACCGGCGTAAGGTGGCGGGCGTGCTGCTGGCCTTTGCCGGGGTCGCGACACTGGGGTTCGATCCGCATATCGGGTCGGAACTGCCCGCGCTGCTGGTCATGACGGCCGCCGCGCTCGTGTGGGGTGGCGCCACATTGGTCCAGCGCAAACTGGCCGGGGTCAGCGTGATGAACGGGCAGGCATGGAACGGCCTGATGGGCGCAGTCATGCTGATCCCCTTTGCCTTGTTGCTGGAGCGCCCTGCCATTGCTGGTTTGGCCCATGTAAGGGGGGATGCAGTCGGCTGGTTCGCGTTCACTTGCATCGGCGCGACACTATTGGGGCAGGGCGCATTGGCATGGCTGCTGCAACGCTATCCGATCTCTACCGTCATGCCCTTCATGCTCGCTTCGCCGCTACTGTCGACTATGTCTGCGTCGCTGTATTTTTCCACGCCGATCACGGGCGGGATGATCGGCGGCGGCCTGCTCGCACTGCTGGGCGTCGCGATCATCGCGCTGTCGCCCGATCAGGCGCGTTCGAACACTGCCGCCAATCCCTGACCGCCGCCGATACACATGGTTTCCAGCCCATAGCGCCCGTCGCGCCGCTGCAATTCACGCAGCAGCGTAGCGAGGATGCGCCCGCCGGTCGCGCCGATCGGATGGCCCAGCGAGATGCCCGAACCATTGACGTTCAGCTTGTCCCGGTCGTCCCAGCCCCATCCTTTCAGGCAGGCCAGAACCTGCGGCGCAAAGGCTTCGTTCAATTCGACAAGGTCGATATCCTTCCACCCCAGCCCGGTGCGCGCGAACAGCCGTTCGACCGCAGGCACCGGCCCGATGCCCATGCGCGACGGGTCGCATCCCGCCGCCGTCCAGCTATGCAGAAAGCCCATCGGTTCAAGCCCCAATTCTTCGAGCTTATCTTCCGCCACGACCAGACAGGCCGCCGCAGCGTCATTCTGCTGGCTGGCGTTGCCCGCCGTCACCACGCCATTTTTTTCGATGGGTTTCAGCAACCCCAGCGATTGGGCCGTTGCATCGGCGCGGATGCCTTCGTCCCTCGCGAAGATCAGCGGATCGCCCTTGCGCTGCGGCACTGCCACCGGGACCAGTTCGTCGTCGAATTTGCCCGCTGCCCATGCCGCCGTCGCGCGCTGATGGCTCATCGCGGCATAGTCGTCGCACGCTTCGCGGCTGATACCATAATCGCTGGCCAGGTTATTGGCCGTCTCGATCATCCCGCTGATCACGCCATAGCGGCTGATCGGCTGCGACATCACCCGCCCGCGCGTCAGCCGGTCGTGGAACTGGGTCGAGCCGGATCGCGCGCCCCAGCGATGGTCCATCGAATAATATTCGACATTCGACATGCTTTCCACGCCGCCCGCGATCACGATGTCCGCTGCGCCGGTCTGGATCCGCATCGCTGCGTCGATCACCGCTTGCAGCCCGGACCCGCAGCGGCGATCCAGTTGCACGCCGGGAATGGATTCGGGAAACCCGGCCGCCAGCGCCGACCAGCGGCCGATGCAGGGCGCTTCGCCATTACCATAGCCTTGCGCGAACACCACGTCGTCGATCCGTTCGGGGTCTATCTTCGTGCGCTCGACCAGCGCCTTCAATATGACCGCGCCCAGATCGCCTGCGCTCATGGATTTCAGCGACCCGCCATATTTGCCGACGGCGGTGCGGATCGGGGCGACGATGGCGGCTCTGCGCATGGGATAGTCCTTGTTTAGCGGGAAGGAGGATCAGGCGGCGGCTTGCGCCTGCCGGATCATCTGCTTGGCGATGATGGTCTGCTGAATCTGGCTGGTGCCTTCGTAGATGCGCAGCAGGCGAACATCGCGATAGAAGCGCTCGACCTTATATTCGGCCATATAACCCGCGCCGCCATAGATCTGCACCGCGCGGTCAGCGACGCGGCCCACCGCTTCGGAAGCATGAAATTTGAGCGCGGCGCATTCCAAACTGACCGGCAGTCCTGCGTCGAACTTGGCGGCGACTGACTGCATCAATGCCTCGGTCGTCAGCATATCGACCTTCATGTCGGCCAGCATCGCCTGCACCAGTTGGAAATCAGCAATGCGCTGGCCGAACTGCTTGCGCTCCATCGCATATTGCAGGCTCATGTCGATCAGCCGCTGGCACATGCCCAGCGCGACGGCGGCGATGTGGATGCGCCCGCGATCCAGCACCTTCATCGCGGTCTTGAAACCACGCCCCGGCACCCCGCCGATGATGGCGCTGGCAGGCACCACCACATCGTCCAGGATAACGTCGGTCGTGACCGCGCCCTTCTGCCCCATCTTCTTGTCCGGCTTGCCCAATGAGATGCCCGGTGTATCGGCGGGCAGGATGAAGGCGGAAATGCCCGCCGCGCCCTTCACGTCCGGCTCTGTCCGCGCCATCAGCGTGAACACGCTCGAGCGCGGGGCATTGGTGATGTAGCGTTTGGTGCCGGTGATGCGGTAGGTGTCGCCATCGCGGATCGCCACGGTGCGTAGCGATCCCGCGTCGGATCCGGCTTCCGGCTCGGTCAGGCCAAAGCTGGCAATGGCTTCCCCGGTCGCGAATTTGGGCAGCCACTCCCGTTTCTGCTCCTCGGTCCCATCCATGACGATGCCCTGACTGCCGATGCCGACCGTGGTGCCGATGACGGACCGGAACACCACTGAAGCGCGGGTAATCTCGCGGATGATCGCCGCTTCTTCCGCCATGGTGCAGCCGATGCCACCATATTCTTCCGGCACCGAAAGGCCGAACAGGCCCATGTCGCGCATCTGCTGGATAATGTTTTCCGGCACCGCATCGGCTTCTTCGACGGCATCCTCGGCCGGGATCAGTTTTTCCGCGACGAAGCGCTGGACGGTGGTGCGGAACATGTCGAACGTTTCGGCGTCCATGGAATTTCTCCTGTCAGATCGGAATGTCAGTAAGCGACCTGCGCCAGCATCGCGTCGGTCCCGTCGCAGCGGATAGCGCGCACGCTGCCGGGTTCATCCTGCCGCAGCGTCACGTCCTGCCCGCAAAAGAGCGGCGCGACGGCACGGAAGGCGAAACGGGTCGGGGTCAGTCCGTTACGCCGGGCATGGCCGAACAGGCGGGCAGCGGTGAAGGGACCATGGATGACGAGGTCGGGATAGCCTTCCTGGTCACGGGCATAGGGCAGGTCGTAATGGATGCGGTGGCTGTTGAATGTCACGGCGGAAAAGCGGAACAGATCGACCGGGCCGGGGTGCCAGCATTGGTCGTCGGGCGTTGCATCGAACGCTGCCGGGACGATGGCAGGCGTTGACGCACCGGCATCGCGATAGACTATCGTCTGAATCTCGCGCGTCCGTTCGACCCCTGCCTGCACAATGCTATGTTCCACCGTCAGCAGGACCAGTTCGCCGCTGCGCCCAGATTTATGGACGAGATCGCGGATGGTCGATACCCGCTTCGCTTCCCGGTCGATCAGCAACGGCGCGCCGAACGTCATGTCGGACGCTGCAAACATGCGCCGGGGCAGGCTGACCGGGGGCAGGAAGCCACCGCGTCTGGGGTGCCCGTCCGGGCCGATCTGGTCTGCGGCGGCGACGGGCAGGAAGAAGGCCAAATGGGCAAGCGAGGGCTCCGCCTGCTCTACATCCAGAGGCTCGCCGATCGCGGCGGCGAAGCGGATGAGGGCGTTGCGATCCAGCAATTCGGTACGACTCTCGCTCTTGCCGATCCATGTCCGCCAATGGGCGATGTCGTTTTGCATCATGCTCATGCCACCAGCCCTTCGTCATGCAGCCGTCCGATGGCGCCGCTGTCCAGACCCAGTACGCTGGCTAGAACCTCGTCGGTGTGGCTGCCAAGACGGGGGGCCGTTGCCACCGATCCGCGCGCTTCGCCCGCCAGCGTCGCGGCGGGACCGGACGTGGGATAGATCTGGCCGCTGGGATGGGTCAGCGTTTCGAACAAAGGATTGGCCGTGAACAGGCGGGCGTCGGTCGTCACCGCCTGATGCAGCGTCTGATATTCGCCCCAGGTCACGCCGCCCGCGTCGAAGGCGGGCTTGAGCGCATCGGTCGTGCGTGTGGCAAAAGCGGCGTCGAACAGAGGAAAGAGCCGGGCGCGGTGGATGAAGCGTGCGCCTTCATCGCGGGCGAAGTTCGCGCCGACTTCTGCTTCGATCGCGGCGACGGCATCGCCCAGATCGAGCGTCCGCAGCAGGCCGGTCCACTGGCGCGGGGTGATGGCGACGACGATCAGCCGCTTGCCGTCCGCCGTCACAAAATCCCGGCCGAAGGCACCGAAGAGGTCATTGCCCATGCGGGGCCGGTCGCCGCCTGCCAGCACTTCGGCCACGGAACCCAGATGGGACAGGGTGGATGCGGCAAGGTCTGACAAAGGCACACGAATTTCCGCGCCCTGGCCGCTCTGCCGCCGCCGCAACAGTGCGGACGTAAGCGCAAAGGCGGCATAAGCGCCGCCCAACAAATCCCAGGCGGGCAGGACGTGATTGACCGGGCGATCATCCTCGGCCGGTCCCGTCATTTGCGGTACGCCCACGGCAGCGTTGATGGTATAATCGACGGCGGGCGATCCATCGGCCCAGCCCATGACGCGCAGGGTGATGATGTCGGCCCGTTGTGCCGCCAGCGCCTCATGGCTCAGAAAGCCCCTGACCGGATAGTTGGTCAGGAACAGCCCGGCATCATCGCCCGGTGCGGTAGCGATGGCGACGGCCAGAGCGCGGCCTTCGGGACGGCCAAGGTCGATGGCGATCGACTTCTTGCCCTTGTTCAGCCCCTCCCAATAGAGGCTGTCGCCGCCCGGCGTAATCGGCCAGCGGCGATAGTCCGGCCCGCCGCCGATCGCGTCGAAACGGATGACTTCCGCCCCCATCTGCGCCAGATGCAGGCCACAGGACGGCCCGGCAATGAACGCTGCGCCTTCCACGACGCGCAGGCCTTTGAGCAAATCATACATCGGGGCGCGCTCCGGGTTTCAGGCCAGCTTGACCATGGTGCGGCCGATATTCGCGCCGGTGAACAGGCCATGGAAAGCGTCCAGCGCCTTGTCGATGCTATGATAGACGGTTTCCGCCGATGCCATCTGTCCCGCTGCGTTCCATGCCGTCATTTGCGCGACCATCTCCCCTTCCAGGTCCATATGGTCGAGCGCGATATAGCCTTCCATGCGGATGCGCTTGGTCATCAGCAGGGTCAGGTTGCGCGGAACGGTGGGGGCATCGGTCACATTATATTGGGAGATCATCCCGCAAATGGCGAAGCGGGCGAAATTATTGGCGAGCGCCAGCGCAGCCTGCAAATGATCGCCGCCGACATTGTCGAAATAGACGTCGATGCCGGTTGCACCGATTGATTTCGCTGCGTGCGCCAATGCCTTGGTCAGGCTGGGTTCAGCCTTGTAGTCGATTGCGGCATCCACTTTCAGCATATCGCGCAGGAAGGCGGTCTTGTCCGGCCCACCGGCTGATCCGATGACCTTGCACCCCATGTTACGAGCGATCTGGCAGGCGATGGAGCCGACCGCGCCTGACGCGGCGGACACGAACACGACATCGCCCGCTTTCAGCCCGGCGATGCGGACAAGCCCGGCATAGGCGGTCAGCCCCGGCATTCCTGCGAAACAGAGCCAGGCCTGCGCGGGCAGCGACGCCTTGTCCCGTTGTTGCAGGGCGCTGGCGGGGGCGTTGAAAATCTCCCGCCAGCCAAGGCGCGAAAAGACGAGATCGCCCGGCGCAAAGCCCGGATCGTTGGACGCGATCACTTCGCCGATCGCCGGTCCCTCCATCGCTGCGTCCAGCGCGAACGGGGGAACATAGCTTTTGGCGTCGGTCATCCGGCCGCGCATTGCGGGGTCGATCGCCATCCACAGATTGCGCACCTGCACCTCGCCAGCGCCCGGTTTGGCGACAGCGACATGGACAGTAGTGAAGTCTTTTTCGACCGGGGTGCCGACCGGCCGGCGGACCAGCTGTATCTCACGGGATTGGGCCATATTATGTTTCAATATCTGTTGAGCCGCGCCCAGCGTTCGCGATGCCAGGCAGTCGAGCCATAGCATTGCGCCGCGACACAGGCGCGCTTGAGGTAGAGGCCGGCATCATGTTCATGGGTCATGCCGATGCCGCCATGAAGCTGGACCATCTGTTGCGAAATGACGTGGACGGTTTCCCCAACGATCGCCTTGGCCAGCGAGGCAAGGCGGGGCAGGGCGGGATCGTCATTGTCGATGGCGACCAGCGCGGCTTCGACGGCGGAACGGGCCAGCTGCAATTCGCCGAACAGGTCGGCAGCGCGATGCTGGAGCGCCTGAAAGGAGCCGATGATCGCGCCGAACTGGACGCGGGTTTTCAGATAATCCAACGTAGTATCAAAGGCTTGATCGGCAATTCCCAACATTTCGGCGGCCATGCCGATGGCCGCGCGGTCCAGCAACTGGTCGAGCAGGTCGGCGCCACCCAACAGGGCATCGGCACCGACCGCGACGTTGGTTAAGGTGAATGTCGCAGGACGGCGTGCGTCGATCTGGTCGAGCGGTTCGCGGGTCAGGCCCGGCGCATCGGTCGGCACGAGGAAGAGGCGCAGCCCGTCACGGTCGCCGCCGCCCCCTTCCACCCGCGCGACGACGATAGCCAGATGCGCGATCATGCCGTCCTGCACCGGACGTTTGATGCCGTTCAACGTCCAGCCATCGCCCGCTGGCGTGGCGACCAATGCGGTGCGTTCGGGCGCATGATGCGGGCCTTCCTCCACCGCCAGCGTGCCGATGACCGATCCGTCGGCAAGGCCGGGCAGCCAGCGCGCCTGTTGCGCGGCATTACCGCCAAGGCGCAGCGCGGACACCGCGATCAGCGCGGAACTGAGCAGCGGTGAGGCCGCCAGCGTGCGGCCCAGTTGCTCCAGCACCAGTCCTAGCCCCATGCAGCCGAAATCCGACCCACCATGCTCCAGCGGCGCGACGATGCCGGTCCAGCCCATCTGCGCCATCTCGGCCCAGGCATCCGGGTCATAGCCCAGCGCCTCGGCCCGGCCACCGCCGCCATGGTCGTAGAGCGCACGCAGCGCCGTAACGGGCATCCGTTCGCGCGCCCAGTCCGCCGCCATGTCTTTGAGCATCTGCTGTTCTTCGTTCAGCACCGCCACGGCGCGCCCTCCCGCATCCTGTTTTTCTTGTCCCCGCCCATGCCCATTCAGCCCGGCAGGCCGAGCGTATGCTTGGCAGTGATATTATTCTGCACTTCGTAACTGCCGCCATAAATGGAGAAGGCCTTGCTATGCAGCCAGGCATGGGTCGCTTCCCGTTCGGCGTCGCTATAGGGTTCCCCCGCCCAGCCCAACCCGTTCGCCCCCATCATTTCGACCAGCAGTTCGGACCGTTCCTGAATGATGCCCGACCACAGATTTTTGAGCGTCGACACGCCATTGCTGGGACCGCCATTTTTGGCTTCCTGCGCGATGCGGCGGACCGTCGCCAGATAGGCTTCGTGGCGCATGGCGTTACGGACCATCCGCGCGCGCAGGTCCGGGCTGTCGATGCGGCCCAGCGCATCGGTGCCGACATAATCATGCGCCAGCGGGGCGAGCGGCGTGATGTCGGCCTTCACTTCCGAAAGGCTGTTGCGTTCGAACTGGAGCAGGCGCTTGGCGATGGTCCAGCCCTGATTGACTTCGCCGACCAGATTGCCCTTCGGCACCTTCACATCGTTGAAGAAGACTTCGCAGAAATGGGTAGAGCCGCTGATGAGGACGATCGGGCGCGCTTCGATTCCCTCGGATGCCATGTCGATCAGCAGGAAGCTTATGCCGCCGTGCTTGCGGCTGGTATCGGTGCGGACCAATGCAAAGCACCAGTCGGCTTCGTCCGCGCCGGACGTCCAGATTTTCTGCCCGCTGACCAGCCAATGGTCGCCCATGTCGGTGCAGCGGGTGGTAAGCGAGGCGAGGTCGGACCCCGCGCCCGGTTCCGAAAAACCCTGACACCAGCGCCGTTCATGGCTGGCGATGAAAGGCAGATGCTCCAGCTTCTGCGCTTCATTGCCATATTCAAGCAAAGTGGGGCCAAGCATCATCGTGCCGTAGCTGCGGATCGGGTTGAAGCCGCCGATGGCGGTCAGCTCCTCGCCAATGATCTTGCCCTGCGCCATTGTCAGCCCGGCGCCACCATAGCGCGATGCCCAATTGGGGACGCCCCATCCCTTGCCGGTCATTGCTGCACGCCATAGTTGATAGTCGGGGTTGGCATCGGCGGCGGCGCGGCTGCCCTGAAACAGCAGGCCGGGGACATTGGCAAGGGCAGGGGGAAAGTGCGCCGCCAGCCAGGCACGGGCTTCCAGCCGGAAGTCCTGATCCTCGATTGCTGCGCTCTCCACCATTGCCCTCATCCCTTGCCCCTGTGACCCCGGACATATCCCGGCGTCACTGTAGGAGGGGGTTGTTCCCCTGTCCGTTGCTTAGGCCAATTCTGCACAGGTGGCTAGATATAATTTGCACAGGAGGATAGTTTTTGTGATCTGCAAGCCTGTTGGTTGACAGTCGATAGAGCAGCTATATTCTATACCATGATGCAAAATTAAAAAGAGGATGCCGTTGCGCCCGCGATTCGCGGCGGCAGCGTGCAGACAGGAGAGCGCGCCCCCCATGGAAACCTTCGCCGCCCATCCGGTTCCGCCCCATGTTCCGCCCCATATGGTGGGCGATTTCAGCCTGTTTACCTCGCCCGGCATGGCCCCCACGCCCAATGGCGATCCGCAGGCGGCGAGCGCGGTGGTGCATGACGGGCCGCCGATTTTCTATTCGCCGGTCAATACCCGCGACGGACGCGGCACATGGGTCATCACCCGCGCGCAGGACCAGCGCCGCGTGCTGCAAGACCCGGAGACTTTCTCCAGCCATCGCAGCATCTTTGCCTCAGCCTTGGGCGAAAGCTGGCCAATGATCCCGCTAGAACTGGATCCGCCCGAACATGGCAAATTCCGTTCGCTGCTCAACCCCCTGCTGTCGCCCAAGCGCGTGATGGCGCTGGAAAGTGCCGTGCGCGAAAGGGCGGTGGTGCTGATTGACCGGATCGCGAGGGCAGGCACTAGTTGCGACGTGATGAAAGACTTCGCTTTCCCCTTTGCAGTCAATATTTTCCTGCGCTTTCTGGGGTTGCCTGACGACCGGCTGGACGAGTTCGTCGCCTGGGCGACCGATCTGTTCCATGGCGACAATGTGAAACGCCCGGCAGCAGCGCGCACCATCATCGCCTTTATCGATAATCTGGCGGCGCAGCGCCGCGCGGAGCCGGTCGAGGATTTCATGTCCTTTCTGGTGCAGTCGAAGATCGATGATCGGCCGCTGACCGATGCGCAGATACGCGGGACCGGCGTGCTGCTGTTCGTCGCGGGGCTGGACACGGTGGCCGCCGCGATCGGTTTCGACCTCAACTATCTGGCGCGGCATGGCGATGACCAGCAGCTATTGCGCGGCGATTCATCGCGTATCGTTCTGGCGGCGGAAGAATTGCTGCGCGCCTATCCCACGGTGCAGATGATCCGGGTGGCGACGAAGGACGTGGATTTTGAGGGCGCACCGATCCGCAAGGGCGATTATGTGTCTTGCGCGACGATGATCGCCAATCGCGATCCGGCCGAGTTCGACCATCCCGAACGGATCGACCTGGCCCGCGAGGATAATCGCCACACCGCTTTTGCCTATGGCCCGCATCGTTGCCTGGGATCGCATCTGGCGCGGCGGGAAATCGTCGTGGCATTGGAGGAATGGCTGCGGCGAATTCCCGATTTCCGCATCAGGGAAGGGACCGCGCCGGTCACTTATGGCGGCCATGTATTCGGGATCGAAAATCTGATCCTCGACTGGTCCGCAACGGGGGAAGCATCATGAAAATTATCGTGCATCGCGACAAATGTCAGGGCCATGCCCGCTGTTGGGCGATGGCCCCGGCGATTTTCGAACTGGACGACGAAGGCTATATCATGGCCGGGGATATTGAGGTGGCGGAAGCAAACGAAAAGCTGGCCTGGCGCGGGGCGAAATCCTGCCCGGAGCGGGCGCTTGAAATCGTGGAATGAGGGGAAAGGGGCTATTTGAAAAATGCGCAAACGATCGCATTTTCAAGAACTGCACCGGCCCTCTGTCACAACCCGGCCGCCCATAGAATATCCTGATTGAGAGGCCGGGTGGGGAGAGAGGGCCGGTGCAGCAGAATGGGCCTCAGCACATTCTCAAACAGACTCTCACGTCCTTATCCAGACGCCCTTGGTTTGCAGATAGGCGTCGATATGTTCGCTACCGCCCTCGCGCCCATAACCGCTCATCTTGTAGCCGCCGAAGGGAACGGACGGGTCCATCGCGAAATAATGGTTCACCCAGATCGATCCGGCGCGGATGCGCTTTACCGCCGTCATCGCCTTGCCGATGTCCCTGGTCCACACGCCCCCGGCCAGCCCGAAGCGAGTGGCGTTGGCGCGCGTGATCACTTCGTCCAGATCGTCGAAGGGTAGCACGCAGGAGACGGGACCGAAAATCTCTTCCCGCGCGATACGCATATCGTCGCGCACGTCGGCAAACAGGGTAGGGGCGACCCAATGGCCCTTGTCCAGATCGCCGCCGGTGACGCGATGCCCGCCGGTGACGAGGCGCGCGCCTTCCTGCGGACCAAGATCGAGATAGGACGCCACGCGGGCATATTGTTTGGCCGACACGAGCGGGCCGATGACCGTTTCGGGGTCCAGGCTGGGGCCGATTTTTAGCGTGGCGGTAAAGGCCGCAATGCGCGCGATCATTTCCTCATAGACCGGACGCTGGACGAACAGGCGGGTGCCGGCCGCGCACACCTGTCCCGAATTGTTGAACACGCCCATCGCGGCGGCGGGGGTGGCAAGGTCCAGGTCCGCGTCGGCAAAGATGATGTTGGGGGATTTGCCGCCCAGTTCCATCGTCACGCGCTTCACTGACCCGGCCGACGCGGCGATGATCCGCTGGCCAGTTTCGCACGATCCGGTGAAGGCGATCTTGTCGACATCGGGATGGTCGGCCAGCGCCGCGCCGGTTGCGCCAGCGCCCGTAACGACATTGACGACGCCCGGCGGCACACCTGCCTTCAGGCATAGTTCGCCAAAGCGCAGCGGGCTGAGCGAGGCGTCCTCGGCGGGTTTCAGGACGATGGTGCAGCCGGTGGCCAGAACCGGGCCGACTTTCCACGCGGCGCTGAACAGCGGACCGTTCCACGGGATGATCGCACCGACCACGCCGATCGGTTCGCGCAGGGTGAAGGAAAGGAGATCGACCGGCGCGCTGTTGGACAATGTTTCGCCATGGATTGACGTGGCGGCCCCTGCGAAATGACGGAGCGATCGCTCCACCATAGCGCGCAGGCCGCGCGCGGCGGTGATCGGGCGGCCCATCTCGATACAGTCGAGCAGGGCCAGATCCTCAAATTCCGCATCGACCAGTTCGGCGAGTCGCAGCAGTACCGCCTGCCGCTCTGCGGGCTTGAAGCGGCTCCATGGTCCGTCGAAAGCGGCACGGGCGGCGCGCACGGCTCGGTCCACATCCTGCGCGCTGGCCAATGCCAGGTCGGCGACCCGTTCGCCGGTGGAGGCGCTGATGCTCTGGAAGGTTTCGCCCGACAGGGCGTCGACCATCTGGCCGTCGATCAGCAACCGTTTGGGCTTCCCGTCGAGGAAGGCGGGGCGGCGGGCTTCGATCATGGACAAGTCCTTCAGGCAAGAGCGGCCTGGGCGCGGCGCATGGATGCGCGACCCAAGGCAAAGAGAATGACGGCGGGCAGGGCGACGCAGATGACGCTGGCGATCAGCGAATAGCCGACCTTCATTTCATCCCCCATCACCAGCGTAGTGACGATGCCAATGAAGGCGGGGCCACCCGCCATGGCGATCAGGCCCGACACCAGCACATAGAGCGCAGACACGCGCCCGCGCATATGTTGTGGCGTGACGACCTGAACCGTGGCCGGTCCCATGCTGGACGTCGAGAGAATCAGCGCCATGAAACACCAGTAGCAGGCGACAGTCGCCCAGGGGCTGGTGACGAGGAAGGCAGCGATACCGAAAGGTGCCGCCGCCGCGACTGTCATCATGCACCAGAAAAGATGCGCGTCGCGCCGCCCGCGCCGATAGAGGCGATCGACGATCCAGCCATGGACGGGAATCATCGCCGCCGCCGCGATCTGGGCGATGCCGATCACCGGGCCGATCTGCCCCGGCTGCCAGCCATGGATGCGGGCGAGATAAGTGGGCGTCCAAAGCTGAAACCCGATGGTGACGGCATAGGCCAGGCCGAAACCCACGAACGTCGCGACATAAAGCGGCTTGTGCAGGCGCAGGAACGCCCATGCCTCGCCATAGCCTGCGCTGGCCGATGCCGACTTGCGCCGGGGCGGTTCGCGAAAGACGAACACGAGCAGCGCGAGCAATATGCCCGGTGCGCCGGTCATGATGAACACTTGTTGCCAGGGCTGGAGCAGGCCGAAGATGGGCCAGATGGCCGGGCCGGCCTTCATCGCGGCGGCGACGATCGGCCCGCCCAGCAGGAACACGATGCCCGCGCCCATGACGCCGCCCATGATGAACACCGACATGGCGAGCGAGACGCGATGTGGCGGAAAACTGTCCCCGACGATCGAGTAGCTGCCAGTGCCGAAACCGGATTCGCCCGCACCCACGCCTGCCCGCGCCATGGCCAGCGCAGCGAAACTGCCCGCAAGACCGCAGGATGCCGCCGCGATGCTCCATAACGTCACCGAGAGATAGAGGACGACCCGGCGGCTGTAGCGGTCCAGCGCCATGCCCAGCGGAATGGCGCACAGGCAGAACAGGACGGCAAAGGCTGGTCCCTGCAACAGGCTGATCTGAAGGTCGGACAGACCAAGATCGCGTTTGATCGGCCCGACCATCAACGCCATGATGTTCCGGTCCGTCAGCGACAATATGTAAAGCAGGAACAGGATGGCGACCGTCAGCCACGCCATGGGCGGGGTCGGGTAATCGCCAACCGAATCGCTGTTGGGGGCATCGGCCGGGAGCGGAGGGGCGGACATGTCGTCGGTTGCGGGCGGCAAAGCCATTCTCCTATACTATCGGCCATGCCCGGCCTGCATATCGGCACGGTTTCTATGGGTCGCCCGGCGTAGCGGCGCGACGCCTGTATAACGCATATTTCTGCACCATGGGTCAATATCCTATCTTTTATCGGGCAGGAGGACAAGGCGGCTTGCCCGTTTCCCCCCGGCGTTGCCGCAAGGTCACTA
Organism: Sphingobium sp. KCTC 72723; assembly: GCF_014280435.1. Taxonomy (NCBI): domain Bacteria; kingdom Pseudomonadati; phylum Pseudomonadota; class Alphaproteobacteria; order Sphingomonadales; family Sphingobiaceae; genus Sphingobium; species Sphingobium sp. KCTC 72723. Next base: position 3,289,500 of record NZ_CP060388.1, on the reverse strand, counting down.
TGGAGGGCCAAACATTTACCCATGGTGCAAATTTGGTTGACATGCAGCGCCATGGGCTTATCAGTAAATATGCACACCGGGATAATAATCAAAACGCCGGGCGCAAAGCCCGGCACGGCCGTATCCAGGGAGAGGAAGAACCGATGTCCAAGCAACAGATTTTCGTGTCAACATTGGCGCTGAGCGCCAGCATGATCGTCATCGCCGGTCAGGCAATGGCGCAAGATGCCGCTACGGCTGCCGCACCGCAGGAGGCCGCTGCCGCCAGCGCACCTGATATCATCGTTACCGGATCGCGCATCGTGCGCGACGGCTATACAGCGCCCACGCCGGTCACGGTTGCAACGACGCAGGACCTGGCCAGGACGACCCCATCGGGGATTGCTGACGCGCTCAACAAGCTGCCGCAATTCTCCAATTCGCTTAGCCCAGGCAAGTCGGCCAGCAATTTTTCCAACGCGCCGATCCACGGTAACGTGCTGAACCTGCGCAGCCTTGGCACGCCCAGCAACAACCCCAAGGGGCCGTTGCGCACGCTGATCCTGTTTGACGGTATGCGGGTGTCGCCTACTTCCTATGTCGGCACGATCGATACCAACGTCCTGCCCCAGTTACTGGTGGAGCGGGTCGACGTGGTGACAGGTGGCGCATCGGCGGGCTATGGTTCGGATGCTGTCGCAGGTGTCGTCAACTTCATTCTGGACAAGGATTTCACCGGGCTGAAGGGCGTCGCCCAAGCCGGTATTTCGCAGGAAGGTGACAATGGCAACCAGCGGCTTGGCCTGGCCTATGGACAGGATTTTGCCGGGGGCCGTGGCCATGTGCTGATCAGCGGCGAATTTTCCAACAATGAAGGCATGTTGCGCAGCGACCGTGATTTCGCGACCAAGGGTTATACCTATGTCGGTAGCGTGGTGGGTTGCACCGTGCCGACCGGCACGCCGGCATCGGCCTGCTCCCCTGGCGGCGCGCTCAATCCCTATACGATCGGCACCGACATCCGTATCGCCAGCGCGGTCGCGCCCAGCTCAAACGGCCGCATCGTCGGATCCAGCGTGGCGGGTAATCCCTTTGTCGGCCGCGTCATCAACAATGACGGATCGACCCGTCCGTTCGTGCAGGGCGGAGCGACCGGCACCGGCGGCTTCTCGGCGGGAGGCGATGGCTATAATATCCCGGCGACCGGCCATGCGATCGCGCCGTTCAAAACCTACCAGGCGTTCGGACGGCTGAGCTATGACCTGACCGACGACATCAATGCCTATGTTCAGGGCGGCTGGTCGCGTGCCGACATGCGCTATCGCACGCAGGTCAATGCGCTGGTCCCCACAGGACAGCAGGTCAATATCTACAAGGGCAATCCCTATCTGTCGTCGGCACTGGCCGTGTCGCTGCCCACCGCCACGGACTTCATCAGCGTGGGTCAATATGATGCGGGCCAGCCCTCACCCGTTGCTGACGAACGTACCGACTACTGGATGGCGACGGCGGGCCTGAGCGGCAAGATCAGCGGGCTGGACTGGTCGGTCGGCTATTCGCATGGCGACAGCACGCACAGCATGGCCAATTCGGGCCTTTATGATAACCGCAAGCTTTATGCCGCCGCCGACGCCGTGGTCAATCCGGCCAATGGCCAGATCACCTGTCGCGTGCTGCTCGACCCCACGGTCGCCAGCCAATATGCCGGTTGCACGCCAATCAACGTGCTGAACGGGGATCCTTCGCGCTCCACGCCTGCGGGCTATGCCTATGCCACCGGCACGTCGCGGTACAAGGCGACGGTCAAACAGGACTCCTTTACCGCCAACCTGTCCGGCAGCCTGTTCGATCTGCCCGCCGGACCAGTCGATTTCGCGGTCGGTGCGGAATATCGCAAGCAGACGTTGGACCTGACCAGCAATGCCGCGCCTGCACTGCTCGACACGGCGGCGGAACGCAGCGCCTATTTTGCGGGCCTGCGCGGCGTGCCTGCCACATCGCTCTTCTACTGGCTGACCAATGTCGGCACAGCGCAGGGCAGCTTGAACGTCAAGGAAGCCTATGCCGAACTGGCGGTGCCGCTGCTCAAGGATACGCCTTTCTTCCGTGAACTCAGCGTCAGCGGTGCGGCGCGCATTACCGATTATTCGACGTCCGGCACAGTCAAGACGTGGAAAGTGGGCGGCACCTGGAAACCGGTGGACGACCTGTTGCTGCGCGGCGCGCTGTCGCGTGACATTCGCGCGCCCAACCTGTTCGAGCTATATGCAGGCGCGCAAAGCGGCATCGGCATCGTCAACGACCTGCGCACCGCCAATGGCAGCTATGGCAGCGGCCTGAACCAGAATGTGAACACGATCACGGCGGGCAACACCAATTTGAAGCCGGAAAAAGCCAGGACGCTGACCATCGGCGGCGTGCTGACCCCGTCCTTCCTGCGCGGCGTGTCGCTATCGGTCGATTATTACCGGATCAAGGTGTCGAACCTGATCGACAGCCTGTCGGCGCAGCAGATCGTCACCAACTGCTATAATGCGGGCGGTTCGGGCGTGGCGGAATGTGCGTTGATCAGCCGCACGACCCCCACCAGCCTGCCATCGCTGGTCAGCATCGTGCCGGCCAACATCGCCTTCCTGAAAACGGCAGGCGTGGACATCGACGCCAGCTATCGCACAGCGCTCGGCAACGGGGCGCTGGGCGTGCGCCTCTACCTCAACTATCTCGACAAGTTCGAATCCCAGCAATATGTCGGCGCACCGATCGCTGACTATACCGGCGTCAGTGTGGTCGGCAGCAACCCGGCGGGTTTCCCGCGCTGGCGCGGCAACTTCACGCTGGATTATAGCAACGGGCCGTTCGGCATCACCCTGTCCGAACAATATATCCACAAAATGCGGCTGGACATTCCCGGCGGCCCGACGGCGATCCAGTTCGTCAATCCCAACGTCAAGGCGGTGTGGTATACCGATCTGGCGGCCCGCTTCACCATTCCCAACGGCAATGGCAATTTCGAGCTGTTCGGGAACGTCAACAACCTGTTCAACAAGAAGCCACCGCTCATCCCTGGTACGGTGCCGGGCGTGAACCTGCCCACCAACATCGCGGTCTATGACTTTATCGGTCGCGCCTTCACGGCGGGCGTGCGCTTCAAATTCTGATCCTTTTTGAGCGGGGCGTCCGGGTCATGCAGCGTCATCACGCTGCATGACCCGGATGTGTTTATCATGCCGAAAAACACCGATCGCCCCAGCGCACGTCAAGCCCGTCGGACACGACCCCGGCGGTGGAGCGCGTCAGGATGGTATCGACATAATGCCATTCCCCGCGCACCCGGTCGGGCGTGAGTTGCAAGGAGACATAGCCGCGACGGCTGGTGTCGGCATAAGCAAGGCCCGGATTGGCCTGCCACAGCGCCTTGGCAAAATCTTTCGGGGCGACGGCGGGCAAATAGGTTTCGAACCCCGGCGAAGTCACCGCATGGCCCGCATATTCCACGCCCACGGCGCGACCGTCGTTCGTCAGATTATTGCCCCATGCGTTATGGCTGTCCCCTGACAGGACCACCAGATTGCTGTCCGCCGCCTGCGCCGCGTTGAGCAGCCGTTCGCGCGCGGCAGGATAGCCATCCCACGCATCCATGTTGAACGGCAGCCCCGCGCGCGCCGCCGCGACCATGCCCATCATTGCCCTGCGCACCTGCGGCGATGCGCCATCGGCGGTCCATGAGTCGAACGTTTCGGGTGCGCGGATCGTGCCTATGACGATCTGCTGCGCCAATATCTGCCAGCGGGTGCCGGACCTGACCGACTGTTGCAGCCCGGCGTGCAGCCATGCCTCCTGCTGCGCGCCCATGACCGTGCGGTCCTTCGCGCTCCATGGGCCATCGCGGAAATCGGCCAACGCCTTGGCCAGGTCGCCCCGGCCCGCGATCGCTTCGTCCAGATCCAGTTGCCTGTCGCGCGCGGTGATGCGGGTTTCGGGACGGAACAGGGTGGCGAGCGAACCGATCTGATAGCTGTCATAGCGCTTGTCGGACACCGGCATCCATTCGCGATAGACTCGCTCCGCCACCGCCTTGCGCATCGCCCAGTCGCCTTCGGTCGCGGGCTGATGATTTTCCGCGCCGTCCTTCCAGGCGTCGTTGGTCAGTTCATGGTCATCCCATTGCCCCAGCATCGGGAACGACTGATGCAAGCGCCGCAAATCGGGGTCGGCGCGATAGGAGGCATGGCGCAGGCGATAGTCGGCCAGCGTCACCATTTCATTGGCGGGCAGGACGGATCGCCCGGCGACATCCTTCGTCGGATAGATGCCCGGCCCATATTCGTAGATATAGTCGCCGACATGGACCATCAGGTCCAGGTCGCTGCGCTGCGCCGCATGGCCATAGGCGTTGAACCAGCCGAACGGCATGTTGGAACAGGAAAACAGCCCGATGCCAAAGCGCGGCGTATCGCCATCGGGCAGGGTGCGGGTGCGGCCAATGTCGCTGATCGCACCATCGGGCGTGACGAAACGATAATAGTACCAGCGGTCGGGGACCAGCCCGTCGACCGTCAGCTTGGCGCAATGGTCATGCTGCGCGCTGGCAACGACATCGCCGCCCGCAACGACTGTGGTGAAGGCTACGTCGCTTGCCATTTCGCACCGCAACCGGCTGTCCCCGCTGCCGACATGGCGCGTCCATAGCAGCACCGACCGCGCCGAAGGCTCGCCGCTGGCAACGCCATGGGTGAAGCCGCGCGCGCCCAGCAATTGCGCAACGCCCGGCGTGGCGAGCGCGGCCAGGCCGAATACGCCAGCCTGCAACAGCAGGCGCCGGTCCATCATGATGGTCATTGTCCGTCCCCGAAGCGTTGGTCCTGACGGGGCAACTAATCCGCAGCGATGACGGGGCGATGACGATCCTCTAAACGCTCACGCCGTCCCACAGCGCGCCGACCGCTTCCAGCAGCTGGGGCGGATTGAACGGTTTGCCGACGATTCCGACATGGTCGAACCCGGCGGGCAGATGGTCGCTGCCATAACCGCTGACGAACAGGAACGGAATGCCGCGCGCGGCCAGCGCATGGGCGACGGCATCGACAGCCTCCCCCTGCAAATTGCCATCGACCAGCGCGCCGTCGATCGGCAGCCGGGCGATCATTTCCAGCGCGCTGTCGACCGTAGCGGCCGGACCGATCAGGGTGACGCCCGCATCCTCCAATATCGCGGCCAGTTCGAACGCGATCAGCGTCTCATCCTCGACCAGCAGCACGCGCTTGCCCTGCAACATGGGCGTGATGGGGGAGAGGTGCGCCTGTGCGCCATCCTTGCGCGGCTTCGCGCGCGGGCCGCGATGCCGCGCACCGGCCAGATAGGGCATGGTCAGCGTCCATCCCATGCCATCGTCGCCGTAACGCGGCACGGCGCTGCCGCCATCGGCGCGCAGGCTGCGTTCGATCAGCGCGGTGCCAAAGCCCCGGCGCGATGGCGGCGCGACGGCGGGTCCGCCCAGTTCGGCCCAGTCCAGCACCAGTTGATTGTCGCTGACGGCCCATGCCAACCGCACACGCCCGCCCGGCACCGACAATGCGCCATATTTATGCGCGTTGGTGACCAGTTCGTGCAGCACCAGCGCCAGATGCAGCGCCGGTTCGGGCGGCAGGTCCAGTTCCGGTCCCACCGCTTCGAACCGGTCGGCGTCGATCGTGCCGATGGACATTTGCCCTTCGACCAGATCGCGCAGGCTGGCGACCTGCCATGTCGCGCCGCTCAGCAGCGAATGGGCGCCCGCCAGCGCGTGAATGCGGCCAATGAAGGTCGGCGCGAAATCGGATGGGCCGGCGGAATGGCGCAGCGTCTGGGTCGCGATTGCCTGCACCGACGCCAGCGTGTTCTTTACCCGGTGGTTGAGTTCGCCGATCAACAGCTTTTGCATATCCTCGCCGCGCTTGCGGTCGGTGATGTCCAATATCTGGAGGTTGACCGAAAACAGGCGGCCCGCGCCATCGCGCAGCGCCGAACAATAGCATTCGCAATCCAGCGCCAGCCCCTCGGCACTGTGAAAGCGCAGGGTGCGGGTGGCGCGGGGCAGCGCGCCTGCGATCATCTCGTCCATCAGCGTCGCAAAATCGGCCGATTGCGCCGCGTCCAGCCATTTGACCTCGGCCGCGCTGAACCCCGCGACTTCGGCCGCGCGCCACCCGAACATGCGCTCGGTTCCCTTGGACCAGGCAATGATCCGCTGGTCCGCGCCCAGTTCGACCAGCGCGAGGGGCGAATTATCGCCATGAGCAGTCAGTCGCGCCAACGCAGCGGCATGATCGTCGCGCTGCCGCGCCAGTTCCTGCCGTTGCCGGAACAGCTCGACGAAGATGTCCACCTTGCTGCGCACGATCTGCGGATCGACGGGTTTGAGCAGATAATCGACCGCGCCCGTTTCATAACCGCGAAACTTGCGCCGCTCGTCCGTCGCCACGGCGGTCAGGAAGATGATCGGCACCCGGCTGGTCCGTTCGGTGCCGCGCATCAGTTCGGCCAGTTCGAACCCGTCCATGCCCGGCATCTGCACGTCCAGCAGCGCCAGCGCCACGTCATGCACCAGCAGCATTTCCAGCGCCTCGACCCCCGACCGCGCCTGCAACAATTGCACATCGTCACGGGCCAGCAGCGCGTCGAGCGCGGCCAGGTTCGCCGGAACGTCGTCCACGGCCAATATCGTTACGCGGTCAGGCTGCATCACCGTTCTCTATCAGGCTCTTACTGTTGCGGCGGAATATCTTTTCGCTTTCGTCGAAATCGGCAAAGCCGTCGGCATGGCGGGAAAAGCGCAGCGTTTCCTTCGACCCCAGACCCAGAAACCCGCCCCGCACCAGCGATTCCCCGAACAGGCCCAGCGCCCGGTCCTGCAACGCCCGGTCGAAATAGATCAGCACATTGCGGCTGGACACCAGCTGCACTTCGGAAAACACTTCATCGCTGGCGAGGTTATGGTCGGCAAACACCGCGCGACGCCGCAGACTCTTGTCGAACACCGCCGCGCCATAGGCGGCGGTATAATAGTCCGAAAGGGAGGTCAGCCCCCCCGACCGGCGGTGATTTTCGGTGAAATGGGCGATATGGTCCAGACTGTAAATGCCTGCTTCTGCCCGCTCCAGCGCCGCCGGGCTGATGTCGGTGCAATAGAATATCGTGCGATCTTCCAGCCCTTCCTCACGAAACAGGATGGCGAGCGAATAAAATTCCTCGCCATTGGCGCAGCCTGCGATCCACACCTTGATGGAAGGATAAGTGCGCAGATGCGGGATCACTTTTTCGCGCAGCGCGCGGAAATAGGCGGGGTCGCGGAACATCTCGCTGACCTGAATGGTCAGGAACCCCATCAGTTCGGCAAAGACCGCCCCGTCGCGCAGGATGCTATGTTGCAGGTGCGACAGGCTGTCACATCCGAAACAGTGCCGCGCGCGGACCATGCGCCGGTGCAGCGATCCGCGCGAATAGCCGCGAAAATCATAATGATAATGCCGCCAGATCGCCTCCAGCAGCAGGTCCAGTTCAATTTCCTCGTGCGGCGCGATGGCCGCATCTGGGGTCAGCGCGGCATCCATACGCGCACCAGACTGAGCAATTTGTCGACGTCCAGCGGCTTGGCCAGATAATCGTTCGCGCCTGCGTTCAGACATTCCTGCTGATCGCGCGCCATCGCCTTGGCCGTCAGCGCAATGACGGGCAGGGTCTTGCCCCATGGCTTGCTGCGGATTTCGCGGGTGGCGGTCAGCCCGTCCATTTGCGGCATCATCACGTCCATCAGCACCAGATCCACCGGCGGCGCGACACCGCGCGCCGATTCATCCAGCGCGGACAGCGCTTCCAGACCATTGCGCGCGATACGGACATGCACCCCATGAGGCTCGAAAATGCTCGTCAGCGCATAAACGTTCCGTATGTCATCCTCGACCACCAGAATTTGCCGCCCGGCCAGCGCCTCGTCCCGGCCCAGCGACCGGGCGATCAGCAATTGCTGGGGTTCGGGCAATTCGGACACGACCTGATGCAGGAACAACGTCACTTCATCCAGCAGCCGTTCGGGCGACTTGGCCCCCTTGACGATGATCGACTTGGAATATTTGCGCAGCCGAAATTCCTCGTCCGCCGACAGGTCGCGTCCGGTATAGACGATGACCGGCGGAAAACCGACGCTTTCGTCCACGCTCAACCGTTCCAGCAGGTCAAGGCCGCTGGCGTCGGGCAGGTTGAGGTCCAGCACCATGCAATCGAACGTCTCGCGCCCCAGCATTTCGAAACATTGCGCCGCCGAATGGGCCTCCAGCGTTTCCACCTCACGCGACGCAAGCAGCAGCTTGATGCTGTGCGCCTGTTGCGCGTCATCCTCCACCACCAGCACACGGCGCATCCGCTGCGCCATGCGCGCCTCCAGCCCTTCGAGCATGTCGATCAACTGTTCGCGCCGCACCGGCTTGAACAAATAGCCGATCGCGCCGCTGGATAGGGCGGCCCGGCTGTCATCGTCGACCGATACGACATGGACGGGAATGTGGCGCGTGCGCACGTCGCGCTTGATCCGGTCCAGCACCGACAGGCCGGTATGATCGGGCAGGTTCATGTCGAGAATGACGGCGTGCGGCAAATATTGCCGCGCCATCAATGCGCCTTCATCGGCGGTCCCGGCGATCAGGCACTGGAAACCCTGTTCATGGGCGATGTCGCACAGGATGCGGGCGAATACCGGATCATCCTCCACGATCAGGATGACGCGGGCGTCGCCCGACAGGGCTTCGCGGTCATCCTCCGCCACCGGCACCGCGCGCAGGCGCGGCGGGGTGGGGTTGGACGGGCGCGGACGCGCGGGGTCGTTCGGGGATAGCGAGGGGACATGCGCGCGCGACGGATCGAAATGTTCGGGCAGGATCAGGGTGAAGGCGCTGCCTTCGCCCGCCACGCTTTCCACCATCACTTCACCGCCCAGCAATCGGGCCAGTTCGCGCGAAATGGAAAGGCCAAGGCCGGTGCCGCCATATTTGCGGCTGACCGTCCCGTCCGCCTGACGAAATGCCTCGAAAATCAACTGCTGCTGTTCGGCGGGGATGCCGACCCCGGTGTCGCGCACGATGAAGGCGATGCGGCCATCGTCCCGGCGCGCGACGCTCAGGGCCACTTCGCCATGGTCGGTAAATTTGATCGCGTTGGACAGGAAATTCTTCAGCACCTGCTCCACCCGTTGCAGGTCCGTCTCAATCTCGCTGGCGTCATTGCTGCCGCTGACAGTCAGCGCCAGTCCTTTGGCCTGCGCGGCCGGCGCGAAAATCGCCTGCAACTTGTCGAGCGCGGGGGCGATCCGCACCCGGCGCGGCTGCAATTCCAGCTTGCCCGCCTCGATCTTGCTGATGTCCAATATGTCGTTGATCAGCATCAGCAGATCGTTGCCCGACGTTTCGATCGTTTCGGCATGACGCACCTGATCGGCGCTCAGATTGCCACCGCGATTTTCCGCCAGCAACCGCGCCATGATGAGCAGCGAATTGAGCGGGGTGCGCAATTCATGGCTCATATTGGCCAGAAATTCGGATTTATAGCGGCTGGCCTGTTCCAGGTCGCCTGCCTGATGTTGCAACGCGCTCTGGCTGCGGGTCAGGTCGTCGCGCTGGATTTCCAGTTGCCGGGCCTGTTCCTCCAACTGCGCGTTGCTTTCCTCCAGATCGCGCTGCTGCTGCTCCAGCCGGGCGGCGGCATCCTGCAACTGTCGGCTCTGGGTTTCCAGCTCGTCATTATTGGCGCGCAGTTCCGCGCTTTGCGCCTGCAATTCCTCGGCCTGCTGCTGGGTTTCGTCCAGCAATTCGCGCAATCGCGCGCGATATTTGCCCGACCGGATCGCCACGCCCAACTGGATGTTGGTGCGCGCCAGCAATGGCTGCGCCAGTGTCGCGCTGGCGCGGTCCAGCCCCAGTTCGATCACCGCATTGACCACGCCGTCCGCGCTGGTGGTGGCGATCAGCAGCGCGGCGGGTTTCCCCCGGCCCAGCCCGGACCCGTAACATAGATAGCCGTCCGGCACATCGTCCAGCAATATGGTGCGCCCGTCGCGCGCCGCTTCGGCCAGCAATCCGTCGGACGGCCCGAACCGTTCCGGCACGCCGCCATCGGCTGGCACGCCATAGCTGGCCTGACGGGCAAAGCCCTCGCCATTGCGGATGAACAGCGCGCCGGCCTGCGCGCCCAGATAATCGGTCAGGAATGTCAGCGCGCTGCGGGCCAGTTCGTCCAGCGGCTGTTCACCACTCACGGCCTTGGCCAGTCCCACTTGCCCCGCCTGAAGCCATTCTTCCTGCGCAATGGCATTGCGATTGCGGATGAAGAAAAAGCCGACGATCGCCAATATCCACGCGACCACACTCCCCAGCGTCCGGTTGAGCGCGGCGACGGTCGGGTCGATGCCCGGCGGGGCCATGGTGAAACCGGCGATCATCAACAGCGTGGCGATGGCCGCGACGACCGGCGGCACGATCGCGCGCGGCGCGAGATAGGCCAGCACGGCGGGCAGCAGATAGGCGATCCAAACCGCCGTCCCCAACGGGAACAACAGGTCCGCCGCAAAGGGCAGCACCAGCAGCAGGGTCAAAAGGGCATAGACAGCCGCCGACTTGTTACGGTCTCGAAAGGAAAACATCTGCATACTCAATAGATTACGCCCCTTCATAGGATGGCGGCGGCGATTGTCCACATGGGGCAGGGGGAAGATGTCAAAAGCGGACCGTAAAACCTTGATACAGGCGGCGTAACTGGCCAATGTCGTCGCCATCATGACCAACCGAACCTCGCCACCGTCCGCCCTTCGTGCCTTTCTGCGCAGCGAGGCGGCGGGCGGTATCCTGTTGATGGGTGCGGCGGCGCTGGCGATGATCGTCGCCAACAGCCCGCTATCGGCCGCCTATTTTCACGCGCTGCATGTGCAAGTCGGGCCGATGTCGCTGCTCCACTGGATCAATGACGGGCTGATGGCGCTGTTCTTCCTGCTGGTGGGACTGGAAATCAAACGGGAATTTGTCGACGGCCACCTGTCCACCTGGACCGATCGCGCCTTGCCCGCCATTGCCGCGGCAGGCGGCATGGCGGTGCCTGCGCTCGTCTATCTGGCCTTTGCCGGATCGATGCCGGGGCTGGCGCGTGGCTGGGCGATCCCCGCCGCGACCGACATCGCCTTTGCCATCGGCGTCATGGCGCTGCTCGGCAACCGGGTGCCTGCCTCGCTCAAACTGTTTCTTGCCACTGTCGCCATCGTTGACGATATGGGCGCAGTCGCCATCATCGCGCTGGCCTATACGACCAGCATAAACGGCCTTGCGCTGCTGGCCGCTGCTACGATCATGGGAACCATGTTCGTCCTCAACCGCGTGGGCGTAACCCGGCTTGCGCCCTATCTGCTGCTGGCCGCGCTGCTGTGGCTGGCGGTGCTGCTGTCGGGGGTTCATGCCACGATCGCAGGCGTGCTGGCCGCCACGCTGATCCCGATCCGCGTGACGCCCGGCGCGCCGGACAGCGCCGTCTCGCCATTGCATCGGCTGGAACATGGGCTGCATCCCTGGAGCGCTTTTTTCATCGTCCCGCTGTTCGGCTTTGCCAATGCGGGCGTATCCTTTGCCGGACTGGGGCTGGAACATCTGCTTGCGCCCTTGCCGCTGGGCATTGCGGCGGGGCTGTTCCTGGGCAAGCAGGTCGGCGTGCTGGGCGCGCTGTGGCTATGCGTGCGCCTGCGCATCTGCGCGCGACCGTCGGGCGCGAACTGGCGACAAATCTATGGCGTATGCCTGTTATGCGGCATCGGCTTTACGATGAGCCTGTTTATCGGTGGCCTCGCCTTTACCGATGCAATTTTGATGGACGAAGTGAAGATCGGCGTGCTGGGTGGTTCGCTGCTTTCCGCAATCGTCGGCTACCTTGTTTTGCGCACCGGGGGCAGGGCGCAACCGGCCTAAGCCAGCGTAGCATCCGCGCGCGACGCCAGGTCTTGATAGAGCCGCCGATAGGTGTCGATGATCGTCGTGTGGCTATAATCCCGCTCGACCCGCGCGCGCAGGTTCGCGGCCATCCGCGTCCGCACCGTTGTTGATCCCACAATGTCCATGATCGCTTCGGCGGTCGCGGTCGGATTGACCAGGGGCGTAATGATGCCCCCCGCGCCATCGACGCCACCTTCCAGCATTTCGCGGCAACTGCCCACGTCCGGCGCGACCACCGGGATGCGGCACGCGCCCGCTTCCAATATCACCAGTGGCTGCGCTTCGGACAGGCTGGTCAGCACGATCAGGTCGATGCGCGGCATCCATTCCTCTATCCGCACCCGTCCGGCAAAATCGAAACAGTCGCTCAGGCCGGAATCCCGCACCATCGCCGCACATTCTGCGGCATAGTCACCATCCTCGTCGGTCGGTCCCATCACCACGAAGCGGATGGCGGGGTCGCGTTCATGCACCAGCGCGGCGGCACGGATGAAAGTCTTGATATCCTTGATCGGCACCACGCGCCCGATCAACGCCACCAGCGGCGCGTCGGGATCACGCGCGTCCACCACATCGTCGAAGCGATCGAGATCGATGCCGTTGGGAATGACTCGCAGCCGGTCGGGTGCCGCGCCCAAACGCCGCTGCACATCGCTATTGGCGGCATAGAGCGCGACGATCGGGTCGCTGCAATCGTAACAGGCGGCGGAATAATGGCCGAACGCGCTGCGCCACAGGTCGCGCAGATCCTTGTTCTCCCGCTCCAGCGCCAGCCCATGGTCGACCTGATCGCCGATCCAGTCGGCCATCAACACCTCTATCTGCCGTTCCAGCTGATAAATCCCATGTTCGGTCAGGCATAGCGGCCGCCCCGTCTCGATCGTCGCACGCGCCGCGAACAGTCCCGCAAAGCCGGTCGAGATACTATGATAGGCCCGCGCCTTGGGCAACGGGGCCAGGCACATGCACAACAGCCCCCCCAGCAGGACATGCGACGCCCAAAAGAAATGGTGGAAGGACGAACGGTCGAAATCGTCGGTATATTCGCGTTTCAGCAGGGCAAAGGCCGCCTGATGCGACAGCAGGTCATGCACCTGCGGGGCAGGGGCAATGCCGCCCAGCGCATCCAGCAGCGCGCGCAACCGGTCGCTGCCGCCCTTGTGCAGAAAATCCGACGCCGCCTGCATTACCGCCTCTACCGGCGCATCGGGCAGCGACCGGGGCAGCTTGCGCTTGGTCGATAGCGCGATTTCGGTGACACCCGTGACGTTGGCGGGCGGCACGATCTTCCACACAGTGTCCGCGTCGTCCGGCTTGATCGCGACGATATGGAAATGCACGTCGGGCAGGCTGATCATCAAATCCTGAAGCCAGCCAGACACGCCACCCACGACATAGGGATAGGCGCCCTCCACCACCAGACAGATGTCCGCTTCGGGTGCCTCGATCGCCCGCTGGCCGCTTCTCCGCCGGGTCAGCGCCCGCAGGCGCTGCATCAGCATGGCTGCTGCGTCCACCATCGCGCGGCGGCGCGCAAGGCAGGGTCGGCCATCCCGCCATCGGCGGCCATATCCGCGCAGATCCGGTCGATCGCCGCATAGTCATGCGCTTTCCATCGATCGTTGAGCGTCATGATCTGTTGCCGGTCCGCATCCTCCCCGCTCACATCTCTGGCGATCTGTTCGCGCTGGGTTTGCGACAGCAATATGTCGAAACGGCTATGATCCCACAACAGCGCGCCGGTTCGCGTCGCATTGTCCCTGTCGCCTGTCGCCTGCGCCTGAGCATAGGCGGCGCGTTCCTCCGCCAGTCGCTGGGCGATCCGGGTGGCGGCGGCAGCGGCGAGCGCACGGATCGTCTGATCGTCGTCGGTCAGCGCTCGGGTCACCACCGGCGACAGGCGCGGATCGAAATTACGCACTGCCGTTTCCAGCGCGCCGCGCCGCTCATCCACCGTGCCATGGCGCAAGATGGTGATCAGCGATCCCAGCCCGTCCGGGTCGGGATGGCGCACCCGTCCGTCCAGCAGGCGCGCCACCATTGCGCCCGCGCCTCTGGCCGGAGCCGGTTTAGGGTCGTCCGATACTGCGCCGGACTTTCGCGCCGCGCCCGGCCAGAACCAGACCGACGCCAGCAATATGCCGCCAATCATGCCAGCCGGGCCAAGCGCCATGCCCACCATCGCCGCCACCCCGCGCGTGGTGTTTGCGCGAAACGCCAACACCACCGCCATCGATGACAACAGCATATGCCCGATCATTACGATGGCCGGATGCACCCCCGCCACGCCCGCGCCCGCCAGCAAAGCCAGGTCGATGACCGCCAGCAGTCCCAGCATCAGCATCAGCTGTTATTTTCACGCAGGACGACGAAATCGGCCAGCCGTTGATGGTCGCTCGTCGCATGGGCCAGCCATGTCGCCAATGCCGTCAAATCCGCGATCATATGCGGACCCATGCTGGCAAAGGGCAAATGGTGCAGGATCAATACCCCGTCCAGCCTGCCCTCGTCCCGCGACAATAAAGGCACCGCCACCAGCCCCGCGCCCGCCAGCACCGCCCGGTCCGACGGATTGGCCGCGTGCAATATCCTGCCCCCCGCCGACAGCGCGGACACCAGCGCGTGCGACAGGGGCGCTCGTTCCCGGTTGCACCCGTCACCGAACAGGATCGGCCATGCCAGGTCAGACCGGATATGATAGCAGGTGAAATCGTCGGTCCGGCACAGCATGGCGATCATCGCGCGCAGCAGCGCCTGCCGCTCCAGCCCGCTGACATGGGGCAGGCGCGCGGCAAGGGTCAGCATTTCGCTGGCCGTCCTGTCCTCCGTCGCGATCCGCTGTTGCAGGGTGCGGTTATTGCGCGCCAGACCGGCAAAGGCATCGGCCATCCGGTCCATGTTGCGCTTGCCCGTCCGCTGGATCGCGGTCAGCCGGGCGATCCGCCGGTTACGGACATTGGTGACTTCGCCGATGACGACGGCGGCGGCATACCAGAGCAGGGGTGGCAGCGAGAGGTCGAACATGGTCGCGAAATAGTCGCCGCCCGGCCGCACGCCATTGGTCGCCAGCCAGATCAGCGTCGCGATCCCCGCCGCTGCAAGGCCGGGCCAGCTACCATAGCCGATCGCCATGAGCAGCACCGGCAACCAATAGGGGCTGGGCTGGAAACTGGCAAAGCCGTCCCGCGCACCCCAAAACTGGTCGATCGCCAGCAATATCGTGAACATCACCGTCAGTTCGGCGGCGATGCGCCTGATCCGGCGACGGCCCATGTTGGGCGGGGGCGTAGCGTCGCTGCCGCTCATATCCCGTCCCCCAGCGCGCGGCGGATTTCGACCCGGCCGAATATCTGCCGCCCCGGAAAGCCGGGCCGCGTGATTGACGTCAGCCCCATCGCTGCATCCACCTGCCAGCGCAAACCGACTGGCGCGGACGCGGCCAGGCTGGCATTGGGACCGGACCCGCCATACCGATCGACCGTCCAACCCGCCCCGCCGGTCATCAGCACGGGGCCGATCGCGCTGCTGGCAAAGGCCTGCACCGTATGATTTTCCCGGTCGGACAGCGGCAATCGTTGCAGGCCGATCGCGTTATGAAGCAGGCTCTGCACATATTCCGCGTCCAGCCGATAACCCAGCGTCACCAGCAACGGCCGCCGCAGCAGGATATAATCGACCTGCCCCGCCAGCGTCAGCGTTTCCGCCGCATCGCTGACCCCGGCCACCCCATAGCGCCGCCAGCTCCCGTCGATCCGCCCGCGCAATTCGGGCAAAAATTGCACCGATCCGCCCAGCGTCAGTTGCGACAATGTGCCGCGATCCACTGCCTGTTCGGCAAAGGACAGGTCGGGCATATGGTGGACATAACCGATCCGCAACTGCGTATCGCTCGACCCATAGACCATCCGCACGCCGCCGCCCGCCACGCTATTGTCCAGCCAGATACCGCCAACGAAATCCACCCGCAGGCGCGGGGCCAGGTCGGCGGTGACGGTCAGGTCGGCCAGTGTCGCCTGATCGTCAATGTCATAGGCCAGCACGTCGTCGACGATCGCCGCATCCGCCTGCGTCGCGACATGCCGCACCGCGCCGCTGATCGCCAAAGTCTCGCTCGCCGTCACGGTGACGCGCGCGGTCCCTTCGACCTGGGTAAAGCCCGTTCCGTCGCGCAGCGTCACGCCGACTGCCGCCTGCCCGGCACCCAGCGCCATCGCCCGCCGCGCGCTTTTGTCCGTCGCACCGGCAGCACGATAATCCGCCGCCGCCGCGTGATGATCGCCATCGACGGCCACTACATCGGCCAGCAGCCGACGGACTTCCCTGTCATCGGGATGACGCTGCGCCAGCTTCTGCGCCTGCCGCCGCGCCTTGCCCACGAAACCGGACGCCAGATCGGCGCGGATCGCGACCATCGCCAGATCGCGCGCATCGTCCGCTGGCGGGTCGGCGTCGGGCGGGGGAGGGGCGTCCGCGTCATCGCGGACAAAAGCGACGATCAGGCGGCTCCCCTCCACGCGCGGCAACAGGCGCACGCCCGGATTGGGGCGCAGCAACAGGCTGTCGTCGTTCCAGCGCAGCGACTGGACATGGCGCTCTGCATCGCGTTCGAACCGGGCGATCGATGCTTCGTACACCGGACGGTCGAACCGCACCACCAGTTCATCGCCGCGATCATCCAGCCGCAACCTTGTGCGCTTTGGCCATGCAATGACGGAGGCAGATGGCGCGGGCGCAGCATAGACAACGCTATTCTCGCCGAAATCGCGCATATCGAAATCAAGCGGCGGGGGCGCGGCGGCCAGCAGGAGCAACGGCGCGATCATGGCTGCAATATCTTGCGGGCGCGGCCCGGCTGCCCATTGGCCAGCAACAGCCGCGCCTTATACGCCGTTAGCGATCGGTCGGCGGGTCGCGCGTCGATCAGGCCGTCGACCACGACCAGCGCCTGGGGCAGGCGACCCAGGCTTTCCAGCAATTCGGCCTGTTCGCGCGTGCCGGGCGGCGTGTTGGCCAGCGCCCGCTCCCGCCATGGCCGCGCCGCACCCTCGCCCTTTTCCTTGCGCGCCACATAGGCCATCAGCCGCAGCGCCGCCGGATCATCGGGATTGCGGCGCAGATAGCCGCCCACCAGCGTCCCCGCTGTGGCCGCATCGCCTGCATTCCACGCCGCCCATGCCAGCGCCATTGCATCCTGCCCGTTACCGATCCCCGCCTGCATCCGCCGCTCGGTCAGCTTGCGCGCCAGCCCCGGGTCCAGCCGGTCGGGCGCAGCGGCGGACAACGCGCGCAGTTGCTCCACCGACAGGTCGGGCCGGTCCAGCAGCGCGCGGAACAACCCCCGCGCGGCCTCATCATCCCCGGCGGATCGCGCCAGCGACAGCCGCGTCATCTGCATGTCCGGGCGGTCGGCCATCGGGTGCCGGGCCAGAAACGCCAATGCGTCACGTGGCGGCACGCGCTGCATATAGGGTTCGATCCATTCCCGCTGGCCCGTAGCCCGCGCCGCCAGCCAGCCAGCCTCGGGCGCAGCCGGACGCGGTCCCATCAGATACAGCAATCGTTGCGACAGCTTGTGCCGCACTGGCAGCTTCGCCGCGCCTCGTTCCAGCACGCCCATTGCATCTTCGCGAAATCCCGCCGCCAGCAACTGTTCGGCAATCGCGCCATGGTCCGCGCCGGGTCGCCTTGCACGCTCCATCAACAGGCTGCGCAACGCCCCCCGGTCGCCTTGTTCCCGCAAGATCGCTTCGCGCGCCGCCTCACGCTGCCCGGCGGGCAGCAGCAAAGCATAGCGCAACGCCCCATCACGATCCGCCGCGCGCTGCGCCAGCCGCATGGCCAGCCACGGGTCGCTCTGCCGCCATGGTGCCTTGGTCACGCGGTCCAGCCGCCCGATCAGGTCGATCTGCCCGGCCTTTTCGAACCGCCGGGCAAGGTCCAGCGCCAGCTTTGCGTCGGGCGCAGGGATGGCCCCATTCTCCGCCGCCAAGACCAGCATGTCGGGCCGGTTCGCGCCATAGGCCGCCTCTATAATGTCGCGCGCCGGCACCGCGCTGCCGCGCTGGACAGCCGCGTCGATCATCGCCTGCGCCCGGCCTGCATCGCCCAGCTTGCGGACCAATTCATAGTGGATACGCCACAGCGCGGGCGAACCCCCGTCGGCACGCAGATCAAGGAACGCCAGCGCCACCGGCCCGCGCCCTGCACGCTCCAGATCATGCACCACCTGCGCAGTAGTAACGGCAGCGCCCTGCGCCGTCAGCCGCGCGACTGCCTGCGCAATATCCGTTGCGTCGGCACCGGCAATCAGCGATGCGAGTTCCGGCGGCGCGGGCAAGGACGCGACCAACGGAGCGGGCCGGGCGGGCGCGGCACCCGGCGTCGCCGGGTGATGGTCCAGCGCCTCGCTCACTTCCACGCTTTTGGGGATCAGTAACAGGCTCAATGCCACAAGGGCCGCGCCGCCGATCAGCGGAACAGCCCATTGGTAGCGCGCTGTCTGTGCGCCCACGCTCATCCGCCCGGCTCGTCGACCAGATGGTCGAGCGCCAGCGTGGAGACATAGGGCAGAAACCCCGCCGCCCGTTCCCGCGCGTAGAGCGCCGCGACCTGTCGCCGGTCGGCGCTATGCCAATAATCCAGCGTCATGACGCGCAGCGCCGGATTGATCGCCTGCGCCGCGCGCAATCGGCTCGCCTGCCAGTCCCAATCGCTCTGGGTCAGCAACTCATAGTCTTTCCGCGCGAAGTTCCAGCGCGACGCCATAGCCTCGCCCAGCACATGGTTGATCGCGCCCGCCACGCGCGGCAACAGCGCATATCCCCGGTTCAGCATGATGGCGATGCCCGGAAAGCGCGCGCGGATAGCCAGGATCAGCGCGCCTGCTGCATCCACCATGCCTGCCTTGCCAATCGGGTCCGCCTGTTCCATTGCTTCGGCATTATCGGCGGTGTCGATGAAGATTCCATTATAGCCTAGCGCCAAAATGCCCGGAATGACTCGGTCCAGCAGCACTTTGCCCCATGCGGGATGGCGCAGGTCGGCCATGCGCGCGTCGGGCCAGTGCGGGTTCGCCGCCAACAACGCGCCTGCGGCCAGCAGGTCGGCATAATAGGGTCGGTTTTTTTCCACCTCGCCCAGACTGACATAGCCCAACAGCATCGCATCGGGACCACGCAGCGGCGCGATCGGGCGATCATGGTCGGGTTCCAGCACCAGCAATTGATAGTCCCGCGCCAACGCCGGGTCGCTATGCGCGCCATAATCGACCGCCCAGCGCCAAGGCTTCCCCCCGCCATCGGCCTTGGCCGCGCGCCCGCCCATCCCGGCAGCGACCATCGCCGCCCCGGACGCGATCAGCGTGCGACGGCTCCAGCGGAAAAGGGAAGCGCCCATGGTCAGAACCACCGTCCGCGCGCGCCGATGATCGCGGGATTATTCCCCACGAACAGCAAATAGGTCAGCTGCGATGTCGATTGCAGCACCACGGCCAGCCCCACCGCCGCCGCCGTCACAGCGCCGACCATATAGCCGCGCCCGAACGCGGCAAAGCCCAGATCCCAATCGATCAGCACCGCCGCCGCGCTCGCCATCAGGAAACTGCCCCAGATCAGCAGGATGCGGCCGAACAGGTCGTAATAGGACAGGATCACCGTCATCTGGATGGCGATCAGGTGGAACAATACGCCCAGCGCCGTGTGGCGAAAGGCGAATATCCCTGCGACATTGCCGCCCAGCGCATCGAACAACGGCACCGCAAATACCCATGCCAGCGCGGCAATGATAGACTGGACCAGCAGCAACAGCCGGAAATCGCCCAATATCACCCGCATCACCTGTTCGCGCGCCTGTTCGATCCGCTCCATCGTCGACGTGCCGGTGCAGCGCGCGATCATGTCGCCAAACGCCTTGTCGAATCGGGTTTCCGCCGCTATCAGGATCAGCGTCAGGCCCGGAATGATCGTCAAAATCCCTAAAAAACTGCCATAATCATTGATGGGGTTCAGCCGCAGCGCCCCCAGCGTCGCCACGCTGCCCGGCGCATTCCACAACAGCATCTTGTCGATCCACATCGCCCCGGCCGAAGCGCAGCCGGTCAGCACCAGCAGCACGGCGCGCTTGGGGTCGGGCAGGTCGGCGACGCCGAAAACCGGGGCGTCGCGGAAATGATGGCGCAGCGTCAGCAGCAACGCGATCAGCGTCACTGCAACCCCCGCCGCCAGCGCGGCCAATATCCGGTCCGGGGATTGCCCGATCAACAGTGCAGCGACAGCAACGCCCATGCCATAGGCCGTCATCACCATGCGATAGCGGTGGATCGCGGTCAGCAGGGGCGACACGATCCATATCTGCGTCAACCAGGTCAGCAACAGCGTCGCCAGCGATGCCTGGCCCAGCGACAGGCCAGCCAGGAAACCGAAAACCACCGACCCTGCGGCAAAGGCCAGCAATCCACCCCCCGCCAGTGCCGCCATCAGCAGGCCGGGAATATGATCGTCCGCCCCGGCATAAAGGCGATCCGCCACCAGGCGCACGGTCAGCAGGCTGATCGGCGCAGCCATCAGCGCCGACAGGCTGAACCCGTAGATCAGCACCGTCTGCACCATGGCGATGGCGTCGGGCGCGATCCGGCCCGGCATCCATTGCGCCAGCGCCAGCGTGGCAATGACTGTCACCAGCCAGGGACCGGCGCTGATCATCGCGCCGTAAGCAGCCGCCCCCACGACACCGCTCACGCCGCCGTCACGGGCCATTTTGGCCAGTTTGAACCCGATGCCGGCCATGATTGCGGGTTAGAGGATGAAGTCGTTCGCGGTCAGGACATGCCGCCCGGCCAGCGCGATGGCGAAATCGACGCTGCTGCCCGAATTGGCGCCTTCCACCACGGTATAATCGATCCCGCTCACCGTTTCGTAGCGATAACGCAATTGCCCCTCAGCGGTGATGGACGCGCCTGCGCCCGCGCGGAAAGTAAAGGCCTGATCGCCCCAGCTGAACAGCGACGCTCTGGCGTCGATGGCCGACAGGTCGATCTTGTCCACGCCGGACTGGAAATCATTGATGATGTCGCGGTTGCCGGATCCGGTCCGGCTGTCGAGCGTGGATTCAAAGCGGAACGTATCCACCCCATTGCCGCCGGTCATCAGGTCGCGGCCATTCCCCCCGATCAGCAGGTCGATACCGTCCCCACCATATAGCGTGTCGTTGCCCAACCCGCCGATCAGCGTGTCGTTGCCGCCCAGGCCATTGATGATGTCGTTGCCCCAGCCGCCATCCAGCCGGTCCTGCTCCGATGTGCCGTTGATCGTATTCGCACCGATCGTGCCGGTCGTCGTCACGCCTGCCACATCGGTCACGCGCACGCTGAGCGCCTGTGTATCGGTCAGGCCGCGCGCATCGGTGGCAACGACCGTGACGGCATAGACATTATCCTTGTTGGCATCGCCCGGATTTTCAAAGTCCGGTCCGGCCTTGAACGTCAATGCGCCCGTCGTCGCATTGATCGCGAACAGGCCGCCATCGTCTGCGCCCGCCTTGATCGCATAGGCGACCTTATCGCCCGACACGCTGTTGGCGTCGCTGGCTGCGATGGTTGTGACGGCGGAGGCATTTTCCGCGATCGTGAAGGTCGCGGTGGCCGCGCCGCTGCCGCTGGTGATGGTGGGGGCCAGATTGGCGGTATAGCCCACCGTCACGGCATGTTGACCAATTGCACCGATGTCGATCGTCACCAGTTCGCCGACCTGGCTGACGATGGTGCCGCCCGTGACCACGACCCAGTTGTTGCCGGGCGCCTGCACATCGACCACGACCTGCCCTTCGCCCTGAACCGAGAAGCTGAGCGTGCGACCGTCGCCGGTCAGCGACAACAGGCTGGCGCGCATGGGCAGCTTGGTGATGTGCGTCACATCGTCCGCCGCCGCGCCCACCGTGATGGCATAGGTGCCGCCATTGGCGGGCAGGAACAGGCTGTCGGCGTCATAGGCATACCATCCCGCCACGCTCTTGATCACCTGACCCGTGGTCAGATTGTCCAGATCGAGCGCGAATGTGCCGACGCTCTGCGGCGCGGCGACGGTTGCGGTGACGACATTGCCCGCGATGCTGGACGTGACGGTCGTTTTCTCAAACGCGCTGATCCGGTCGGCCAGTTCGCCCAGTGTCACGAATTCCATGCCGTAATTGGCGGCCATGGCGATATAGTTGGTGAACATCTGCTTGACGTAGGGGCTGGTGCCGTCCGTACTCCATGCCGTCGGGCCATAATCATGCCATGGCCACACCACGATCGGCGTTTCGCCATGCGCCGTGATTTCCTTGAACTCCGCCGCCCATTGGGCTTCGGCCTGCGCGACGGTCTTTTTCTGAAACTCCATCAGCGTGAAGTCGAACGCGGTGTTGGGCGCGATATAGACCTTGTCGGCTGCGGCATCAGTCGGCGTCATATAGCCGAACGCATTGGGATAGCCTGCACCGATGCCCGAATAGCCGCCCGATACATAGCTGTAATATTTCAGGATTTCTTCGGATGTTGCGATTTGCTCCGGCGCGCCGGGGACAGCGGCACCGTCGATGACCACGGCCTTGCCCAAAAACGCGCTCAATTGCTGTTCCAGCACCGCGCGCGACTGGCCAAATTCATAGGCGATCTGTTCGGCCGTCAGCACATTGGTATTTTCAGGATGGGTATAGCTGTGCGAACCCAGCTCATTGCCCATGTCCAGCAGCGACTTGTAATAGGGCAGGGACACGGCCCAGTCGGTCGTCTGGCCATTGGTGGCATCCGCACCGACATTGACATAATAGCTGCCGACGAAATTGAACGCGGACTTCCATTCGGCCAGGATCGGGATCATCTTGTCATAGATGCCTGCCGATCCATTCTCCGGGTTGACCTCGAACACTTCCTGGCTCTGGTCCATGTCCACGCGCGCGGCGGTGATACCGGCCATGCGAGTGATCTGGAGGCCCACCGAAATGCTCTCATTGCCATTGACCGAATAATCGATCGCCTTTTGCAGCATATTATTGTCGGCCATCACCGCGTCGCTGGAAAACAGCACATTGCGCCCGCCGGTCTGGGTGGCAATGGCGGCGGCATAATCCTGCCCCGCGACGGTCGCCGTGGCGATGGTAGTGCCGGTGCCGCTGACGCTGGTAAAACCGTTCCAGCCGACGCCGCTATATTGGTGGATCACTTCGCCCGACGCGTAGCCGTCCAGCACCAGGCTGCCTGCATCGCTGGCCTTCAACGTCACGTCGCCGGTGCCGCCGGTCACGCGCGTCGCGTCGAACAGCAACTTCATGCGCGCATAGCTGTCGCCAGCCAGCGCATTGCCCGCCGCGTCATTGGTCATGAACTCGCCCGCCGCGATCAGGCCGATGCCGAACTGCTTGGTCGCCTGCTCCAGCGCCTGGGTGATGGCTATGACCTGATCGGCTTGGACGTTGCGGAAGGATGGGAAGACGATCGAGTCATATTTGGCCAGCGTCGACAGGTTAGTCAGGTCCGCTTCGGTCAATATGTCGAAAGCCACGCCTGCCTGCATCGCCTGCGACTGTGCGGCCATGAACAGTTGCGAATAGGCCGTCGCGCTGAAATAATTGTTCGCTGTGGTCTGCGAATAGACTATGCCGATCCGCTGTGCCGCGTCCGCGACGACGCCGGTGTCGTTGAACACGGTAAACCCGCCTGAAGAATAGCTTCCCGGCAGAAAAACATTGTCGTTGACGTCCGCCAGCACGTCGATCGCGCCCGGTGTGCCGATCGCGCTTTTGGCCACGCGAAATTCCAGCAAAGTGCCGTCCGCTGAAAAGGCAGATGTCAATTTGGTGGGCAGCACCAGGGTCTGACCCGCGCCGCCCGAATACAGCGAAAGCGTGCCGTCTGCAGCGACATTGACATTATATTCCGCGCCACCGGCAAAGCCGAATATCTGATAACCCGTCGAGGCGTTGCGATCCGTATTCAGCCAAAAAGTCGTGTTCGCCCCGATGGCGACGCCCGATTTCAGTGCAAAGACGAAATCCGTTCCGTCCGACTTGGCGTAGATTTCATAGCCGGGGCTGATGCCACGATCGATCCGGTCCGCAGACGTCCAGTCATTCAGGTTGCCGTCGATGATCATGCTGTCAATCCCGCTCGTCTTGTCGCTGCCGCTATCAACCCGGTGATGATGGTGGAGCAGAAACCCACGCCCAGGATTCTATATCAAGGCATGGCAGTCTCAAAGCCCGTTAACTATGTAAAATTGCGGGATCAACTATAATATTGTCACAAATTCAGACAAATTTTGCTAAATAATATCCGTCCGTAACAGAAGAACGCGATTATCTTTCTCGTCAATTATGATGCGGCTCAATCTTGTCCAAGCAATTGCTGGCGCGACATGGTTAATCCTGCCGAGTCGCGGATCGGACGATTATATTGCATGTCCGTAACGAATATATCGTCCAGACCCGACAACACATATGTCAGCGCTGGCACATCGCCCCGGCCATCCTGCCGCTGAAAATTGCCTTGCGGGTCATAGGACCGGATGGCAGGCACCAGCAACGGCCCCTCCAGATTGCCCATCGCGGAGATCAGGTTGCTCTTGGCGACATATTCGTTGGCGCGCGCCGACACATAACTGGTCCGCACCGTCAGCAGGTCGCGGGCTAGGTCCAGCACGTCCAGCGTGGTCCGCATCCCGGCCTTTTCCTGCGCTAAAGCGCCCTCATAGGCCTGTTCCGCTGCCTCGGTCGCCTGCCGATAATGGGCGAGCGAGAGGCGCCCAGCCTGGTATCCGTCCCACGCGCTGGCCGCCGATTGCCGCGCATCGCGCAACGCCATGTCCACCAGTCGCCAGTCCGCGTCATTGCCCTGCCGCGCCCGCTCGATCCGCGCGCGCCGTGCGCCCGAATCGATAATCGGCACGGTCAGCACCAGTGCGGAGCGTATCTCAGTCGCGCGCAGCCGGTTTTGATAGGGCGTGACGGTGCCATAGGAACCCGAACCCTGCCAGGACAGGTCCGGCCCGCGTTCGGCCCGTGCGCTTGCCACATTGGCCCGCGAAATCTTTTCCCGCGCCATCGCCGCCTGCACCAGCGGGCTGTTGCCATCGACCAGCGCATAGGCCTGATCGAGCGAAGCAACGCCGCTCAGCGGCAGTGAGGGTTCGGCCAGATTGCCCGGCAAAGCGCCGATATGCTGGACGAAGCGGGATTCGCTTGCCCCCAGCTGTCCCTTGGCGCTCAACAATTGCGCGCGGCCAAATTCGACGCGCGTGCGCACCTGTTGCAGGTCGGTGGAGGTGATTTCCCTTACCTTGAACCGCTTGGCGCTGCTGTCATATTGCCGGTCGAGCAATGCCAGATTTTCGTTGGCGATGCCGACAATCTCCCGGTCGCGGATCACCGCGACATAAGCGGCGATCACGTCCAGCATCACCTGGGCCTCGCGCAGGCGCAACTGGTTGCGGCCCACTTCAATTTCCGCCAGCGCCGCGCCCTCTGCCGCGGCCTTGCGCCCCGAACTGAACAGGTTTTGCGAGAAGATCAGGTCGGCGGTCGAACTGAATCCCTTGTCCCGCCGCCACACATCGTCCTGCGTTTCGGTCCGGTCATAGGCATAGGCATGGCTCGCCTGAAGGTTGAGCTGCGGCCCATAGGCCGACCGGGCTTCGGGATAGAGCGTGTCGGCCGCGCGCAATGTGGATCGTTGCGCCAGCAAGCTGGGATTGGTCCAGTAAGCCAGCGCGATCGCATCCTCCAGCGTCGCCACCGGCGCTGCCATATCGCGCCCGGCCAGCGCGCCATTGGCTTCCAGCGGCAGGGCAGGGCGATATTCGAGCGGCGGGCGCGGCGCAGCCTGCGCCTGTTGTGAATGCACCCCGGCAATCTGCGCCAGCATTGCCACTCCGCCCAGCAGGGCCGCCCGCATGATCTGCAACCGCATGGCTCAATTGTCCGTAAATGCGCGCGCGAACTGATCGCGCAACGGCTTGGTCAGGTAGGAAATCATGGATCGCTGCCCGGTTTCTATGAACAGGTCGGCGGGCATCCCGGCTTTCAGCACCAGCTCTGGATATTTGCTCAGGTCGCCTTCGTCGATCGCGACCCGCACCGGATAATAGCTGACCCGGCTTTGCGGATCGCTGGTCTGGTCCGCCGCGACGAATGTCACCCGTCCCCGGATTTCGGGGGTTGCAGGACTGTTGAACGACGCAAAACGGATGCGCGCCTCTTGTCCGACGCGGATCTGGTCGATGTCGCTGGGTTGCACCGCGCCGTCCACCAGCATCTGGTCGCTGTCCGGCACGATTTCCATCATCACGTCCGCCGGGCGCACGACCCCGCCAATGGTACTGACGCTCAGCTTGTCCACCACCCCGTCATAGGGCGCGCGCACGACGCTGCGTTCGCGCGCATCGATGGCCGACACGCTGCGAACCTGCTGCTGGTTGAGACTGTCATTGACGCGCGACAATTCGGTGCCTGCGTCCACCCGGCTGGTCTGGCCCAGTTGGATGATCTGTTCGCGCGCTTCGGTAATGCGCGCCTGCGCCTGCGCGATGCTGGCCTGCAACGCGCCGACGCTACCCTGCAAATCGACGGCGGACCGCTCCAGCTCGTTCATGCGGCTGATCGTCACCAGATCCTGCTTCCACAAGTCGCGGACGCCCCTGCGCTCCGGTTCGATCAGGCGGCGTTGCGCCTGCACCGCGTTGATCTGCGCCTGATAGCCTTGGATCTGCTGGTCATATTGCGCCACCCGCGCGCGCAACTGGGCTGCCAGGCCCGCCTGCTCGCTGCGCCGAATTCGGAACAGCTTTTCCTCGTCCGCTATCGCCCGCAACGTCGATGGATCGTTGCGCCGTAATTCGGGCGGAAAGGCGATACTGCCCGCGCCTGCCTGCTCCGCCTCCAGCCGGGCGCGGCGCGCCAGCAACTGGTCAACGCTCAGGCTGGAAAAACTGGCGTCGGCGCGCGACACCGTGTCGTCGAAGCGCAGCAATACTTGCCCCTTGCGGACCTTTTGCCCGTTTTCGACCAATATTTCGGCGACCACGCCGCCACTGGGATGGGCGATCTTCTTGACCCGCGATTGCAGGCCGATCTGGCCGGAGCCGATCACCGCACCGCCAATCGGGATCAGGAATCCGCCAATGCCGAAACAAGCGATCAGCAGCACCAGAGCGACGATGGTCGACCGCTGCCGCCGCAACGATGCCGGGCTGGACGGTTGCTCGGTCGAGGGCGCGGGGAGGGCAAGGGAATGGTCGTTCATGATCTTACCCTCGCTCCGTTACGGGCGGCTGTTGGCTGGGCGGCGCGCTGGCGATCGGCTGCGGGCGGGGCATATAACGCGCCATCACTTCCGCCGCCGGGCCGAACGCATCCATCCGCCCATTGTTCAGGCACAGTACATGGCTGGCCTGTATCAACACGCCCATCTGGTGCGAAATGACGATGGCGATGCCACCCCGCTTGCGTATGGCGATCAGCGCCTGATGCAGGCATTTCTCGCCCTCGCCATCCAGATTGCTGTTGGGTTCGTCCAGCACGACCAGAAACGGATCGCGATACAGCGCGCGGGCCAAGCCTACGCGCTGCCGCTGGCCCGCCGACAACAATCCGCCATCCTCGCCCAACTTACTGTCATATCCCTGCGGCAGGCCCATGATCAGGTCATGGACCCCCGCGGCCTGTGCCGCAGCTATGATGGCGGCGGAATCATTGGCCCCATCGAACCGGCTGATACTTTCCGCGACCGTCCCGTCCAGCAACTCGACCGATTGCGGCAGATAGCCCAGAAATGCGCCGCGCTCACTTTCTTCCCACTGGTCCAGCGTCGCCCCGTCCAGCCGCACGGTGCCGCGTGCAGGTGGCCACAGCCCCATCAGCACCCGGCCCAGCGACGTCTTGCCCGCGCCGCTCGGCCCGATCATGCCGCAGACATCCCCGGCGCGCAGCGTGAAATCCACGCCCTGCACCAGCATCACCGGATTGGCAGGTGGCCCGGCAAACAAAGCCTCGACCCGCAATTCGCCCTTGGGCGCGGGCAGTTGGGTCGCAATGGCGGGCGCAACCGGATTGCGCCGCAACAGGTCCGCCAGCCGGTGCATGCCATCACGCGCTGCGGCAAAACCACGCCAGTTGGCGATCATATGGTCGACCGGGGCCAGCGCACGGCCCGAAAGAATCGAGGACGCAAAGATGATCCCGCCCGTCGCCTTCCCGTCGATCACCAGCAATGCGCCGACCGTCAGGATGATCGATTGCAACGCGATCCGCAAAATCTTGCTTAGCCCGCCCAGACCCGCGACGACCTGCGTCAACCGGCTCTGCATGTCGCCATGATACTGGTCGACCTTCTCCCACCGCGCCTGCATCCTCTCCCGCATGCCCAGCGCCGACAGCAATTCGACATGGCGCAAATTGGCGCTGGCCATATTGTTGCGATAGGCAGCGGCTTGCGACATGCGCTGGGAGGGCGCGCGGGTCATGCTGTTGTTGAACAGCGCTAGCCCGAACAGGATCGCCGCGCCGATCAGCGTCGTGACGCCCAGCCAGACATGCAGCAGGAACAGGGTGGCCAGAAACAGGATCATCCATGGCAGGTCGATCATCGTGGCGACGCCGGTGGCGATGAAGCCGCGCAACTGTTCCAGGTCGCGCATCGGGCCAAGCCCGTCACCGGGCAGCTTTTCGCCCCGCATCGCCATGTCGGCTATCGCGCCCTGCACCCGCCGCGACAATGCCCGGTCCACGCCATTGGCAACGTCGGCCAGCATTCCCGCGCGCATCTGGTCGAAAAACCCCTGAAACGCATAGACGATCAGGATCAGCACCAGCAACCCGAACAAAGTGGACACCGACCGGCTGGGCAGCACCGAATCATAGACCAGCATCATGTAGAGCGACCCGCCGAGCAGCAGGATGTTCAGCACGCAACTGGCCAACACGATAAGGCCCATCAACCGCGGAGGCTGGCGCGTGAAGCCCCATAATTCGCGTAGGATGCTGATATGCGATGCGATCAATGACGTGTCCCTGACATGGCGGCCCAATCGGAGCCTGCCCTTTGCCCTATCGGGAATGGCTTAAAATCCTGTTAGGCTCAGGCGGCGTGCCGAAGGACATTCGCGTCGCGACCCCGCCCGCGCCAGTTGATATAGCTCAACGAAGCAGGCTGCCCCCGTCCGCACGAAAGGCGTAGCCTGTCTGGTGATGAGGGCGGGCAAGAGGTTAGCGCTGGCCCTGCTATCTGCGGCTGCCGCGCTGCACATCCTCAATAGGGATGAGTAGCGCGGCCAGCCCCGCTTATTTCATCGTCGGAATGACGAAACTCTGGTCCACCACCGCGCCGCCGCTCGGCCAGCGCTGCGTGACCTTCTTGGTCCTTGTGTAGAACCGCACCCCGTCCATGCCATATTGGTCCGTGTCGCCAAAGCCCGACCGCTTCCACCCGCCAAAGCTGTGATAGGCGACCGGCACCGGGATCGGCACGTTGATGCCGACCATGCCCACTTCCACCTGCGCCGCGAATTTGCGCGCCGCATCGCCATTGCGCGTGAAGATCGCCACGCCATTGCCATATTGGTGATTGGTCGGATAGCTGATCGCTTCCTCCAGCGTTTCGGCGCGCAGGATTTGCAGCACAGGACCGAAAATCTCGTCCTGATAGCTTTGCATCTGCGGCGTCACATGGTCGATCAGCGTGGGGGCAAGGTAGAAGCCCTCCTCATAGCCCTGAAGCGAGAAGCCACGCCCGTCCACGACCAGTTCCGCGCCTTCATCGACCGCCATCTGGATATAGGATTCGATCCGCGCCTTATGCACGCCGGTAACGACCGGGCCATATTGCGCGTCAGGATCGGTCGGGATGCCGGGCCGCAGCGTCTCGATCGCCGCGATCAGCTTCTCGCGCATCGCTTCGGCCGTCGCCTTGCCGACTGGCACGATGACCGGCAACGCCATGCAGCGTTCGCCCGCCGACCCATAGGCCGCGCCCACAATGTCCGCGACCGTCTGGTCCAGATCGGCGTCGGGCAGGATGATGCCATGATTCTTGGCCCCGCCCATGCACTGCGCGCGCTTGCCGTTCTGCGCCGCACGGGCATAGACATAATTGGCGATGTCGGACGAACCGACGAAGCTGACGGCCTTGATATCGGGATGGTCGAGGATTGCGTCGACGATTTCCTTGTCGCCATGCACGACGTTCAGGATACCGGCGGGCAGACCCGCTTCCAGCGCCAGTTCGGCCAGACGCACCGGCACCGACGGATCACGTTCGGAAGGTTTCAGGATGAAGGCATTGCCGCACGCAATCGCCACCGAACACATCCACAACGGGATCATGGCGGGGAAATTAAACGGGGTGATGCCCGCCACGATGCCCAGCGGCTGGCGCATCGAATAGACGTCGATGCCCGGCCCGGCGCCTTCGGTATATTCCCCTTTCAACAGGTGCGGAATGCCGCAGGCAAATTCCACGACTTCCAGCCCGCGCTGAATATCGCCCTTGGAATCGGCGACCACCTTGCCATGTTCCGCGCTCAGCAAAACGGCCAGTTCGTCCATATTCTGTTCGATCAGTTCCTTGAACCGGAACATCACGCGCGCGCGCCGCTGCGGGTTGGTCGCGGCCCAGGCGGGCTGCGCGGCCAGCGCGGAATCCATCGCGGTCTGGAAATGGGCGGGGTTGGCCAGTTCGACCTGCGCCTGCACCGCCCCGGTCGAGGGATCAAGGACGTCGGACAGGCGCGCACCGGCCAGCGGGGCAGACTTGCCATGGATGAAATGGGTAATCGAACGCATGTTTTGCTTCCTCTCCCTGTAATCGGGTAATCTGGCTTATAGACAGCACAGCTTGGCAACGATAGGCACAGTGTTGCACATCAGCTTTGCAGTATTGCCCATGCTCAATTCCGCCGATCTTCAGCTTTTCCTCGCCATCCTGCGTGAAGGCAATATGGTCGCCGCCGGGCGTCGGGCGGGTATCGACCATAGCACGGTCGCCCGCCGCCTGACGGCGCTGGAACAGGCACTGGATGCGCGCCTGTTCGAACGCAGCCCGCGCGGCGTGACCCCGACTCCGGCTGCGTTCGCGCTGCAACCCCATGCCGAACGGATCGAAAGCGAATTGCTGGCCGCCTCCGCCAGCGTCGCGGCGCGCGACAGCGCGGTGGAAGGGGTCGTGCGGCTGGCGACGACGGAAATGTTCGGCACCTATCTGGTCGCGCCGCATGTCGAACGGCTACACCTGCGCCATCCGGCCCTGACGCTGGAGCTGGCGACCGAAAGCCGATCGACCAGCCTGTCGAAGCGCGAAGCCGATATTGCGGTCATGCTCACCATGCCGCCGCGTGGCCGCCTGATCGCGCGCAAACTGACCGATTATCGCCTCGGCCTCTATGCCTCGCGCGATTATGTCGCGCAGCATGGTGCGCCGGTGGATCGGGGCGACCTGCACCGCCATCGCTTCATTTCCTATATCGAGGAACTGGCCGGTTTCCCCGAAATGATCGCCCTGGACCAGATATTGCCGGGCGCTGCGATTGCCTTTCGCTCCAGTTCGGGCGCGGCGCAGCAGGCGGCCGTGGCGGCGGGGATGGGCATCGGGATGCTGCATGTCTTTGCCGCCGGGCAGGATGATCGACTGGTCCAGCTATTGCCACAGGATGTCGAAGTATGGCGCAGCTACTGGATCGTGATGCACGCAGATATTCAGCGCCTGCCGCGCGTGCGCGCAACGGTTGACTTTCTCGATGAGATGATGGGTATGATGCGCGGCCGACTGTAGCGGAGAGGGGACCGATACGGACTGGCCGCAAAAGCGCGCAAATGCTGTCCTTTCCTGAACGGGACGTATGGACCAGCGCGCGTTCGTTGGTTATGCGTGCAAAACAATAATAGCGTGAAGAAAGGCTTTTCATGAACAATAGCGATCTGGCCGATGGCGTCGCAGCGGCGCACGGCATTTCCAAGGCGGATGCCCGCAAGATTGTCGACGGCGTATTTTCCGCCATCGCCGAAGCAGCCGCCAAGGGTGACGAAGTGTCCCTGAACGGCTTTGGCAAGTTCAAGGTCAAGGACACTCCGGCGCGCGAAGGTCGCAACCCGGCCACCGGCGCGACGATTCAGATCGCAGCGTCGAAGAAGCTGTCCTTCGCGCCCGCCAAGGCGGTCAAGGACAAGCTGAACGGCTGATGCCCCGCACCGGCGCTGTGTCGAACGATGCAGCGCCGGTCGGCCTTTACGGGTGAAAGCCCGCTTCTCTTTCCGGCAAGCCACTTCATCGCCTTGCCCCGCGCGCGTGCCGGATTACCGCATGGCGTGCTGGTCGCCCGATCGACCTTTCCCCATCTGAACGATCGACGCACCCTCTTTCACGCAGCAGGCGCCAAGCGGCCTGTCAGGCTGGCTGAACGAAGGCTAACGATTGCGGTCATCTCCCGTTCATCCTGCCACCGCCATAAACGGCTTGTCACTTCTTCCCCCCTTTGAAGTGACACCTCCCTGAACCTCGGCCCCGTCGTGACTCTAGTCCGGCGGGGCTTTTTTTATCCCCCGAAAAGCGAGGCCTGCATATCATTACGGAGTCGTAACGATATGCAGGCCTCGCTTTTCTCGAGTCTATGTCCATGTCGCTGTCTATCTTTGCCGGTAAAAAACGGGCTAAATCTGGCGTAAATTCATGCCTTTATGCCGGATTGGAAGATGATGGAAAAACAGCATCCATGCCAAAACGGCGTCTATTTCTTGATCGGGTAGGAAATGATGAGCGCCAGCGGTTCCTTGCCCGTCTGCCGGATGCCGACCACTGCTCCGTCATAAAGATAGGCAGCCATGCCGGGCGTCAACGCCTGCGTCTTGCCGTCCGACGTCACTTCGCCAGTGCCTGACAGGACATAATAGACTTCGTCATGGGCAATGGGGTGCAGGCCGATCGCCGACCCGACATGCAGGATGCGCTTGCGAAATTCCATGGTGCGCGGCTGCGGCACGGCGTCGCTGATGCGATAGGCGGTGCTGAGGCCAATCTTGCCATGCGGCGTGGGTTCGTCACGCTGAACGCTTTGTTCGTCGATGACCGCCATTGGCGGGGCGACCGGCGCCGTCACAGGCGCCGTCGCTGCAAGAAGGAGCGCGGCAAGCGTCATTTCTTTTCTCCCGCCGGTTCGCCCGCCGACCCTGGCTGCCGCATCATCTTGTCGCGATCCGAAAGATGTTCGGCAATCTGGGCCTTCTGCCCCGGATAGCGGCCGGATTTCGGCTCCATGATGTCGAGATTCCAGTCCGCCTCGACAAAGGGTGCGCGGGTCTGCGCCATTTTCGGATAGCCGCCGACCTGCCGTTCATCGTCGATGATTTCCCCGCGTCCCTCCGCCACAAAGAACAAGACGCGCAGATCATCGGCATCGCGGTCCCACGGGCGCGCGCCTGCATGGCCCAGAACATGAGTTTCCACGTCCCGCACCGGCAACACCTGCGTTCCGGGCCACCAGACGGGCGGCGTCGGCAGATCATTCACCTTGGCACGGGTTTCGCCATAGCGACCGAACATCGGCAGGGCGACGCCGAACTGGTCGACCGCGATATTGTCCTTGCCATGATAATCAAGGTCGCCATCGCCACCCAGCGTCAGGAACGGCATGGCCGGCGCAGTCGACACGCCGCCACGCAACACATTGCCCACGGCGGACAGCTTGCCGGTCTGATAGGGATGATCCCCCCATTCCAGCGCCATCAGATTATAATGCACGGCCCGCTCGCCCGGATCATAGAGGATATTGTTGACGAGTGCGACCTGCGCCCCGCCTTTGAGCAGCGGATTGCGTTCCTTGTTATGCGCATAGACGTTGCGGTAGATCAGGATCTCGCTGGCATTGTCGTGAATGAGAGTCCCTTTGCTATGCTCGCCCTTGGGATGGCTGGCATCGGCCAGCCCTTCTGCGGCAAGATTATAGGAAAAGGTGATGGCGTGGCTCGTGCCAGCGCGCCATTCCGCAGGGGTGTTGCCGGTGAAGCGCGGGCCTGATGCCGACATATTCTCGTCGATCGCCCAAGTGAAGCTGCAATGGTCGATCACTACATGATGCGCCGCGACGGTAGACAAGGAATCGGCCTCCCAGCCACTCATCTCTGCCTGGCCATCCACGCCGGTGCGCACGCGGATGTGGCGCATCACCACATCATGCGTAGCGATGTCGATGCCGGTCTTGATCAGCGTGATGCCGGGCGAAGGCGCGGTTTGTCCCGCGATCGTCACGAACGGCTCCGTGATTTTCAAGGTCTGGCGGCCCATGTCGATGATGCCGCCGACTTCGAACACGATGATGCGCGGGCCTTTGGCCTCCAGCGCGGCCTTGAAACTGCCGGGACCATCGGGGGCGAGTGTCGTGACGCGGATGATGCGGCCACCCCTGCCACCCGGCGTCGTCGCGGCCCAGCCGACTGCACCGGGGAAGGCTATCTGGCTTGCTGTAGGCGCAGTTTTGCGGGCGGGTGCGGCCTGTACGCTGACGGGCGCCAGCAACGCCAGCGCGGACAGAAGCAGGAGGGGTTTCCCGGCGAGGGATGGGGGCCAACGCATGATTTTCTATTCTCCTCTCGCTGCCATAGTTGACATCTCAGGCGATCGGTCGCAACTTCTTTTGACACCGGTGTCCAATATTAGCCACGCTTTGCGATGGTAGCGAGAGTGGACACCGGGCCGGCCAACATCTGCACATGTTGGCCGGCCATTTCCCAGGATGCCCAAGCAATGCGCCTGCCGATACTTGCCGGCATCGGGACATATGCGGGCAGAAGTCCGCTTACCGACCGCAATTTTATGCGCGGCATGTTGACAGCCCGGCTGGTCTGGCGCATTTATGACACCGGTTTCCACGAAACGCTAACGGACCAGCAACAGCTGGCAGCGGTCGTGGCGGGAGAGGGCGGACGCGATGCCATCGCACCTTATCCTGCCGATAACATGACTGCTTGCCGCCTCCATCGGGTGGACAGGCGAAGGATATAGGGAAGGAGCGGCAAAGTGACGGTTTCAAAGGGCAATATTCGGAAAAGCGGCTGCATCGGCAATCGGCACTGGCTGGCAGGGGCATCCTTTGCGGCCATGATGCTGGCCATGCCCGCGTCGGCGCAGGATGTGGCACAGGGCGCGGCGCAGGCAAATAGTGACGAGGGCGTTGCCGACATCGTCGTGACCGGTTTCCGCCAGTCGTTGGGCGCCGCGATCAATCTGAAACGTCAATCGGTCGGTTCGGTCGATGCGATCGTGGCAGAGGATATTGCCAAATTCCCCGACCAGAATCTGGCCGAATCGCTCCAGCGTATTCCCGGCATCTCGATCCAGCGTGACGGCGGCGAAGGCCGGGCGATTACGGTGCGCGGCCTTGGCGCGCAATTCACCCGCGTTCGCGTGAACGGGCTGGAAACAGTTGCAACATCGACCGATGGCGCCAGCGCCAACCGCGACCGCGCGTTCGATTTCAATGTGTTCGCGTCCGAATTGTTCAGTTCGCTAGTCGTCCACAAGACCGCCGAAGCCTCGCTTGATGAAGGATCGCTCGGCGCGGTTGTGGACCTCAACACTGGCAACCCGTTGGCGGGCAAGGAAGGCTTTACCTTCGTCGGTTCAGCTACTGGTTCCTATAATGATCTGTCCAAGAAATGGGGGCCGCGCGGAGCGGCGTTGCTGTCGTGGAAGTCGCCCGATGGACAATGGGGTGTCGCATTGTCGGCAGCCTATTCAAAGCTCGATACGCTCCAGATGGGTAATAATACGGTGCGCTGGTCGCAGGCGCGCTTCGACAGCGTGGGCGGCACGCCCTGCTTTACCCAGAGCGCCACGAGCAGCACCGGCTTGGCCAATGCTGGCGGTGTCTACACCAATGGTCGCGTTGCAGCCTGCGACAAGGCTGCTCTGGCTTTCCACCCCCGCATCCCCCGCTATGGCGAAATCGCGCAGGAACGCGAGCGTCTGGGCATTACCGGCTCGATACAATGGTCGCCTTCGGATGCCACCAAAGTGTCGATCGACGGCCTCTTTTCCCGCTTCCGCGAAACCCGCGAGGAAAAGTGGGGCGAAGTGTTGCTGCGATCCAACGAACGGTCGATCGACGTCGTCAATCCGGTCTATGACAGCAACAACAACATGATTTCGGCGACGCTGAACGACGCCTGGGTCCGTACCGAACATTATCTGCGCAAGTCGCAGACCAAATTCTATCAGATCGGCGGCACCTGGGACCAGGATGTCAGCGACAGCTTCCGTTTCACGCTGCTGGGCGGCATGTCCAAATCGGATGCGTCCATCCCAGTTGAAACGACCCTGGTATTCGATGATCGTGATGCACAGGGCTATAGCTACGACTATAGCAATTCGCGCAACCCCGTGCTGAAATTCGGCACGAGCGTTACGGATCCGGCCAATTTTCAGCTGGCCGAAATCCGCGATCGTCCTTCCGCGACGGTCAATAAATTCCGCACGGCACAGTTGCGCACCGAATGGGACGTGGCCGAAGGCTTTACGATTAAGGCTGGCGCGGTCTATCGCCGCTTCGCTTTCGACACCGAAGGCTTTACCCGCGATACAGTGGTGTGCGGCAATGGTGGAGTTGACCGGGTGCTGGGCACGGTCAATTGCTCACCGAGCAGCGCCTTTGGCCCGAATGCCATTTACGGCCTGCCAGTGACGGCAGCGCTTTCGGAGCTGTTCACGCTCAAGGGTGCGGGTGCGCCAGCGGGTACGACGACGCAGTGGCTGGTCCCTAATCTCCAGACCGGCACCGACTACACGAAACTGTATCAGCGCACTGCGGCGGTCGATGCAGGCAATACGCGCGGCGTCGTTGAAAAAACCACCGGCGGCTATATCCAGTTCGATGCCAAGGGTGATGTATTTGGTCTGGAATATGCGGCCAATGCCGGTATCCGCTATGTCCGGACCGATCAAAGCTCCACGGGTCTGAATAATGGCGCATTGGTGGGCGTATTGCGGTCCTATGAGGACTGGTTGCCTGCTATGAACATTGCGCTGTTCCCCCATCGTGACATCGTTGTGCGGGCATCGGTCGCCGATGTGCTGACGCGGCCAAGCCTAGGCAACCTGACACCGGGCGGGTCGGTCGATGGGTTCAACTATCGGGTCAATTTCGGAAATCCCTTCCTCAACCCGTTCCGCGCGACCGCTTATGATCTGGCGCTGGAATGGTATTTCGCGCCGCAGTCGATCGCATCTGTCGCAGTGTTCAAGAAGGACGTGCAAAGCTTCCCGATTGGCCAGACCATCACCGGCACTTTTGCATCCACTGGCCTTCCCCTGTCGGTGATTCCACCCAGTTCGCCTGCCGCCATCCTGCCCGAACGCAGCGAAGGCTGGGCGATCAGCACGATCGTGAATGGAACGGGCGCCAGCCTGAAGGGTATTGAGTTGTCGGTGCAAGCACCCTTTACGTTCCTGCCCGGCTTCCTGTCCCGTTTCGGTGGGATCGTAAACGCGACGTTCGTGGACTCCAGCGCCAATTACACCGTGTCTGGTCCGGCAGTTGTGCCGGGCGGTGGCAACATCGCGGCAGTGCGCAATGCTACGCTGTTCGGCCTTTCGAAGCGCGCGTTCAACGGCACGATTTATTATGAGGATGAGAAGTTCAGCGCCCGTGCGTCAGCCAGTTATCGCAGTGGCTATATCGACCAAAACAGCGGCACCGGCAATGTGTTCGAAGGCTATAACAGCACGGTCAATGTCGATGCCTCGGTGCGCTACAAGCTGACCGACTGGATCGAATTGTCGCTGGAGGGCATCAACCTGACCGACGAATATCGCGATCGCTACACCGACCTCGATGCCAATCGCAATTATGAGTATCTGCATTTCGGCCGCACGTTCCAGGTGGGCGCGCGCTTCAAGATGTAAGGCTCATGACCGGGTCGCCTCTGCACGGGCGGCCCGGTTTTTCTGTTTCCAGAGGGAGGGAGATGTCATGACGATCAGCCGCCGCGATGCGATGACAGCCACTCTGGCGGGGAGCGCACTGGCGCTGGCCGGCACGCGCCCGGCGCAGGCAATTCCGGTTGCGCCCGCCGACTGGAAGCGGGGTTTCGACAATCAGCGTATCGCCGACCTTGGCGATGGGCGCTTCCTCAATCCGCTGCTGTCGGGCGACCGGCCCGACCCGGCCATCCTGAAGGATGGGGCGGATTATTACATGACCTTCTCGACCTTCGACAGCTATCCCGGCGTCACCATCTGGCACAGTCGCGACCTCATCAACTGGGAGCCGCGCGGAGCCGCGTTGCAGAAGAATATCGGATCGGTCTGGGCGGTCAGTCTGGAGAAGCACGAGGGCCGCTACTTCATTTACATCCCGGTCAAGGCCAGTCCAAACAGCATCTTCGTCATCCATGCCGACAGCATCGACGGGCCATGGAGCGACCCCATCGACCTGAAACTGCACGCCCATATCGACCCATGCCATGCAGTGGGGGAGGATGGCAGCCGCTGGCTGTTCCTGTCTGGCGGGGACCGTATTCGTCTGTCCGACGATGGCCTGTCCACCGTCGGCGCTGTCGAGCATGTCTATGACCCGTGGCGCTATCCCGACAGCTGGGATGTCGAGGGATTTTCGCCGGAAGGGCCAAAGATCCACCGCCATGGCGACTGGTTCTACATGTTGACCGCGGTGGGCGGGACGGCAGGGCCGCCGACGGGGCATATGGTGATTGCAGCGCGATCCCGTTCCATCCACGGACCCTGGGAGCAGCATCCGGGCAATCCGCTGGTGCGGACGGAGAGCCTGTCGGAACGCTGGTGGTCGCGGGGCCATGCCAGCCTGATCGAGGCACCGGACAAAAGCTGGTGGGCGGTCTATCACGGTTTCGAAAACGGGCTGTGGACGCTGGGGCGGCAGACGTTGCTCGATCCGGTCGAGTGGACGGACGATTGCTGGTTCCGCATGACAGGTGGCGACCTGTCGCAACCGATCGCAAAGCCGCGCGGGGGCAAGGCCGGGCCGCATGGCATGGCGTTGTCGGATGATTTCAGCCGGCTGAACCTTGGCGCGAAGTGGAATTTCTTTCGTCCTGCCGCCGATGAAGCCAGTCGGGCGCGGGTCGAAAAGGGCGCGCTGGTGCTGAAAGGTCGTGGCACGGCACCTGTCGATTCATCGCCGCTGCTGCTGATTGCGGGCGACCCCGCTTACGAATTTCAATGCGATATCGAGATTGCCGCCGGCGGCACGGCGGGACTGCTCTTATTCTATGACGACAAGCTTTATTGCGGGCTGGGTTTTGACGAGACGCGCTTCGTCACGCACCAATATGGGATGGAGCGAGGGCGGCCAGCCAATCCCCATGGCCGTCGTCTGACAATGAAGGTGACGAACCGCAACCATATCGTCTCCTATCATTTAAGCGGCGATGGCGGGCGGACCTGGGACAGGTTCGACCGGGGGATGGAAGTGTCTGGATATCATCATAATGTGCGTGGCGGTTTCCTGATGCTGCGGCCCGGCCTCTATGCCGCTGGGCCGGGCGAGGCGCGGTTCCGCGATTTCCGGTTCCGCGCGCTTTAGCCAGACGCCAGCGTCGCGCGGATTGCGGCTTTCAGCACCTTGCCCGCGTCGTTCTTGGGCAGGGCGTCCCACAGCATGACGCTTTCGGGATATTTGAAGCGGGCGACGCCATGCCCGGCGAGGAAATCGGCAAGGGCAGGCACGTCCAGCGCTGCGTCGCCGCGTGGGACAACGACTGCGACGGCGCGTTCGCCCGTCCGGGCGTCTGGGATACCGACTATGGCGATTTCGGCAATGCCGGGATGAGCGATCAATATATCTTCTATTTCCTTGGGCGCTATGTTTTCGCCGTTGCGGATGATGAGATCCTTGATGCGGCCAGTGACCACCAGATGGTCGCCATCGGCCCACGCTCCCTGATCGCCGCTGCGGTAGAAGCCGTCCGCGTCGAAGGCGCTGTCCTCATCTTCGGCATGGAGATAGCCGACCATCATTTGCGGGCCACGGGCGCGGATCTCACCGTCGGACGCGATGCGGACGGTCGCGATGCCAGGGCGACCGTCGGTTTCGGCGGCATGATCGCCATCGTCGCTGTCGATGACGCCGATCGTGGTGACGGGCAGTTCGGTCGATCCGTAAACGCGGGTGACGATGGCCCGATCGAAATATTCCGCCGCTTCACGGATGAGGGCGGGCGGGACCGATGCGCCGCCGCAGATGAACAGTTTGAGGTCGGGCAGGCATGTGCCTGCCGCACGGGCGGAGGCCAGCAGATGTTGCAGGAAGGGCGTGGCCCCGGCCATATGGGTGCAGCCCTGATCCAGCATGATCCGCACCGCGTCATCCGGGTTCCAATGTTCCATCAGGATCGCAGTCGCACCCAGCAGCAGCGGCGTTTCAAAGGCGTAGATCGCGCCGCCGATATGGCTGATGGGGGATGGCACGAGGAAGCGGTCGCCCGGTTCGACCAGCCAGTATGTGCCGATCTGACGGATGAGGGCATTGATCGAATTATGGCTGTGCAGCACGCCCTTGGGCCGCCCGGTCGTGCCGCTGGTGTACATGGCCATGCGGACGTCGTCGGGGTCGAGCGTGGGCAGCGGGATGTCGTGATGTTCCGCCAGCAGATCGGCATAAGCGCTGTGGGGTTCGGCTTCGCCGCGCAGGACGACAACCTGCGGCGGGGCGGCAAGCGCCGGGAGGAGGCGGGCGAGCATCGCGGCATAATCATGACCGCGAAAGCTGGCGGGGATGTAGATCATGCGGCTGTCGAGGTCGGACAGGATGAAGCGCAGGTCATGGTCGCGCAGCGACGGCAATATGGGATTGGCGACCATCCCGGCCAGCGTTGCGCCCAGATAGATGATGGCCGCTTCATGCCAGTTGGGCAGCATGAAGGAAATGGCGCTGCCCGGTGCGAAGCGGGACAGCATCGCCTGCGCCAGGCGACTGGCCTGATCGTGGAGCGCGGCGGCGGTCAGGCAATGTTCGCCGTCGATCAGCAGGATGCGGTCGGGCGTATCGCGGGCTGCATCGCGCAGCGCGTCGCCCAGCGTTTGCGACTGCCACCAGCCATCGGCATAGGCCGCCCGTGCGAAGGCGTCGTCCCAGCGGATGGACCAGCCGGTCGGGGTCATGCGCCGCGTGGTTGGGGTGTCGGCCATGATGCTGCCTGCCTTTGGAAGGTCGATAAGAAGCGCAGAAATGCGGGAGATGGACGGGGCGGGCAAGCGGGCGGGCCATTCCAGCGTCGGGGCGATGGAGAATGATCGGCGGGGCATCCGGGCCGCCTTCCCATGGGCGTCGCGGCACGCTAACCCTGACACCATAACAGGACAGGCGGAGGATGCGGCGATGAAGGCGATGCTGGCTGGATTGATGCTGATTGGGCTGGCGACGGGGGTGGCGCAGGCGGCTGAGGTAAAGGACTGTCCATTGCGCGACGCCGCATTTTCGGTGGATGCGCCGATCGTGGACCTGTTGCTCAGTGCCAAGGCGAAATCTATATTGGAAGCGCAGGCACCGGACATTTTCAGCGCTCTGCCGCCGCGCTTCTTTTCGACGCAGGCGCCGACCTTTGCCGCGATACTGACGGTGCGCGAACTGGCGGCGATGAAGGGGATCGCTCCGGCAACCGTCGCGCGGATCGACGCGGCGTTACGGCCGATCGCAGTTACTCCGGCGGACAAGGTCGCGCGTTGCGCGCGCTATGACAATGACGTGCCGCGCTTTCGCTTGCCCAAACGCAAGCCTGCGGTCTTGCTGTTCGAGAAGATGACCGGATTTCGCGATGGTCCTTCGGTCGATGCGGCGCGCGAGGCGTTCGAGGCGATGGCGAAGCGCAAGGGATGGGCGATCGTCGTTACCGACAGAGGCGGGGCAATGAACCCGGCGACGTTGCGGCAGTTCGATGCCGTCATCTGGAACAATGTCAGCGGAGACGTGCTGACGCTGGCGCAGCGCAGGGCGTTTCGCGACTATATGGAGCAGGGTGGCGGCTTCATCGGCGTGCATGGGTCGGCGGGCGATCCGGCAACATTTTGGGACTGGTATGTCGACGGGCTGATCGGGGCGCGCTTTGCCGGGCATCCGATGAACCCGCAATTTCAGGATGCGCGGATCATGGTCGAGGGTAAAGACCATGCCGTGGCGCAGGGTTTGCCAAGCGAATGGGTGATGAACGACGAATGGTATTCGTTCAAGACCAACCCGCGCAGCACGGGTGCGACGATCATCGCGACGCTGGACGAGAAAAGTTACAAGCAGGCAGGATTTGCCGGGCAGGCATTGACGATGGGCGACCATCCGATCGCGTGGACGCGGTGCATCGGCAAGGGCCGCATGGCCTATGCGGCGATCGGGCATCGGCCCGAAACCTATGGCGATGCGCATTATGTGCGGATGCTGGAAAATGCGGTGGATTAGGTTAGCGCGCGGCGCAAGAGCAAGTGCCAGATTGCACCGCAATGAGAAGGAACGAGGGTCGTGGTAGCAGTGACGGGTTGCGTAGGACAGTGGCCCGAACTTTACTAAGATAGCCCATGCGGACCATGTGATAGGATTTTATTTAACATAATCCTTGTTATCAAACTTTCTAAATGTAGCAGCAACGTTCAAATGTCACAGTTGCGCAAAGTAGAGATGTCTCACTTGGGCTACCGTGCCCTCCGGCTGTTCGGAGGTATTGAGCATGGCGGTGTTGCGTATGAGTACCGAGGAGCTTTCGCGGGTCGAGACGCTGATGCATGTGGTTTCAGGTCGCATGACCGTCACCCAGGCCGCAAGGCTGATGAGCGTCAGCCGCCGCCACGCCCATCGACTGCTGACCCGTTACCTTGACGATGGATCATCCGGGCTTTTGTCGCGCCGCCGTGGTCGACCAAGTAACCGGCGCTTGGATGATGCCATCAGAGATCAGATTGTCGCACTGGTTCGGACCCATTATCATGATTTTGGGCCTACATTGGCTGCGGAGTATTTGGCCGAACGGCATGATCTCCGGATCTCGCGTGAGAAGCTGCGGCAGATGATGATCGAGGCCGGGATTTGGAAGGATCGTCAGGCTCGCCGTCCTCGCCCCTATCAGCCGCGCTACCGCCGGGATTGTCGGGGCGAACTGATCCAGATCGACGGCTCAAAACATTGGTGGTTCGAAGACCGCGGCCCGCAATGCACATTGCTGGTCTATATCGACGACGCGACCAGCGAACTGATGCACCTCAGGATGGTCGAGAGCGAGAGCACCTTCGCTTACATGGAGGCGACCCGCGCGTATATCGAACGGCACGGCAAGCCGGTGGCCTTTTATTCCGACAAGCACAGTGTTTTCCGGAACGCGCGGGCCAGCGCCGCGCGTGGCGACGGGATGACGCATTTTGGCCGTGCGCTGGATGCTCTGAACATCGAGATCATCTGCGCCAACTCGCCACAGGCCAAGGGCCGCGTCGAGCGGGCCAACGCCACCTTGCAGGATCGCCTGGTGAAAGCGATGCGACTGGAGGGTATCTCGTCGATCGCGGACGCAAACGCTTTCCTCGACAGTTATATGGGCAGGCACAACGAGCGGTTTGCCCGCCCTGCCTTCG
This sequence comes from Sphingobium sp. KCTC 72723, assembly GCF_014280435.1. Taxonomy (NCBI): domain Bacteria; kingdom Pseudomonadati; phylum Pseudomonadota; class Alphaproteobacteria; order Sphingomonadales; family Sphingobiaceae; genus Sphingobium; species Sphingobium sp. KCTC 72723. The sequence continues at coordinate 3,245,931 of NZ_CP060388.1, read as the reverse complement.
ATGTCCGCGATCTGCACCGCCCGCTTGCCCCGCATGACGATCTGCGCTCGATCATGGTCTGGCGGGAGCAGCGAACGGTGACGGCAGCGCTGACGCTGCACTACAACAAGGCGATGTTCATCCTGGAGCCGAACGATGTCAGCGAAAAGCTGGCGCGCAAGCGGGTGACGGTCTGCGAATATCCCGACGGTCGACTGGAGATCGAGCATGAGGGCCATGTCCTGCCCTATCGTCAGTTCGACAAGATGCGGCAGGTGAACCAGCCTGCCATTGTCGAGAACAAGCATCTGGACGCAGCGTTGCTGCTGGCCCGGCAGATGCAGGCGATTATGCCGCATCACCGTAAGCGCAACAACGACGCCCCTGCCCGCCGTGACCAACCCATGCATCTGTTCCCCGAGCCAGACCCGCCACCAAAGATCGACCGCCGCAAACTGGGTGGGTCAAAGCTCAAGCGCGGCCCAAGGCTGAGCGATGCAGAGTTGCGCGAACGCCGCACGCTCGGCTTCGTGTAGAGGACATGACCGGGCCCACTGCAGGGCAGCGGGTCCATGGGTCCGCTACCCCAAGGTCAGCGCATCAGCAGGGTCTGCGCTGCGCTGTATCGATGGCTCCACGCAGCCCCTGCTGTTCCCCAACCTGTGACATTTCTATATGGCACAGATTGTGACTTCTCTATTTAGCAGGAACACTAAAGTGGATTCATGGTTTCGGGATTTCTGGGGAAATCCATATTTTACAAGTGCTTGCATCCTGTCCCTTTCATTGGTTCTACGCAGTTTGGATAGTCTGACTTAGGTCGGGTCTGATATGAAACGCGGAATTGCACCCCGTTTTTTGCGCGGTGGAACCTATAAAATCCTCCCGGCGCGTCATGTTCGCCGCGAACCGGCATGAGCGTGCTGATCGTGCGTTTTGCGCCGTGGTTGCAGATATGGATCGCGCGCCTTGAAAACATTGCGCTTGGCTTCATCCCGTATGGATCATATATGATTCGTATATGAATGATGAATGGACTTGATGTGGGTATCGTCAATATCGAGGAGGATCTGCACGATCAGCTCCGCCGGGCCAGCAAGGTTTCCTGCCGGTCGATCAACGCGCAGGCCGCTTTCTGGATCAGGATCGGCATGTTGTGCGAGGTCAATCCGACGATGAGTTTCCAGGCCATCATGGCGCGCGAGTTGCGGGCCGCAGGCGTGTGCGCGGACCCTTTGGCGATAGTGACGCATGACGAAGCAGCCTGAAGAACTGGCGCTGATGGCGGAATCCGGGCGGTTGCTGGCGTCGGTATTCGCGATGCTGGATGCGATGCCGCTGGTGGGCCTGTCCACATTGGAGATCGATACGCTGGTCGAGCGGTTCATTGTCGACGACCTTGGCGCACGGCCCGCGAGCAAGGGCCAATATGATTATGGTTTCGTGCTGAATTCGTCGGTGAACGATGTGGTGTGCCATGGCGTCCCGTCGGCTGACGTGGTTCTGGCCGATGGCGATATCGTCAATCTGGACATCACGCTGGAGAAGAATGGCTTTATCGCCGATTCCAGCAAGACCTATATGATCGGTGCAGTCAGTCCGGTGGCCAGACGGCTGGTGCAGACCACTTACGACGCGATGTGGATGGGCATTGCCGCCGTTCGCCCCGGCGCGCGGCTGGGCGACATTGGCTGGGCGATCGAGCGCCATGCCAGGAAAAATCGTTACAGCGTGGTGCGCGAATATTGCGGGCATGGCATTGGCCGCGAAATGCATGAGGAACCGCAAATCCTGCATTTCGGCAAGCCCGGCACGGGCCTGCCGATCCGCGAGGGCATGGTGTTCACGATCGAACCGATGCTCAATCGGGGTCGCCGCAGCGTGCGGACACGCGATGATGGCTGGACCGTGGTGACGCGCGACGGATCGCTATCCGCGCAGTTCGAACATAGCGTTGCAGTGACCGCTTCGGGGGTGTCTGTGTTGACGTTGCGGGCCGATGAGGTGGGGATGCTGGAGCGGATGCGGGTTAAGGCGTGAGCGATTTTGCCGGTATTGGTTTCAAGGCATCGGATCAGGAAGGATGTTTTTTTCGTCCCCACGCCTCCCCTGAACGAGAGGGGCTATAAGATTGGGTCATGGGGCAGATGACGGATTTCGATTTTGCGTTCGTTCAGCCATTCTGGATAATAGTGTCGATGCAGATAGTGTAGGCACAGGCGGAATGTGGATCTTCGCCGGGATGAAGGGATAAGACGGGGCATGGCGATCAGGCATATAGCGATGCGTGCGGGTTTGGCGGTTGTGGTTCTGGGGGCGACCCCGGCGCTGGCGCAGGATGCGGCGAAGGGAAAGACGGTCTTTGCCCGTTGCGCATTGTGCCATGATGTGAAGCCAGGGCCAAAGAAGATGGGACCGAACCTGGCAGGGCTGTTCGGGCGCACGTCCGGCACGATGGCGGGCTTTGTCTATTCGCCCGCGATGCAGAAGGCCAAGATCAAGTGGGACGCCAAAAGCCTGGATGCGTTTCTGACCAAGCCGACCGCGCTGGTGCCGGGTAACCGCATGGCCTTTGCCGGGGTGCCGGTGGCAGCGGACCGGGCGAACCTGATTGCCTATCTGAAGGCGGAGGCCAAGTAACGCCCAGCGCGGTTTTTCGTCGCGCCTCGACACGAACGGAGGGGGGGGATTTGCCCTACCCCTTCATATCGATCGTCGCGATCAGGCCGCCTTCTTCTGCGTTGCGCAGGCGGACCGATGCCTCGAAACTCATGGCGAGCGAGCGGGCGATGGTAAGGCCGATGCCAGTGCCGGGGCGACCGCCGGGCTGGCTGCTGGGACCGCGCGTGAAGGGTTCGAACATCTGGTCGAGCTGATCGGCGGGGATGCCTGTGCCATGGTCACGCACATGGATGAGCAGGCGACCCCCTGCCCGCGTGCAGCCGATGTCCGCGCTGCCGCCATAACGCACCGCATTGTCGACCAGATTGGCGATGCAGCGCGTGAGCGCATTGGGTTTGACTCGCACGGTGCCGCCGCAGCCGGTGGTGAAGCGGACCGGCGCGCCCAGTTCCTCGGCATCTTCGGCCATGCTCGCGAGCAGCGAGTCGATGTCGAGCGTGGACCATTTTTCGCGCGCTTCGGTGCTGCTGGCCAGATCCAGCCCTTCGCGCACGAGGCGGTGCATCGCTTCATGATCGGCGATCAGGCGGCTGCGCAATTCTTCATTTTCGACCAGTTCGAGCCGCAGGCGCAGGCGCGTCAGCGGCGTTTGCAGGTCGTGGCTGATCGCCGCGAGCAGTTGCGTGCGTTCGGCAAAGCCCGCGCGGGCGCGCCGCTGCATCAGGTTGAAGGTGGAGAGCGCCGCGCGCACTTCTTCGGGGCCGCGTTCGGGAATTTCCTCCGGGTCGAGGGAGACGGAGAAAGCCTCCGCCGCGCGTTCCAGGCGGCGTAGCGGTTTGGACACGAAACGGGCGACGAGGATGGCGAGGCCCGCCGACGCCGCGACGATGACCAGCAGATAGAGCGGGTTGAACACGGTGCTGGGCGGTTTGGCGAGGCGCGGGAAGCTGAGCGCCATGGCGCGGCGTAACCCGTGGCGGTCAGTGAAGCGGACGATCCAGCAATCCGGGCGCGGCGCATCGACCAGCCCGGCGGCCTGTTCCTTGCCGAAACGGCCGGGGAAGCAAAGACCGATCGGCACCTGCCCTGCCTCTGGCTGAGCGCCGGGGCCGAAGCGTTGGGCAAGGATGGCTTGAAGATCGGTGTCCGGCTCGCTGAGCGATACGCCTTCGGGCGCGGGGCCGGCGCCCATGATCATATGGTTGGCCATCATCGTTGCGATGCGGCGCGGGTCGCGATGGAAGCGGTCGGCAATATCCACGGCGCTGGCGACGACACGCTGGCGGCGGACCCGTTCGAAATCATGGCGGCGGGTCTGTTCGGCGACCAGCAGCGCGATGATTGCCGCGATCGACATGCCGAGCGTGAGGATGACGAAAATCTGCCCCGCCATCGAGCGGGAGAAGGCACGCACCCGGTTGGTGAGGCGCGCGATCATGAATAGTCCACTGCGCTGGCCAGCACATAGCCTTCGCCGCGCACGGTAAGGATAAGTTCGCTGCCCCCCGGCGCGTCGGCCAGTTTCTGGCGCAGGCGGCTGACCTGCAAATCGATCGAACGGTCGAAGGCGGCGGTCGCGCGCCGTTCAGGCAGCAAGGCTTCGCGACCCAGCACGACATTGGGTTCGTCGATGAAGCGGCAGAGCAGGCGATATTCGGCGGACGACAGCATCACCAGCCGGTCGTCGGGCGCGACCAGACGCCGTTGCACCAGATCAAGCCGCCACGGGCCGAAATGGGCGTAGCGCATCGTTGCGGTGCGGGCTGACGGTTCGCTGCGCGCCCGCCGCAGCAGGTTGCGGATGCGCACCAGCAGTTCGCGCGGTTCGAACGGTTTGGTCAGATAATCGTCCGCCCCCAGTTCCAGCCCCAGCACACGGTCGATCGCGCTGCCCCGTGCCGTGACCATGATGATCTGGACATCGGATCCCTCCCCCCGCAATTCGCGGCAGAGCGAGAGGCCGTCGCCATCGGGCAGGTTGAGGTCGAGGACGATGAGGTCGACGCTCTGTTCCTGCATGATGCGGCGCAGTTCGGCGAGGTTGGCTGCTGCGAACAGGCGATAATTTTCCTGGGCCAGTTGCCCGACGATTAAATCCCGAATGTCCGCATCATCGTCAAGGACGAGCAGAGTGGCCGGTTGGGAGGGCGTGGCGTCGGGCATCATCATGGACGTAACGGGTGACGGGCCGAAAGTCTGCCCGTCATGGCGCGATGATACAGGGTGATACAAAGCGTTACGATATTGCAGGGTGATGCGACGCGATTGCTCTTTCCCGTGACGGCGGTAGCGACGATGAGGACTGTGTCGGCGGCCCCCTGCCGACGCCATGCGGAGCCCTTGCAACGCCCCTGTCTGTCGTTCGGTCAGTCAGGGGCGACGCCGGGTTCGCCGGTCGCGCACGCCCCACTCCCCCGCGTGCGCCCGGTGCTTTTCCGGTTTGTGCGCCGCAAGTGCGTTGCAAGGCTCCGCCTGGTCATGATTCGGGTTTATCGGGAATATAATTGCTCATGCCATTGCCTCTGCCCCTTCGCACTGTTCTGGCATTTCGCCCCGGCCGCGTCGCGCCGGTTGCGCTGTGCCTGCTGATTGCGGCCTGTGGCGGGCAGAAGCCGCCGCAAAAGGGGCCGGTCGAGGTGGGGGTGGTGACGCTGACCACGGGCAATGTAACGGTGGCCAGCGAATTGCCGGGGCGAACGGTATCGACCATGGTGTCGCAGGTGCGGCCGCAGGTGGCCGGCGTGATCCAGAAGCGGCTGTTTACCGAAGGTGCGATGGTGCGCGCGGGGCAGCCGCTCTATCAGATCGACCAGCGGCTTTACCTGGCATCGCGGGATGAAGCGCAGGCCACGCTGGCCAGTGCGCAGGCGACCGCAGCGGCGGCGCAAGCACGGGCGCAGCGTTATCGCACGCTGATCGACAATGAAGCGGTGAGTGCGCAGGACCGGGACGATGTGACCGCAACCGCGCGGCAGGCCGCGGCCGCCGTGCAGCAGGCCCGCGCCAGCCTTGCGACCACCAACGTCAATTTGCAATTCACGCTGGTGCGGGCGCCGATCAGCGGGCGGATCGGCCGGACGCTGTTCACGCCGGGGGCGCTGGTGACGGCGAGCCAGACCGATCCGCTAACGACGATCCAGCAACTGGACCCCATCTATGTCGATGTGACGCAGTCGAGCGTGCAATTGCTGGCGCTGCGCCGGTCGCTGGCGGCGGGCAAGACGCTGGCGGCGAGCGCGACGATCAGGTTGAAACTGGACGATGGCAGCGAATATCCGCAGGAAGGCAGGATCGAATTTGCCGAGCCGATCGTGGATGTAAACAGCGGCACGGTGACGCTGCGCGCGCGCTTCCCCAATCCCGACGGCATGTTGTTGCCCGGCATGTTCGTGCGCGTGGTCGCGCCGCAATCGGTCGTACCGAACGCCATATTGGCCCCGCAGCAGGGGATCAGCCGCGATCCCAAGGGTAATGCCACCGCGCTGGTGGTGAACAAGGCGAACAAGGTCGAGCGGCGTGTCGTGACGGCGGGGCAGGCGATTGGCGACAAATGGCTGATTACCGCCGGATTGAAGCCGGGCGACCGGCTGATCGTCGAAGGCACCGACAAGGTGAAGCCCGATGACGTGGTAAAGCCCGTCGCGATTCTGGCCGCCAAGTAGGAGCGCCGCCATGTTCAGCCGCTATTTCATCGACCGGCCGATCTTTGCCTGGGTCATTGCCATTGGCATCATGCTGGCAGGGCTGGGCGCGATGTTTTCGCTGCCCATCGCGCAATATCCCGACATTGCGCCGCCCGGCGTAGGCGTCAGCGCGACCTATCCGGGAGCATCGGCCGAAACGGTGGAAACCAGCGTCACGCAGATCATCGAGCAGCAACTGACCGGCATCGACGGGTTGATGTATTTCTCCTCCTCCTCCTCCGCCACGGGGCGGTCGTCGATCAGCGTGACGTTCGAAAAAGGGACCGACCCCGACACCGCGCAGGTGCAGGTGCAGAACCGGGTGCAGCAGGCTTTGAGCCGCCTGCCCAGCGCCGTGCAGCAGCAGGGTTTGAGCGTCACCAAGCAGCAGACCGATTTCCTGATGCTGGTCGGCCTGTATGACGATACGGACACCGCGACGCAGGCCGACATTGCCGATTTCCTGGTGACCAATTTTCAGGATCCGATCGCGCGGATCGACGGCATCGGCGCGACCCAGATTTTCGGGTCGCAATATGCCATGCGCATTTGGCTGGACCCCTATAAGCTGGCGACCGTCCGCCTGATGCCGTCGGACGTGCAGGCAGCGATCGCGGCGCAGAATGTCGAAGTTTCCGCCGGACAGATCGGTGCCGATCCTGCCCCTGCGGGCCAGCAGATCAATGCCACGGTGACGGCGCGCGCGCGGCTCCAGACGCCGGAGCAGTTCCGCAATATCGTCGTCAAGACGCAGAGCGACGGGTCGATCGTTCACTTGTCCGACGTGGCGCGGGTGGAACTGGGCAATGAAAGCTATACCACGGCCGCGCGGTTGAACGGGCATCCTGCGTCGGGCATCGCGTTGCAGCTTGCACCGGGTGCGGACGCGCTCAAGACCGCAGAGATGGTGAAAGCGAAGGTGGCCGAATTATCGAGCAACCTGCCCAATGGCTATAAGGTCGTGTTTCCGCGCGACACCACCCCGTTCATCAAATTGTCGGTCAACGAAGTCATACAGACGCTGATCGAGGCGGTCGGGCTGGTCGTGGTCGTGATGTTCGTGTTCCTGCAAAGCTGGCGCGCGACATTGATCCCGGCGATTGCCGTGCCGGTGGTGTTGCTCGGCACATTCGGGGTGCTGGCGCTGTTTGGCTATTCCATCAATACGCTGACCCTGTTCGGCATGGTGCTGTCCATCGGCCTGCTGGTCGATGACGCCATCGTCGTCGTCGAAAATGTCGAGCGGATCATGGAGGAGGAAGGGCTTTCGCCGCGCGATGCCACGATCAAGTCTATGGCGGAAATCGGTAATGCGCTGATCGGCATTGCGCTGGTTTTGTCGGCAGTGCTGTTGCCGATGGCGTTTTTCGGCGGGTCCACCGGCGTCATCTATCGCCAGTTTTCGATTACCATCGTGTCGTCGATGCTGTTGTCGGTGGTCGTCGCGCTGATCCTGTCGCCTGCCTTGTGTGCGACGATATTGAAGCCGGTGCATGACGACCGGCGCGACAAGGGGTGGTCGGGTAAATTCAATCGCTGGTTCGAGCGGCTGACCAACGGTTATATTCGCCGCACGCAAATTGTGATGACGCGGCGCAAGCTCTATTGGGCGGGCTATGTCGTGATCCTGGCCGTGCTGGGCCTGTTGTTCGTGCGATTGCCTTCGTCCTTCCTGCCGGTCGAGGATCAGGGGCAGGTGATGGTGCAGATGACGTTGCCGGCAGGCGCGAAATCGACCCGAACAGCGACGGCGGCGGACCGGGTGCTGAATTATTTCATGACCGATGAGAAGGATAATGTCGGTTATGCCTTCATCATGACCGGGTTCAGTTTTCAGGGTCAGGGTGAAAATACGGGTCAGGGCTTCATCAACCTGGCCCCGTGGGACGACCGGGCGGGTAGCGAAAACACCGCCAGCGCCATCGCTGGCCGGGCGAACAGGCAGTTGGGTGCTATTCGCGATGCCAAGGTGCTGGCAATGACGCCACCTGCCATTCGCGGGCTGGGCCAGTCGAATGGCTTTACGTTCGAGTTGCTCAATACCGGTGGCCTCAGCCGCGATCGCTTTCTGGAATTGCGCAACCAGTTGATCGCCGCCGCGCAGAAAGATCCGGTGCTGGCCGGGGTGCGCGCCGCGACGCTGGAAGATACGCCGCAGTTGAAGGTCGATGTCGATGCCGAGAAGCTGGCGGTGCTGGGCCTGACCCAGAGCGATGTCGACAATGTGCTGACGTCCGCCTGGGGCAGCCGTTACATCAACGACTTTGTCGATCGCGGGCGCGTCAAGCGCGTCTATATGCAGGCCGATGGGGCGTATCGGGCGTTACCGACCGATCTGGACAACTGGATGGTGCGGTCGAGCAGCACGGGCGCGATGGTGCCATTTTCCGCCTTTGCCACGACGCACTGGACGATGGGTCCGACGACGATGGCGCGGTTCAATGGCCAGTCGTCCTTTGAAATTCAGGGGCAGTCCGGCGCGGGCGCCAGTTCGGGCGATGCCATGGACCGGATCGTGGAATTGCAGCAGCAATTGCCCGCCGGGACCAGCTATGCGTGGAGCGGCCTGTCCTATCAGGAGCAATTGTCGGGCGGGCAAGCGCCTTTGCTCTACGGGCTGTCGGTGCTGGTGGTGTTCCTGTGCCTAGCGGCCCTGTACGAAAGCTGGTCGATCCCGCTGGCGGTGCTGCTGGTCATTCCATTGGGTCTGGTCGGCGCGGTGATTGCGGTGTGGGCGCGTGGCCTTGAAAATAATATCTTCTTTCAGGTCGGGTTATTGACCACCATGGGGCTGGCCGCAAAGAACGCGATTTTGATCGTGGAATTTGCCGAACTGGCGCACAAGCAGGGCAAGGATGCTTTTGCCGCCGCATTGGAAGCGGCGCGATTGCGCTTTCGCCCGATTTTGATGACCAGCCTGGCGTTCATTGCGGGCGTCATGCCGCTGGCGATCGCCACGGGCGCTGGCGCGCAAAGCCGGGTCGCGATCGGCACCGCCGTCGTCGGCGGAATGGTGACCGCAACGGTGCTGGCGATATTCTATGTGCCTCTATTCTTCCTGACGATCGCGCGTCTGTTCGGCAGCGACGGGGCGAAAGGGAGCAAGACGCCGCCCGCGCCTGCCCTGCCCGGTGAAGGAGCGACGGCATGACCCGTGTAATCGTGCCGCTGACCGCCGCGATGCTGCTGTCGGCCTGTAACATGGCGCCGACTTATGTGCGGCCCGGCGCGCCGGTGCCTGCTGTCTTGCCGAGCGGTGAGGCTTATGCCCCGGCGCAGGCGGTGACGAAGGCCGGATTGCCATGGGACCAGTTGATCGGTGATGCGCGGTTGAAGCAGGTGATCGCGCGCGCGCTGGCGAATAATCGCGATCTGCGCGCGGCGATTGCCAATGTGCAGTCGGCGCGGGCGCAATATCGGGTGCAGCGCGCAGCGCAATTGCCGACCGTCACCGGCGATGCGGGTGCCAGTTTCGTGCGGCAGAATGACACGCGGCAGAACAATTACAGCGCCGACATCGGTTTCAGCGCGTTCGAGATCGACCTGTTCGGGCGGCTGCGCAACCTGAGTGAATCGGCGCTGGAAACCTATCTCGCGACGGAAGAAGGGGCGCGGTCGACGCGGATTTCGCTGATCGCGGAAACAGCAAGCGCCTATGCCACGCTGGCGGCGGATCAGGATTTGCTGGCATTGTCGCGCCAGACGCTGGCCAGCGCGCAACGGACGTTGACGATCACCCAATCGCTGAACGGTGCGGGGCTGACCGGCAAGCTGGACGTATATCAGGCGCAGACAGTCGTGGAGCAGGCCGCGTCCGATGTGGCGGCCAATGTGACGCAGGTCGCGCAGGATCGCAATGCGCTGGACCTGCTGGTGGGTGCGCCGGTGGAGGCCGCCCTGTTGCCCGACACAATCGCCAGCCTGATCGGCGGGGTGGCAAAGGTGCCTGCGGGCCTGTCGTCCGACATATTGCTGCAACGGCCCGATGTGTTGCAGGCGGAGCATCAGTTGAAGGCCGCCAATGCGGACATTGGCGCGGCGCGGGCAGCGATGTTTCCCCGGATCAGCCTGACATCGGCCATCGGGGTGGCCAGTTCGGCGCTGTCGTCGCTGTTCAGCGGGGATGGTTTTGCATGGTCGGTCGCGCCATCGGCCAGCCTGCCGATATTCGGCGGGGCGGTGCGCGGCAATGTGGATTATAGCAAGGCGCAGCGTGACCTGTTCCTAGCCCAATATGAGAAATCGGTGCAGACCGCATTTCGGGAAGTCGCTGACGCTCTGGCGCGGGAAGGCACGATCGACGCGCAGCAACAGGCGCAGGCGCGGTTGGTGAACGCAAGCGCGCGGGCCTATACGCTGGCGGAGCAGCGCTATCGGTCAGGGATCGACACGTTCCTTACGGCGCTGACCAGTCAACGGACGCTGTATGGCGCGCGCCAGTCGGCAATTGCGACCGATCTGGCGCTGGTGAGCAACCGGGTGCTGCTCTATCGCGTGATCGGCGCGGATCAGTAAAGAGAGGCTTAACAATCCGCTTCATTCGGGCCGCAGATATGATATGCTGCGCGGATAAGAATGAGGAGAGGGAACCATGGTCTTTTTGACCAGGTGTCTGGATTGGCTATGCCTGGCCTATGCGTCGGGCGCGCAGGACGAGGTGCGCCTGAACCAGTTGATGCTGGTCACGACGCGCCGTTCCGATCCGGTGAATACCGCAGTTGCGAAAGCCGCGCCGCGCCGTTGAACGGCGCTGCTTTACGCTATGTGGGCTTTAGGCGCGCGTCCCTTTATCGCGATATTTTCTGGCTGTCGCTGATGGCCAGACGCTTGGCGGTCGATAGCGTCTGGATGACGAACAGCGCGACCAACAGCGCCGCGATCACCCCCACGAACACATCGAAACCCGACACCGCGCCGAACAGGCCGGGGGCGTAGCCCAGCGCCATCATCGCCAGCGTCATGCCGATCAGCAGCAGGCGCAATTCGGTCGGCCCGGCTGAGAGGTAGGACAGTTTGAATTCGCCGATCACCCGCGCGGCGAGATAGGCGTGGATCGACAGCAGCAGATAGCCCGCCAGCGCGACCAGCGCGACATCCATGCGAATATAGGGGCTGGCCCCCATCCCCGCCAGAATGAGCAAGGTCGCGAGGCCATCGCAGCTATGGTCGATGAAATAGCCATAGGATGGCCGCTCGATCCGGCGGAAACGCGCCAGGCTACCGTCCATCGAGTCGCCGAACCATTGCAGGCCATAGCCCGCGATCGCCAGCCACAGCCAATCGACGTGCAGGCCGCTAGCGGCGTAACCGGCAAAGATGGCAAAAGCGCCGACCATACCAAGTGCCGTCAGCAGATCGGGCGTGACCCAGGGGGGCATATGAGCGCACAGCCAGTTGAGCAGGCGGCGTTCCGAAGCGGCGAGCAGGTTCTGCTGGATGCGGTCGATCGGGGGCGAAGAAGGGCCAGAGGGCAATGTCATGGCGCCTTATGACGAAAACATGACAGTTAGACAATCGCCCGCACCGGGCATTATGGGGATAAAGGGCGTGAATAAAGGGCATTGCATCGCACGCGCGCACGCGCGAAGGGCGGAATCGGCAACTCGGGAGTAGCGGCATGAGTGAAGAACCGCCCCGCGCGATGGGCGATCCGCCCCTTGAGGTGCGCGATATCGTGGAGCGGATCGAGCAACGGCCCGCCAATCCGGTCACGCGCGCGCGGTTGATGGTGGAGCAGGAAGTGCCGCCTGCCCGGCGCGGTCCGGGGTGGGACCGGCACTGGCGCGAACTGGAAGCCTATCTGGAGGATGGCTGCGTATGGCGTGGCGGCAGGGGTGATGGGCCGCAGTCGGACTGACCGATCTGGCGCAGGCAAAAAAAAGAGGCTGGTCGTTAAGACCAGCCTTTGAAAGTTTTAGGAGAGGATGCCTGAAAGGCACGCCCTTTCTGACCGGAACGCCGCGATGCTGCAAGTGCGAACGAACGATATGCGATTGCAAAAACTGCATCCGTAGCGTTGTGCAACGCTTTCCGTAGGGGAAGGTGGCGTTGTGACCAAGGCAATAAGCGCACCATTTGCAGCGCCGACTCGGCCTTGCGCCGATTCGCGCCGATCGCCGCTTCACCTCCCCGCCCCGCTGTGTAGACTGGCCATCGCCAAACCAGCCAAGAGGCCCGCCATGACCGCGCACATCCAGACGACCGATCAGCCCTGGTGGAAAGGCGCGGTCATCTACCAGATTTATCCGCGCAGTTTTCAGGACAGCAATCATGACGGCATCGGCGACCTGAACGGCATTACGCAGCGGCTGGACCATATTGCGCGGCTGGGCGTGGATGCCATCTGGATTTCGCCCTTTTTCACGTCGCCGATGCGCGATTTTGGCTATGACATTGCCGATTATTGCGATGTCGATCCGATTTTCGGGACGCTGGCCGATTTCGATGCGCTGGTGGCACGCGCTCATGCGTTGGGGCTGAAAGTCACGATCGATCAGGTCTATGCGCATACGTCCGACCTGCACGGCTGGTTCGCGCAAAGCCGCGCGGGGCGGACAGGCGACAAGGCGGACTGGTATGTATGGGCCGATCCCAAGCCGGACGGCAGCCCGCCCAGCAATTGGCAGTCTGTGTTCGGCGGCCCGGCATGGACATGGGACGGGCGGCGCAGACAATATTATATGCACCAGTTCCTGACCAGTCAGCCGCAGTTGAACGTTCATAACCCGGATGTGCAGGACGCGCTGCTGAACGTCATGCGATTCTGGCTGGACCGTGGGGTAGACGGGTTCCGGCTGGATGCGCTCAACCATTCGATGCATGATCCGGCGTTGCGCGATAATCCCCCTGCCCCCGACGACGGCAGCCCGCGCACCCGTCCGTTCGATTTCCAGATCCGGCGATATAGCCAGTCGCACCCCGATGTCGTCCCGTTCGTCGAGCGCATCCGCACGCTGTGCGACGCCTATGGCGCGATCTTCACCGTGGCGGAGGTGGGCGGCGACCTGGCCGAACAGGAGATGAAGGCCTACACCCAAGGGGAAACGCGGCTGAACAGCGCCTATGGCTTCAATTTCCTCTATGCCCCGGCGCTGACCCCGACGCTGGTGGCGGACACCATTGCGCGCTGGCCCGACGAACCGGGCATGGGCTGGCCAAGCTGGGCCTTTGAAAATCATGATGCGCCCCGCGCGCTGTCGCGATGGTGCAAGGCAGGCGATCATGCGGCATTCGCGCGGGTTAAGGCAGCTTTGCTGGTGGCGCTGCGCGGCAATGCCATTCTGTATCAGGGTGAGGAATTGGGGATCACTCAGGTCGATATTCCGTTCGAGCGATTGCAGGATCCCGAAGCCATCGCCAACTGGCCACTGACTTTGTCACGCGACGGCGCACGCACGCCGCTGCCCTGGTCGGCGGCAGCGGCGCAGGCCGGGTTCAGCTCGATCGAACCATGGTTGCCGGTGGGCGACGACAATCTGGCGCGATCCGTCGATGCCCAGGAAGCGGACCCGGCGTCGCTGCTGAATTTTACGCGGTCCATGCTGGCATTGCGCAAGGCCTATCCGGCGCTGCGGCTGGGATCGCTGGAGATATTGGTCGCGGACGAAGCGCGGCTGGCGTTCCGGCGGGACTATGGCGCGCAATCGCTATTGTGCGTTTTCAACCTCTCCGACGCGGCAGTTCCATGGCCACTTGACATCCCCCTGACGGGCATGGCAAACGTTTGCGTAAATGAAGCCACCATAGGCACGCTGCCTCCTTTCGGAGCGGTGATCATCGAGGAGAGCAGGAGATGGCCCGGATCGTAACGCAAGGATTGTTCGCGCTGGCGATGGTCGCGGCCTCCCCCGCCATCGCCCAGCAGCCCCGTCCATCCGTTACGGCCACCTCCCCGGATGGCACCATCATCCTGACCGTGTCGACCGATGCCGACAGCCGCCCGACATGGTCGCTGTCGCGCAAGGGCAAATTGCTGATCGCGCCGTCGAAGCTGGGCTTCATCCTGACCGACGGCCTGAACATGGTGCGCGGCTTTGCGATCACGGGATCGGAAAAGGCCAGCGACAATCAGCGCTGGGAGCAGCCGTGGGGCGAGCGGCGCTATGTCACCGACCAGCATAATGAAGTGCTGGTGCGGTTCCGCCAGTCGGACATTCAGGGCGCGCGGCAGATGCATATCCGCTTTCGCCTGTTCGATAATGGCGTGGGGTTTCGGTACGAATTGCCGGAGCAGCCCGGCCTGAAGCAGATGAAGATCGCCGACGAGACGACCGAGTTCGACATTGCGCCCAAGGGAACAGCTTGGTGGATACCGGGCGGCGAGTGGAACCGTTACGAGCAGGTCTATCAGCAAAGCCCGATCGACGCAGTATCGACGGCGCATACGCCGATCACCATGCGGCTGGACGATGGCACCCATTTGTCCTTCCATGAAGCGGCGCTGGTCGATTATTCCGCCTATTGGTTCAAGCGGGCGAGCGGGCAGACATTCCGCACCACCCTGTCGCCATCGTCGCAGGGACCGCGCGTGGTGCGCGACCTGCCGTTCAACACGCCCTGGCGCGCGATCCGCATCGCCGACGATGCCGCCAGGCTGGTGGAGAATGATCTGGAGTTGAACCTGAACGAACCCAATAAAATCGGCGATGTTAGCTGGTTTCAACCGGCCAAATATATCGGTATCTGGTGGGGGATGATCCGGGGCGACTGGACCTGGGCCGAGGGGCCAAAGCATGGCGCGACGACCGCGCGGACCAAGCAATATATGGACTTTGCGGCCAAGCACGGCTTTCGCGGCGTGTTGGTGGAGGGGTGGGACAAGGGTTGGAACGGCGAATGGCTGGGCCATGGCGACCAGTTCAGTTTTACGCAGGCGACGCCGGATTTCGATCTGGCGGGGATCGTGGCCTATGGAAAAAAGAAGGGCGTCCGGCTGATCGGCCATCATGAGACGGGTGGCAACATCGCCAATTATGAGGCGCAACTGGATGATGCTATGCGGCTCTATGGCGGGCTGGGGGTCGATCTGGTCAAGACTGGCTATGTCGCCGACGCAGGCGGGATTGCCGCTCCGGGCGCGCAACCGGGAACGATCGCGATGGAATATCATGATGGGCAGCGGATGGTGCAGCATCACCTTAAAGTCGTGGAATCGGCAGCGAAATATCATGTCGCGGTCAATGCGCATGAGCCAGTGAAGGACACGGGGCTTCGCCGCACCTATCCCAACTGGGTCGGGCGCGAAGGCGCGCGGGGGATGGAATATAATGGATCGGCAGCGTTCACCAACGGGCCGGACCATGAGCCGACCCTTGTCTATACCCGGATGCTGTCAGGGCCGATGGACTTCACGCCGGGCGTCCTGAGCCTGGAGGGGGCGGACCATGCGCCGATGGCGTCGACGCTGGCCAAGCAATTGGGGCTATATCTGGCGATCTGCTCGCCGATCCAGATGGCGGCGGATTTCATCGAGACTTTGGCGCTCTATCCCAAGGAGTTGGCGTTCATTTCTCAGGTGCCGGCCGATTGGGCGGAGAGCCATCTGATCGCGGGGGAAGTAGGCGATTATGCGATTTTCGCGCGCAAGGACCGCAACAGCGCGGACTGGTATATCGGCGGGGTCAATGATGCGACGGAGCGGACAGTGACGCTGGACTTCGACTATCTGGAGCCGGGCAAAAGTTATAGCGCGACCATTTACAAGGATGGTCCGGGGGCGACCTATCTGACGGCGGCGCGGCACAATATCGCCTATGAAACGCGCACGGTGCGCCGGGGTGACAGCTATGCGTTGCGGCTGGCACCGGGTGGCGGGGCGGCGATGCGGCTGGTCCCGATCAAAGGAAAATAGGAATCCGGCCTTTGAGGCCGGTCTTTCCCGTCGCCGGGCTGGACTGCACGCCAGCCCGGCGATTTTATGTCAGGCCGCGACCAGATCAGCGGTCAGCATGGCGTTCAGCCGTCCGCTGATGATCGCTTGCGCGTCAGCGACGATGCGGGCGATCAGCGCTTCACAGGTCGGGATGTCGTGGATCAATCCCTGTATCTGCCCGGCCCAGACCAAGCCCGCTTCGAGATCTCCGGTTTCCAGCGCGATCCGGCCCTTCGCACCGGATACGAGCGGCTGAATGTCCTGAAACACCGCGCCATCCCGCGCAGAGATTGCGACCACCTGATCGGACACGCTGTTCTTCGCGACGCGGCCCGTATTGTGGAATTTGCGGAAGATGAGGTTGGTGCCGCGCTCGTCATTGTCGACCAGAAACTGCTTCACATTCTGGTGGATCGGCGCTTCGACCGTGGCGCAGAAGCGGGTTCCCATGTTGATGCCGTCCGCGCCGAGCGCCAGCGCAGCGGCAAGGCCGCGCCCGTCGCCAAAACCGCCACTGGCGATCATCGGGATTTTCAGCCGGTCGGCGGCTGCCGGGATCAGGATCAGGCCGGGAATATCGTCCTCGCCCGGATGGCCCGCACATTCGAAGCCGTCGATGGAGATGGCGTCCACGCCCATGCGCTCGGCCGACAAAGCGTGGCGGACGGCGGTGCATTTGTGGATGACGATGACGTCATGCGCCTTCAAATCTTCGACATGTTCCTGCGGCTTGTGGCCCGCCGTTTCCACGATGGTCACGCCGCTGTCGATGATCGCGCGGCGATATTCGGCATAGGGCGGCGGGTTAACCGATGGCAGGATGGTCAGGTTCACGCCGAACGGCTTGTCGGTCATCGTGCGGCAACGGTCGATTTCGCGGCGCAGATCGTCCGGCGTCGGCTGGGTCAGCGCGGTCAGGATGCCAAGGCCACCGGCATTGGAAACGGCAGCGGCCAGTTCCGCGCGGCCGACCCACATCATGCCGCCCTGCACGATGGGATGTTCGATCCCGACCAGATCGGTGAAGCGGGTCTTGAGCGCCATTTACAATGCCTCCACGATGGTCACATTGGCAATGCCGCCGCCTTCGCACATGGTTTGCAGGCCGTAGCGCTGGCCGCGTGCCTTGAGCGCGTGGATGAGCGTGGTCATCAGCCGTGTGCCGCTGGCGCCGAGCGGATGGCCCAGCGCGATGGCGCCGCCGTTGACGTTGAGCTTTGCGGGGTCCGCGCCGATGGCCTTGAGCCAGGCCATGGGGATGGCGGCGAAGGCTTCGTTGACTTCGAACAGGTCGATGTCGTCGAGCGACAGGCCGGAGCGGGCAAACGCCTTTTGCGTGGCGGGGATGGGTTCTTCCAGCATGATGACCGGGTCGCCCGCCGTGACGGTCAGGTTGACGATGCGGGCGATGGGGGTGAGGTTGAAGCGCTTGATCGCGGCTTCGCTCGCCACCAGCACGCCCGAAGCGCCGTCGGTCATCTGGCTGGCATTGGCGGCGGTGATGGTGCCGCCCTCCTCCAGCGTCTTGACGCTGGCCATCGCTTCCATTGTGCCGCCGCGCCGCACGCCATCGTCCGTGTCGAACAGGCCATCGGGCGTGGCGACGCCGATAATCTCTTTGGCGAAAGCGCCGGAATCGATTGCGGCAGCGGCCTTGGCATGGCTGGTCAGCGCGAAGGCGTCCATATCCTCACGGGTGAAGCCATATTTGTTGGCGATCGCCTGCGCGCCGTGAAACTGGCTGAATTCGGCGATACCATAGCGGTTCTGGATGCTTTTGGGCCATGGCCCGACGCCCAGGCCAGCGGCGGCATGGAGTTGATAATTGGACCCCATCGGCACCCGGGTCATGCTTTCCGCGCCCGCCGCGATCACCAGATCCTGCGTCCCGGACATGATCGCCTGCGCCGCGAAATGCAGCGCCTGTTGCGAGGAGCCGCACTGACGGTCGATCGTGACGGCAGGCACGTTGTCGGGCAGGCGCGAGGCGAGGACGAGGTTGCGGCCAAAGGCGAAGCTCTGTTCGCCCGCCTGGCTGACGCAGCCGACGATGACATCCTCTATCGCTGCCGGGTCGATGCCGGTGCGGTCGACCAGTGCGTTGAGGATATTTGCGCCAAGGTCGGCGGGATGCACGTCGATCAGGCCGCCCTTGCGGGCGCGGCCACCGGCGGTACGGACGGCTTCGACGATATAGGCTTGTGCCATGGTCATGCTCCTCTGAAATTGGCCGGGCGTCTGGCGATGAGTGCGCTTAGCCCTTCTTCACTTTCGCGGCCCGAACCGGCGATCGCCATGGACCGCAATTCACGGTCCAGTTGCGCTTCGAAGCCGGTTTCGAAACTGTCGGCCAGCAGCGCGCGCGATGCCGCCAGCGCGGCGACGGGCGCGTTGGCGAGGGCCGTGGCGACTTTCATGCCTTCTGCGGCCAGCGCTTCGTCATCGACGATGCGGGTGACGAGGCCGATCGCTTCCGCTTCGTCCGCCTTGATCCGGCGGTTGGTCAGGATGATGTCCTGCGCCCGGCGCAGGCCGACGAGGCGCGGGAGCAGCCAGCTGAGGCCACCGTCCGGGGTGAGGCCGATCGCGCCATAAGCTGCCGTGAAATGGGCCGATCGTGCGCCGATCACTACGTCACCCAATATGGCGAGGCTGAACCCCGCGCCAGCGGCGGGACCGTTGACCAGCGTGACCAACGGCTTGGGCGCGCGGGCGAGGCGCTGAACGGCGGCGTGGAAGGTGGCGATGAGTTCGCTCAAAACCTGCGCGCGATTGTCGCCAGCCCCGGCGAGCAATTGCACGTCGCCGCCCGCGCAGAACAGGCGGCCATTGCCGGTCAGGACGATGCAGCGAATGGCATCGTCCGTCTGGCAGCGGATCGCGGCGGCGAGCAGCGACCGGGCGAGCGGCAGCGTGATGGCATTGCCAGCCTCCGCCCGGTCGAGCGTGATCGTGGCGATCCCGTCCGCAACGGCAAGGCCGATGCCGTCCATCAGCGCGGGGCCATGCGGATCGCGCCGTCGAGGCGGATGACGTTGCCATTCAGCATGGGATTGCGGACGATGGATTCGACCAGTTGCGCATATTCGGCAGGCTTGCCGAGGCGGCTGGGGTGCGGGACCATCGCGCCCAGGGCATCCTGCACATGCTGGGGGAAGGCTTCGAGCATGGGGGTCAGGAAGATGCCCGGCGCGATCGTCATGACGCGGATCTTGTGTTGGGCCAGGTCGCGCGCGATCGGCAGGGTCATGCCGACGACGCCGCCCTTCGACGCGGCATAGGCAGCCTGCCCGATCTGGCCATCATAGGCCGCGACCGAGGCGGTGTTGACGATGACGCCGCGTTCGCCCTCAATCTCTTCCGCGCCAGCGAGGCGGGCGGCGAATTTGGAAATGACGTTGAAAGTGCCGATCAGGTTGACCGTGACCGTCTTGGCGAAGGTGTCGAGCGGATGGGGGGCGTTTTCCTTGCCCACGGTCTTGACCGCTGGCGCGATGCCCGCGCAGTTGACGAGGATGCGGGCGACGCCATGGGCGGATTCCGCAGCGTCCAGACCGGCGGTTACGCTGGCATCGTCCGCAACATTGACAGCGACATGGACAATGCCGAGCGCTTTTGCAGCCGCCTGCCCCGCTTCTTCATTCAAATCGAAGATGGTGACTTTGGCGCCCTGCGCCGCCAACATGGCGGCCGTCGCCTTGCCAAGGCCCGAAGCACCGCCGGTAACGATGGCTGATAAACCATTGATATTCATGGACTATATTTCCTATTCGTTCAGACCAGTTCTATCGCCATCGCCGTCGCTTCGCCGCCGCCGATGCACAGGCTGGCCACGCCGCGTTTCAGCCCGCGCGTTTCCAGCGCGCCGATAAGTGTCGCGACAATTCGTGCGCCGGACGCACCAATCGGGTGACCCAATGCCGTGGCACCGCCATTGACGTTGAGCCTGTCCGCCGGGATGCCCAGCTCCTTTGCCGCGATCATCGCGACGACGGCAAAGGCTTCGTTGACTTCGAATAGATCAACGTCATCGACCGACCAGCCTGCCTTTTCCAGCAGTTTTCGCATCGCCGGGACCGGGGCGGTGGTGAATTTGGAAGGTTCGTGGGCGTGGCCCGATGTCGCGACCACGCGGGCGACGATCTTCATGCCCTGACGTTCCGCGACGCTTTGCCGCGTCATCACCAATGCGGCGGCACCGTCGGAAATGGAGGAGGCGTTGGCCGCCGTGATCGTGCCGTCCTTGACGAAGGCGGGCTTAAGGCCGGGAATCTTGTCCGGCCGTGCCTTGCCCGGTTGTTCATCGGTGTCGATCACCGTGTCGCCGCCCCGGCCCTTGACCGTGACGGGGGTGATTTCGCGGACGAAAGCGCCGCTGGCGATCGCGGCATTGGCGCGGTCGAGCGAGCGGATGGCGTAATCATCCTGATCCTGCCGGGTGAACTGATAATCGCGCACGGCTTCTTCGGCGAACACGCCCATCGCCTTGCCCGGTTCATAGGCGTCCTCCAGCCCGTCCATCATCATCGTGTCGATGATACGGTCATGGCCGATGCGCGCGCCGCTACGATGCTTGGGCAGGGCGTAGGGGGCGTTGGTCATGCTTTCCATGCCGCCTGCAATGACGATATCGACTGCGCCGGAGGCCAGCGCTTCATGCGCCATGATCGCGGCCTGCATCCCCGATCCGCACATTTTGTTGACGGTGGTGGCTTCGGTGTTGAGGCCGAGGCCCGCGCCCAGCGCCGCCTGGCGCGCAGGTGCCTGTCCCAGGCCAGCGGGCAGGACGCAGCCCATATAGATGCGGTCGATGGCGTCAGGCGAGACGCCTGCCCGTTCGACGGCGGCCTTGACCGCTGCTGCGCCCAACTCCGTCGCCTTGAGCGCGGAGAGTGCGCCCTGAAAACCGCCCATGGGGGTGCGGGCATAGCTGGCGATGATGACCGGATCGTCTTGCATAGTGATTCCTTTCAAAGACTGCGCGCGATGACCATGCGCTGGATGTCCGACGTGCCTTCGTAAATCTGGCACACGCGCACATCGCGGTAGATTTTGGCGACGCCATATTCTTCCAGATAGCCATAGCCGCCCAGTGTCTGGAGCGCGCCCGACACGATCTGTTCGGCGGCTTCGGACGCGAACAGCTTGGCCATGGACGCTTCGGTCAGGCAGGGCTGGCCCGCATCCTTGACCCGCGCGGCGTTCAGCACCAGCTGGCGCGCCGCTTCCAGACGGGTGGCGAGGTCGGCGAGGCGGAAGCCCACTGCCTGATGCTCGATGATCGGCTTGCCGAAGCTCTTGCGGTCCCTGGCATAGGCAATGGCGATGTCGAGCGCGGCCTGCGCCATGCCGACGCATTGCGCGGCGATGCCGATGCGGCCGGTTTCCAGATTGGCGAGCGCGATGCGGTAGCCCTGCCCCGGCTGGCCGATCAGCAGGTCGTCCTCGACGAACATATCATCGAAGCGCAGCGCGCAGGTATCCGACGCGCCCTGCCCCAATTTATGTTCGATCTTGTCCACGATGAACCCCGGACGGTCGGTGGGGACGATGAAGACCGACAGGCCTTTCTTGCCCGCTTCCGGGTCCGTCACGGCGACGATCATGACGACGCCGGCGATCTTGCCCGACGTGATGAATTGCTTGGCCCCGGTGATGCGCCATCCGCCATCGACCTTGACCGCGCGGGTGCGGACGGCCGAAGCGTCCGACCCCGCATCGGCTTCGGTCAGGGCGAAGGCACCGATGGTGCGGCCACCGATCAGGTCGGGGAGGAAGCGTGCCTGTTGCGCGTCGCTGCCATCCTTGAGCAGGCCGGAGACGAGGATGCTGTTCTGGATCGACACGATGGTGGAGAGCGCGCCGTCCGCCGCCGCCAGTTCGATCAGCGCCAGCGCATAGGACACAGCGTCGGCTTCCGCCCCGCCAAAGCGTTCCGGCGCGGTCATGCCCCACAGGCCAAGGCCCGCCATCTGCTGGAATAATTCGGGCGGGTAGCCGCCTTCGGATTCGAAGCGGACGCTGTGCGGGCGAATGGCGTCCTGCGCGAAATCGCGCACGGTGTCGCGGATGGCCGTCTGGATTTCGGTCAGCATGAAACGCATCCGTCTTTTGTTTACTCACGGGTATATTGATTATCGCCGGGTTTCTTGTCAAGACTAACTGCTACTCCACATCCTCCCCCGGTGGGGGAGGTGGCAGGGCGCAGCCCTGACGGAGGGGTGTCAAGCTATCGAGAGGGCGACACCCCTCCACCACGCCTTTCAGGCGCGGTCCCCCTCCCCTTGCAGGGGAGGATGTGGGAAAGACGCCGACCAGACGTAAGGATTTTATGCCCGCCCACCCCGCAACCGACACCCCCTCCCCCTTCCGATCGCGCGAGGACCGGGCGCGCGATCGGGAGGAGAAGCGCGAGGCCGTGTTGCGGGCGGCGGTGCGGATGTTCAATGCGCGCGGCTATCATGCGTCGTCGCTGGACGATGTTGCCGCCAGCCTGGGCGTGAGCAAGCCGACCATCTATCATTATCTGGGCAACAAGGAGCAGGTGCTCGTCGAATGTGTCAATCGCGGGCTGGAAATGCTGGGCGAGGCGGCGGATGGCGCGCGGGCGCAGCCGGGGGATGGGCTGGACCGGCTGCGCTATTTCCTGTGCCGCTATGCGCAGATCAACATGGACGATTTTGGCCGCTGCGTCATTCGCACCAATGAAGAAGTGCTGTCGATGGACAGCGCCATCCGCTTTCGCGCGCGCAAGCGGGAGATTGATCTCGCCGTCCGGGCGATGATTCAGGATGGGGTGGATGATGGCTCGATCGCCCCGGTCGATGTGCGCTTTGCGTCATTTGCGCTGGCGGGGGCGCTGAACTGGCCCGCGCGCTGGCATGATCCCGACGGGCCGATGACCCCGGCGCAGGTGGCCGATGCGCTTGTGGCGATATTGATCGGCGGCATGGCCCCGCGCTGAATGACGCAAGCATTGACGTGAAGCCCCCGACGCCATAGGCGCAGCGCCAGTTTTCACCCACGGGGTGTCCCGGCGCTGCCGGGGCTGAGAGGCGGAGCGGGCGCAAGGGGCGCTTCACTGCGCAAACCCGCGAACCTGATCCGGCTCACACCGGCGGAGGAATAGGGACCATGCGTCGTTACGCCATCATTGCGCCTGCCTGCTTGTTTGCATTTTCCACCGTGGCCGTCGCCGCAGAGGCGGACCCCATCATCGTGACCGCACGGGGGCGCGCGGAAGCGGAAATTCGCGTGCCGGACACGATCGCCGTCTATGGTCCCGCCGCCATCGCCGCGCGACGGCTGACCACGATCGACGATTTCATTGCCGCGACGCCGGGCATCTTCATCATCAACGATCAGGATCCCGGCACCAACCTGATTTCGGTGCGCGGCGTTTCGACCAATCGCAACCAGTCGCCTTCGATCGCTTACATCGTCGACGGGCTGGCGCTGGCGGATTCCGAGCTGTTCACGCTGCGCCCCTATGATGTGGCGCGGGTGGAGATTTTGAAGGGACCGCAGGGCGCGCTGTTCGGCCGTTCGGCGTCGGGCGGGGCAATTGCCATGGCGACCAATGATCCGGGGCCGGACTGGGGCGGCGAAGCGGCGGTGGGGATCGGCAACGGGCTGACATGGACCGCCGATGGCGTGGTCAATGCGCCGGTGTCCGATCAGGTCCAGTTGCGGCTGGCAGGCTCCTATCGCAACAGCGACGGCTTCATTCGCAACACGTTTCTGGACAAGAAGGTCGATGGCAGCATCAGCCGCAACCTGCGGTTGAAGGCGAAGGTGGCGCTGGCCGAAGGATCGACGCTGAAATTCCGGCTGGGCTGGGCCAATGAGGAAGGCGGCGCGGCCTATATCTCGTCGGGCAATGTCACGGGCCTTTATGGCGGCAAGCTGTCGGGCAAGGCACTGACCAACCCGTTCGGCGATTTCGAGGGGCGCGCGTCGCGGACCTGGTGGGGCGCGCAGGCGACATGGGAGCAGGAAATGGGCGATGCCCTGATGCTCACATGGACTGGCGGCTATGACGATTATCACAAGGATTTCGTCGAGGAACTGGATTTCCGCAACGACACGCCCGTGACGTTGTTCGGTGTGGCGTTGTTCCCGAATGGTATTCAGCCTATCGCCCAACCCGTTGATATAAAGGCGTGGACGAGCGAAGCGCGGCTGACATCGCGTGGTGAAGGGCCGCTGCGCTGGCATGTCGGGCTGTTTTTCCAGCGGCTGGAACGCGACCGGACCGACGATTTCGGGCCTTTGCTGTTCGGCGGCGAAGCGTTGCGCGCGGAAACCCGGTCGAGCCAGATCGGCGTGTTTGCGCAGGCGAGCTATGACATTGCGCCGCAGGTCGAGGTGACCGGCGCGCTGCGCTATGACAGCGACCGGCGGCGCGAGGATACGGTCGGCGCCGCCAGCAGCACGATCGTAGCGCAGCGGGCGCGGACGTTCGAGAAATGGCAGCCGAAACTGTCGCTTGCATGGCGTCCTTCCGACAGGATCACAGCCTATGTCACCGGCGCAATCGGGTTCAAGGCGGGCGGGTTCAACCCCCTGCCCGGCGCGGCGGACGTTTGGCAGGCAGTGTTCCCGGCTGAAACGACCCGATCGGTCGAAGCAGGCGTGAAGGGACAGAGCGCCGATGGCCGGGTGCGGCTGTCGATCGCGGGTTTCGTGACCGATTATCAGAATTTCCAGAACACGGTGTTTCTGGGCAATTCGGTAGTGCTGTCGGTGCCGCAGGTCGATGTCCATGGCATCGAGGCTTCGGCGCAGGCGGCATTGGGCGCGGGGTTCAGCGTCGATGGCGGGCTGGCGTGGACGCATAGCCGGACGGGGCGATACCTGACCCCCAATCCGACGCCGGAGCCGGGCGAACCGGCGGTGCTGGACATGAGCGGACAGCGCACGCCCAATGCGCCCGACTGGACCGTCAATGGCGGCATCGGCTGGCAGGGCGCAGCGGGACCGGCGATGGTGGATGCGCGGTTGAGCGTCGCATATGTGTCGCGGGTGGATTTCGAGATCGACAATATCCTCCATTCGCCCGGCTATGCGTCGGTGGACGGGCGCGCGGGCATGAGCCACGGGGCGTGGACGTTCGACATCTGGGCGAAGAATCTGCTCGACAAACGCTGGGCGATTTCGGCGTTCGGGCAGCAGCAATTGCCGCTGTTGCTGGGCCTTGGTCCCAACGGGCCGTTCGACAGTTTCACCATCAACAGTGGCCGCCAATATGGCGCGAGTGCGCGGGTGCGCTTCTAAAAGCAAGGGAACAGACGATGGGCTTTTGCGACGATATCTGGGCGGAGGTCGCGCCGTTGCGGCAGGCGATTTTGGGGCATCCTTTTCTGGACGAATTGGCGCGCGGGACATTGCCGAGGCCAAGTTTCCAGCATTATATCGTGCAGGACAGCCTGTATCTGGCCGAATATGCGCGGGTGCTGGCGATTGCGGCGGCGCGGGCGCCCACGGCGGCGGGGCGGCTGGAATTTTCCGACGGGGCCAAGGTTGCTGTCATCGTGGAAGAAGGGCTGCATCAGGCATTTTTCGCGCAGTTCGGCGTCAACGCGGAGATGGCAGCAGCAGCCGAACCGACGCCCGCCTGCCTTGGCTATACCAGCTATCTTGCTAGCCTGGCGGCCACGCGCAGCTATGAGGAATTGATCGCGGCTATCCTGCCGTGTTTCTGGGTTTATTGGGAAGTGGGCTGCGCGATCAAGCCGCTGGCGGCCAGCCCCAACCCCTATGCGCCGTGGATCGACACCTATGCCGCGCCGGAATTTGGCGCGGCGACGGATCGCGTCCGTGCGCTGGTGGACGCCGCCGCCGATGCCGCGACGCCCGCGACCCGCGCTGCCATGGCACAGGCGTTCCGCATGGCGACCCGGTTTGAATGGATGTTCTGGGATTCGGCCTATGCGCGCGAAAGCTGGCCCATTGGCTTTGCGTAAAATCTGATCTAGGGATGCGCACGGACGCCGGTTCAGGCCGGGGTCCGACATGATCGCGCCGGTGCCTTGTCATGAGGCTTAATCGGGAATGTGGTGCGGGCGTTTTGGCGTCCAAATCCACGGCTGTCCCTGCAACTGTAAGCGGATAGCGCGATGCACATCGCTCCTTTGAAACAAGGGAGCAGCCACTGGGTCAAACCGGGAAGGCGTGCATCAAGCTGTGACCCGCGAGCCAGGAGACCTGCCGGCGCACTGGTCGCTCTTGCTAAGGTCCAGGGGATGGTCTTGGCACGGTAACTCTCCGTCTGAGCGACGAAACCATGCGGCCGGGGCCGCATCGGTGCGGGATGCCGGGTGTATTTTTGCGCCCGCCCGTCGTCGCGCGCCGACCGGCCTTATGGGCCGGCACGCCCGGCCGTTCGTCGTCGCGGCGCGCGGAGAAAATTATGTCGGATCTTTCCAAGGTTCCCGTCACCATCGTCACAGGCTTTCTGGGCGCGGGCAAGACCACGTTGATCAGCCATCTGATCCGCAATACGAGCGGGCGGCGGCTGGCCGTGGTCGTCAATGAATTCGGCACGCTGGGCGTCGATGGCGACATCCTCCAGGGCTGCGCCATTCCCGATTGCCCGGCGGAAAATATCGTCGAACTGGCCAATGGCTGCATCTGCTGCACCGTGGCGGATGATTTCATCCCCACGATCGAACGGCTGCTGGCGCTGGAGCCGCGCCCCGACCATATCGTCATCGAAACATCGGGATTGGCGCTGCCCAAGCCGTTGCTCAAGGCGTTTGATTGGCCCGCGATCCGCAGTCAGGTGACGGTCGATGGCGTGCTGGCGCTGGCCGATGCCGAAGCGGTGGCGGCGGGGCGGTTTGCGCCCAATGTCGCGGCAATCGACGCGCAGCGCGCCGCCGATCCGGGCATCGACCATGAAACGCCGTTGAGCGAATTGTTCGAGGATCAATTGGCCTGCGCTGACATGGTGTTGCTGACCAAATGCGATCTGGCTGGACCGGAAGGGGTCAAGGCCGCGCGCGCGGTGATCGCGGCGGAGGCGCAGCGCCCGATGCCGATGATCGAACTGGTCGAAGGCGTGGTCGACCCCCGGCTGATCCTGGGCCTGAATGCTGCGGCAGAGGATGACATTGCGGCCCGCCCGTCGCATCATGATGGCGCGGACGATCATGAGCATGAGGATTTCGACAGCATCGTCGTAACGCTGGACGAGATTGCCGACCCCGCCGACCTGACCGCGCGGATCGAAAAGCTGGCGCGTGAGCAGAATATCCTGCGGGTGAAAGGCTATGCCGCGGTTACGGGCAAGCCGATGCGGTTGCTGGTGCAGGCGGTCGGCGCGCGGGTGCGGTGTCAATATGACCGGCTGTGGCAACCGGGCGAGGCGCACGTAGGCGCTCTGGTGGTGATTGCCGAACATGATCATATCGACCCGCAGGCGATCCGGGCGGTGCTGCTGGGCTGAGCCGCGATGCACGTCATCTTTCGCGAAACGCCGGGCATGGAGGACATGGCCAGCCCACGGGATCTGCGGCAGACGCCTGCGGATATCGTGATCCTGTCCTTTTCCGACAGTGACCTCAGCGCCTTTGCGGCGGGGTGGCGGACGAGTGCGGGATTGCCGAGCCTGCGCATCGCCAATCTGGCGACGCTGGCGCATCCGCTGTCGGTCGACACCTATGTCGAGCAGACGTTGGCGGGGGCGAAGGCGATCCTGATCAGGCTGATCGGCGGGGCGAGTTACTGGTCCTATGGCCTGCAACAGGTGGAGGCACTGGCGCGGGCGCGCGGCATAAAGCTGGCGGTGCTGCCGGGCGACGGGCGCGTGGACGCGCGGCTGGATGCGGCATCGACGCTGCCTGTGGCGCAATTGCGGCGGCTGGCGCGGCTGTGCGACGATGGCGGAGCAGATGCGGCGCGGGCGGTGTTGCTTGAACTGGCTGGGGGCGGTGGCGATGCGGCGGCTCCTTCCGTTGGCACGGTCGGGGCGTGGCGGACGGGGGATGGCGTAAGCTGTCCGGCTGCCTTCGCCTTGCTCTCAAACAAGCCGCCTATCCTGCTGATATTCTATCGTTCCTACCTGATGGCGGATGATCTGGACCCGTTCGTTGCGCTGCAAGCGGCGCTGGAGGCGCGGGGGTTCGATGTGATCGCCTTGTTCGCGCCTTCGCTCAAGGCAGTGGAGGTGCGCGGCTGGATGGCGCGCTGGGCGCGGGCGCTGGGTCCGGGGGCGATTATCAACGCGACGGCCTTTTCGGCGCGGGATGAGGATGGCTGCACGCCGTTCGACGGCGTGGACGTGCCGGTGTTTCAGGTGGCGCTGTCCACCGGCGACCGGGCGGGATGGCAGGCGGGGATGCGTGGCCTTTCCCCTGCGGATCTGGCGATGCATGTCGTGTTGCCCGAAGTGGACGGGCGGGTCTTTCTGGGCGTGGCGAGTTTCAAGGATGCCGATGCGCGCGACCCCGATGTGCAACATGCCCGCGCGGTGCATCGGGCCGACCCGGCGCGGATCGCGGCAATGGCGGATCGGGTGGCGGGCTGGGTGAAGCTGAGAGAGGCGGCGCAGGAACGGGGGCTGGCGCTGATATTGTCCACCTATCCGGGCAAGGCGCATCAGATGGCCCATGCGGTCGGGCTGGATGCGCTGGCGTCGGCGCAGGCGGTGCTGGCGGATATGGGGGCGGCCTGTCCCGACCTGTCCGGCGCACTGGCGGTCGAGCGGATGGCGTGGCCGCTGGCGGATTATCGCGTGGCGCTTGCGGCTTTGCCCGAAGCGTTGCGGGGGGCGCTGAGCGCTGCGTGGGGGGCGCCGGAGGATGACCCGGCGGTGGACGATGGAGCGTTTCGTTTTGCCGCTTTGCGCGTGGGGCGGACGATCGTTGCGCTTCAGCCCGAACGGGGTGCGGCGGCGGCGCGCGATGGCGAGTATCACGACCTGTCGCGTTGCCCGCGCCACGCCTATGTCGCTTTCTATCTGTGGTTGCGCGCGCAGGGGACCGACGCAATTGTCCATATGGGCGCGCATGGCACGCTGGAATGGTTGCCGGGGAAAGCGGTTGGCCTGTCGGACGATTGCTGGCCGCAAGCGCTGACAGGGGCGATGCCGGTCATCTATCCCTTCATCGTCAATGATCCGGGCGAAGCGGCGCAGGCCAAAAGGCGGATCGGCGCGGTGACGATCGGCCATGCGCCGCCGCCGCTGGTGCCATCACGCCATGGCGTGGGGCTGGAGCGGATCGAGGCGTTGCTGGACGAGTTTTCCGGTGCCGACGGGCTGGACCCGGCGCGGCGTGGGCGGTTGCAGGCGGCGATCATTGCCGAAGCGCGCGCGCTGGGGCTGGAGGCGGAACTGGGGCTGGATGGCGGAATGAGCGCGGCAGAGACGCTGACGCGGATCGACCGTTTCCTGTGCGATATCAAGGAAAGCCAGTTTGGCGACGGGCTGCATGTCTTTGGCCGGGGCGAACAGGGCGCGGCGGAACGGGCGGGGTTGCGGGCGGCGCTGGCAGGGCGGCGTGTGGTCCCCGGCCCGTCGGGGTCGCCGCATCGCGGGCGCAGCGACGTGCTGCCGACCGGGCGCAACCTCTACAGCGTCGATCCGCGCGCGGTGCCAACGGCTGCTGCTTATGCGCAGGGGGTGCGGATGGCCGACGAACTGGTGCGGCGGCACATGCAGGATCAGGGCGATTATCCGCGCGCGATGGTGGTGGACCTGTGGGGTTCGGCGACGATGCGCACGGCGGGCGAGGATTATGCCATGGCGCTGCACCTGATCGGGGTGAAGCCGGTGTGGGACGATGCGTCGGGGCGCGTGACCGGGGTGGAGGTCGTGCCGCTCGACCGGCCGCGCGTGGACGTGACGTTGCGGGTTTCGGGCCTGTTCCGCGATGCTTTTCCGTTGCTTGGGCCATTGTTCGGGCAAGCGGTGCGAAGTCTGGCGTTGCTGGACGAAGCGACGGATTGGAACCCCTTTGTCGGGCGGCTGGAGACCCCGCGCGTCTATGGGCCGCAGCCGGGGCGTTATGGGCTGGCCATGGGCGATACGCTCGAAACCTATGGTGACGCGGCGCGGCGGGCGGCGGGCAAGGCATGGCTGGCGGCGTCCGATCACGCGCTGGACCGGGGCGCGGCGGTGGCGGACGCGGAGGGGCTGCGTGCGCGGGTGGCGGCGGCGGACGGATTCGTCCATGCGCAGGATCTGCCCGAAACCGACCTGTTGCTGGCGGCCGATTATGCCGCGCATGAGGGCGGCTTTGCCGCAGCGCAGGCGGTGACGGGGGGCAAGGCGGCGCTCTATCATCTCGACAATCGCGACCCGGCGCGAGTCAGCGCCCGGACGTTGAACGAGGAAATCGCGCGGGTGGTGCGGGCGCGGGCGGCGCATCCCGGCTGGATTGCGGGGATGTTGCGGCATGGCTTTCGCGGCGGCGCGGAAATTGCCGCGACGCTCGACCATCTGGGGGCGTTCGCGCATCTGACCGGGCAAGTGCCGCCGCAACTGTTCGACCTTTATCATGATGCGACGCTGGGCGACGGGGATGTGCAGGCGTTTCTGGCGCGGGAGAATCCCGGTGCGCTGGCGGCGATGGAAAGCCGGTTCGCGGCGCTTCATGCCGCAGGGTTATGGCAGACCCGGCGCAACTCCATCGTCGCGGGGCTGGGCGTATGAGCGGCTTTGCGGTGCGGGGATGGTGCCCCGATGCGTGGCGGCCGATGGCGGCGGGCGACGGATTGCTGTTGCGGGTGCGGCCACCGCTGGGGCGGCTGACCTGCGCGCAGATGCGCGTGATCGCCGATGTGGCGCGCGCGCAGGGCAATGGCCTGATCGACCTGACGAGCCGCGCCAACCTGCAACTGCGCGGAGTGCGGTTGGAGGCACTGGCGCAATTGTTGCCGGTGCTGGTGGACCATGGGCTGGTCGATGCCGATCCGCTGATCGAGGCGAAGCGCGGCATGATCGTCGCGCCGGGATGGCAGGCGGGGGACGATAGCTGGCGGATTGCGGGCGATCTGATGGCGCGCCTGGTCGATTTGCCGGTGCTGCCGGGCAAGGTCGGTTTCGTGATCGACGCGGGAGCGGCGCGGGTGCTGGGCGAGGAAAGCGGCGATTTTAGGATCGAGCGGGCGCGCGATGGCGGGCCGATATTGCGCGCGGACGGGCGCGCGACGGGCATGGCAGTGGCGCATGGGGCGGAAGTCGATGCGCTGGTGGCGCTGGCGCACTGGTTCGTGGCGAGCGGCGGCGCGGCGGCGGGACGGATGGCGCGGCATGACGCCCCCCTGCCCGCTTTTGCCAGTGGGGATGCTGTGCCTGCGCCTTCCGATCCTTTGATACCGGGGCCGCATCCGACCGGCTTCGTTGTCGGCGTGCCGTTCGGGCGGATCGCGGCGGCGCAACTCGCGGCGCTGGCCGATGGCGGTCATGCCGTGCGGGTCACGCCATGGCGGTCGTTGCTGGTCGAGGGTTTGGCTGTGCCGCCGATCGAGGGATTGATCGCCGATCCTGCCGACCCGCTGTTGCGCGTCGATGCCTGTCCGGGGCGGCCTTCCTGCCCGCAGGCCAGCGTGGAGACGCGCGCGCTGGCGCGGCGGATTGCGCCCTATGTTCGGGGTCGGCTGCATGTGTCGGGCTGCGCAAAAGGGTGCGCGCGGGCCGGGCCTGCCGATGTCGTGCTGACCGGGTGGGAGGGTCGCTTCGACCTGAGTTTCAATGCCCGCGCGGGTGATCCCCCGACCATTAAGGGGCTGACGCCCGCCCAACTGCTTTCCCATTTCGGAGCCGATTAGATGCCGCATCTCTACGAAACAGATGGCGCGGCGATCTATCGCCAGTCATTCGCCATGATCCGGGCGGAGGCGGACCTGACCGGCTTTGACGCCGACGAGGAGCAGGTTGCCGTGCGGATGATTCATGCGGCGGGGATGGTCGATCTGGCGGGGCATATTCGTTTTTCCGATGGGTTCGTGGCAAGCGCACGGGCGGCGCTGGCGGCGGGTGCGCCGATATTGTGCGACGCGCGCATGGTGTCGGAGGGGATTACGCGCGCGCGGCTGCCCGCCGACAATCGGGTGATCTGCACGCTGAACAACGCGCCGGTGGTGGAAATGGCGCGGGCGATGGGCAATACCCGGTCCGCTGCCGCGCTGGAGCTGTGGCGACCGCATCTGGCGGGTGCTGTCGTGGCGATCGGCAATGCGCCGACCGCCCTGTTCCACTTGCTCGACATGCTGGCCGATCCCGATTGCCCGCGCCCCGCCGCGATCATCGGTTGCCCGGTGGGGTTCGTCGGCGCGGCGGAATCCAAGGATGCGCTGTGGGCGGAGCAGCCCGTCCCCTGCGCCATCGTGGCCGGGCGGCTGGGGGGCAGCGCGATCACGGTCGCGACGGTCAATGCGCTGGCGAGCCGGGCGGAATGAGCGGGGTCGGCACCATCCATGGCGTCGGGCTTGGTCCCGGTTCGCCCGATTTGATGAGCGTGCGCGCCGACGCTCTGGTGCGCGGGGCGCGCCATGTCGCCTATTTCCGCAAGGCGGGGCGTCCGGGGCAGGCACGGCGGATCGTGCAGGACATGCTGGCGCACGATGTCATCGAAATCCCGATGGAATATCCGGTCACGACCGAAATCCCGCTGACTGACCCGCGTTACAATGCGCTGCTTTCCGCCTTCTACGCCGATTGCACCGCCAAGCTGGCGGCCATCGCACAAGGCGGCGCGGACGTGGTGGTGCTGTGTGAGGGCGACCCGTTTTTCTATGGGTCGTTCATGCACCTGCACAGTCGGCTGACGGGCATCGTGCCGGTCGCCGTGGTGCCGGGGATCACAGGCATGGCCGGGGCATGGACCGCGTCGGGCGCGCCAATCAGCTGGGGCGACGATGTGCTGACCGTGTTGATGGCGACGATGGCGGAGGCGGAACTGACGCGCCGCATCCGGGATACCGACGCGCTGGTGGTGATGAAGATCGGCCGCAACCTGCCCAAGCTGCGCCGCGCAGTCGCGGCGGCGGGGCGGACCGATGCGGCCTGGCTGGTCGAACATGCCGCCATGCCGGGGCAACAGGTCACGCCGCTGGCGCAGGCGGAGGCGGTGACGCCTTACTTCTCCATCCTGCTGATCCATGGACAGGGACGACGGCCATGAGGGACGGGTGGATCGCCATCGCCGGGCTGGGTCCGGGCAGCGACGCGATGGTGACGCCGCAGGTGCGCGACGCGATGCGCCAAGCGACCGACGTGATCGGCTATATTCCCTATGTCGCGCGGGTTGCGCCGCGCGAGGGACTGACGCTGCATCCATCCGACAACCGGGTGGAGATCGACCGGGCGGTCCATGCGCTGACGCTGGCGGCGGCGGGGCGGCGGGTGGTCGTGGTGTCGTCGGGTGATCCGGGGGTGTTCGCCATGGCGGCGGCTGTGTTCGAGGCGCTGGAGAGCGGGCCGCCAGCATGGCGCGACCTGCGCATCGACGTGCTGCCGGGCATTACCGCGATGCTGGCGGCGAGCGCGCGGGCAGGCGCGCCGCTGGGCCATGATTTCTGCGCCATCAACCTGTCGGATAATCTGAAACCCTGGGGCTTGATCGAGCGGCGGGTGCGGCTGGCGGTGGAGGCGGATTTCGCCATTGCCTTCTACAACCCCCGGTCGAAGGCGCGGGCGGAGGGCTTTGCCGCGATCCTGCGGCTGTTGCGGGGCATATGTGGCGACGAGCGACCTATGCTGTTCGCGCGCGCCGTGTCCACGTCGGACGAGCATCTACAGGTCGTGCCGCTGTCGCAGGCGACGCCGGAGATGGCCGATATGCGCACGATGGTGATCGTCGGGTCGAGCGCCACGCGGATCATCGAACGGGCGGCGGGGCCGATCCTCTATACGCCACGGTCGGCGGCATGACCCAGCCAGCGCAGGACGGCATGGGGGCTGTGGACTTCATCGCGCGGTGGCAGCACGGGGCGGTCGATCAGGATGACCGGCAGGTCGAGCGCGCGGGCGGCGAGCAGCTTGGCCTGCGCGCCGGTGCCGCCGGCATTTTTGCAGAGGACAAGCTCGATGCCATGCGCCTGCATCAGGGCGCTGTCGCCTTCCACGTTGAAGGGGCCACGATCGACGATCAGGCTGTGATCGGGCAGCACGGGCGGCGTGGCGGGCGGATCGACGAAGCGCAGCAGATAATGATGCTGGGGCTGCGCGGCAAAGGCATCGACATGCATCCGGCCCAGCGCGAGCATGACGCGGCGTGGCGGCCCAGCCAGGGCAGCGACGGCCCCGGCAATGTCCGGCACATGGGTCCAGCGGTCGCCCGGCTGCGCGCGCCATGCCGGGCGAGTCAGCGCGATCAGCGGCACGGCGGCGATGCGCGCGGCCTCCACCGCGTTGGCGCTCATCTGCGCGGCGAAGGGGTGCGTGGCGTCGACCAGATGGGTGATGCGATGGTCGCGCAGATGGCGGGCCAGCCCCTCCACCCCGCCAAAGCCGCCGACCCGCACCGGCACCGGCTGCGCGCGGGGATGGTCGGTGCGCCCGGCATAGCTGAGCGTCGTGGGCATATCCGCGTCGGCCAGCAGACGGGCGAGCGCGCTGGCCTCGCTCGTGCCGCCCAGCAGCAGGATGTTGGGCATGGCTGACGCTCCCTGGCTGACGATCATCGGCATCGGTGAGGATGGAGCCGACGGCCTGTCCCTAGCGGCGCGGCAGGCGCTGGCGCAAGCGGAACTGGTGACGGGGGCGGCGCGGCATCTGGCGTTGTTGCCTGCGCTGGCGTGCGAGACGATGATTTGGCCGGTGCCTTTTGCCGATGGCGTGGCGATGCTGATGGCGCAGCGCGGGCGGCGGGTAGTGATGCTGGCGTCGGGCGATCCCTTCTGGTTCGGGGCGGGGTCGGTGGTGACGGCGCAGCTAGAACCGGGCGAATGGCGGGCCATGCCTGCGCCGTCCAGTTTTTCGCTGGCGGCGGCGCGGCTGGGCTGGGCGCTGGAGCGGACGGTCTGTCTGGGGCTGCACGCTGCGCCGATGACGCGATTGCGGCCGCATCTGGTGGCGGGGGGACGTGTCCTTGCGCTGGTCCGCGATGGTGCGGCGGTGGCGGAACTGGCGGCCTATCTGACCGGGACCGGGTTCGGACCATCAACGCTGCATGTGCTGGAGGCGCTGGGCGGGTCGCGCGAACGGGTGCGCACTGTTGCCGCCGACACGCTCGATTTTGGCGACATTGCCCATCCGGTCGCGGTGGCGATTGCCTGTGCCGGGGGTGGCGATGCCCTGCCCTGCGTGCCGGGGCGAGCAGACGAGTGGTTCGACCATGACGGGCAGATCAGCAAGGCGCCAGTCCGTGCGCTGGCGCTGGCGGCGCTGGCCCCGCGTCCGGGTGAAATGCTGTGGGATATTGGCGCGGGATCGGGATCGGTCGGGATCGAATGGCTGCTGGCGCATCCGGCCAATCGGGCCACTGCGTTTGAGGGTGATGCGACACGGGCGGCGCGGATCGGGCGTAATGCGATGGCGCTGGGGGTGGATCGGCTGGCGGTTGTTATCGGGCGC
Source organism: Sphingobium sp. KCTC 72723 (assembly GCF_014280435.1). NCBI lineage: Bacteria > Pseudomonadati > Pseudomonadota > Alphaproteobacteria > Sphingomonadales > Sphingobiaceae > Sphingobium > Sphingobium sp. KCTC 72723. The sequence goes on along the minus strand of NZ_CP060388.1, from coordinate 3,210,254 downwards.
GCGCCGGACGCCCTGCCCCGCGATGGCGCGCCCGATGCCGTGTTTATTGGTGGCGGGCTGTCCGATGCTTTCCTGGAAGCCTTGTTCGCGCGGTTACTGCCCGGCACGCGAGTCGTCGCCCATGCCGTGAGTTTGGAGTCCGAAGCGCTGCTGGCGCGGGTTCATGGGATCAGGGGCGGCACGTTGCTGCGGATCGAGCTGGCGCGGGCTGCGCCGCTGGGCAGCCGTCGGGGGTGGCGGGCGTCCTTCCCCGTCGTGCAGTGGAGCGTCACGCTATGATCGTCGCGGGATTTGGATTTCGCGGCGGCGCGGGCCTTGCCGCGCTGGAGGCGGCGTTGGCGCAGCATGGCGTCGTCGCGGTCGATGCGCTGGCCGCGCCGGAAGATAAGGTCGCGTTGCTGGCACCGTTGGCGCGGGCGATGGACGTGCCATTGCTGGCCATTGCGCGCGATGCTTTGCAATCGGTCACGACGCACAGCCACTCCCCCGCCAGCCTGCGCGCCTATGGCGTGGGGAGCGTCGCCGAAGCCGCCGCGCTAGCCGCCGCCGGGCCGCGCGCCTTCCTGCTCCACTCCCGCCGCGTTTCGCCCGATCGCATGGCGACCTGCGCCATTGCCCAAGGATTTGCCCCATGACCGTATATTTCATTGGCGCCGGTCCCGGCGCACCGGACCTGCTGACATTGCGCGGGCGCGACCTGATCGCCGCATCGCCTGTGTGCCTCTATGCCGGGTCGCTGGTGCCGGAAGCACTGCTGGACCATTGCCCACCGGGTGCGCGCATCGTGAATACCGCGTCGCTGTCGCTGGATGCGATTATTGCGGAGATGGCAGCGGCCCATGCGGCGGGGCTGGATGTCGCGCGGCTCCATTCGGGCGACCTGTCGATCTGGTCGGCGATGGGGGAGCAGGTGCGGCGGTTGCGGGCGCTGGCCATCCCGTTCACGATCACGCCCGGCGTCCCGGCCTTTGCCGCCAGCGCCGCCGCGCTGGAAGCGGAACTGACCCTGCCCGGACTGACGCAATCGGTGGTGCTGACGCGCACGCCGGGTCGGGCCAGCACGATGCCGCCGGCCGAGAGCCTGCGCGCCTTTGCCGCGACGGGGGCGACGCTGGCGATCCATCTGTCGATCCATCAGCTTGATCGGGTGGTGGCCGACCTGACGCCGGATTATGGCGCGGAATGCCCGGTCGCGGTGGTGTGGCGGGCAAGCTGGCCCGACGAGCGAGTGGTCCGGGCGACGCTCGCCACCATCGTGGAAGCCGTGGCGGGCAGCATGGAGCGCACGGCGCTGATTTTGGTCGGGCGGGTGTTGAGCGCCGAGGATTTTGGCGAGAGCAGCTTGTACGCGCCCGATTATGACCGGCGGTTTCGGCCGCAAAGCGCGGCTTCACCTTTTGCGGAGACGGACGCATGAGCGTTCCCGGCCTGATGATTGCTGCGCCCGCTTCCGGCACCGGCAAGACCACGGTGATGCTGGGGCTGTTGCGGGCGCTGGTGCAGGACGGGCTGGTGGTGCAGCCGTTCAAGAGCGGGCCGGACTATATCGACCCGGCCTTCCATCGCGCGGCCAGCGGGCGGGCGTCGTTCAATCTGGATAGCTGGGCAATGACGCCTGCGCTGATCGAAGGGATCGCGGCCAAGGCGGCGGGCGCGGACATCGCGCTGGCCGAAGGGTCGATGGGCCTGTTCGACGGGGTGGCGCGGGCCGGGGCCAGCGGCAATGGCGCGAGCGCGGACATGGCGCAACGCATGGGCTGGCCGGTCATATTGGTCGTGGACGTCAGCGGACAGGCGCAGTCCGCCGCCGCGACCGCGCTTGGCTTTTCCCTGTTCATGCCAGACCTTCCGTTCGCGGGGGTGATCCTGAACCGGGTCGCCAGTCCGCGTCATGAAAGGCTGGCGCGGGCGGGGATGGAGGCGGTGGGGATCAAGGTGCTGGGCGCGTTGCCCCGGCGCGGCGACCTGACGCTGCCGGAGCGGCATCTGGGGCTGGTGCAGGCAATCGAGCATCCCGATCTGGACCGGGCGATTGGCGATTATGCCGCTTTCCTGCGCGCGCATGTCGATCTGGCGGCGATCGTGGCGGCGGCGGCGGCGGCGGCGCGGACGGGGGGTGGCGCGCTGCCCCTGCCCCCGGCGCAGCGGATCGCGCTGGCGCAGGATGCGGCATTTTCCTTCACCTACCCACATCTGCTGGACGGCTGGCGGCAGGCGGGGGCGGAGATTATGCCATTTTCGCCGCTGGCCGACGAAGCGCCTGCGCTGGACGCTGATCTGGTGTGGTTGCCCGGTGGCTATCCCGAACTGCACGCCGGGCGGATCGCGGCGGCGGGGCACTTTCTGGCGGGGCTGCGCGCCCATGCGCAGACGCGCCCGGTGCATGGCGAATGTGGCGGCTATATGGTGCTGGGGGATGCGCTGATCGCAAAGGACGGCGTTCATCATCGCATGGCCGGGCTGCTTGGCCTGGTCACCAGCCATGCGCAGCGGCGGATGCATCTGGGCTATCGCCATGCGCGGCTGATCGCGCCGCTGGGGGCCATCGCGGCGGGGACGTGCCTGCGGGGCCATGAATTTCACTATGCCACCATCGTCGAACAGGGCGACGCGCCACTGGCCCATGTGACGGACGCCGATGGCGCGGATGTGGCCGAAACCGGGTCGCATCGGGGGCATGTGACGGGCAGCTTCTTTCACATGATCGCGCCGGCCGCATGATCGCCATCGACCTGATCGGCATCGGCACGGGCAATCCCGATCATCTGACCGGGGCAGCGGTCAGGGCGATGAACGCAGCCGACCTGATCCTGTTGCCGCGCAAGGGGGACGCCAAGGCGGACCTGATCGACCTGCGCCGGGGGATATGCGCGGCGGTGTTGACCGGCGCGACGAGAGTGGTCGAGTTCGACCTGCCGGTGCGCGATGGGCGCGAGGATTATCTGGGCGCGGTGCGCGATTGGCATGATGCGATTGCCGGGGCGTGGGCGGCGGCCATCACCGCGCATCTGCCCGGCGGCGGACGGTGCGCGCTTTTGGTGTGGGGCGACCCGTCGCTGTATGACAGCAGCCTGCGCATCGTCGACCGTTTGCGCGACAGCGACATGGACATAGAGTTGCGTGTCGTGCCGGGCATCACTGCCATACAGGCGCTGACGGCGGCGCACACTATCCCATTGAATAATTTGGCCGATCCGGTGTTGATCACCACGGGTCGGCGGTTGCGGGAGGGCGGCTGGCCCGATGGTGTCGATACTGTCGTCGCGATGCTGGACAGCGGGTGCGCGTTCGAGCGACTTGACCCGGCTGGCCTGCATATCTGGTGGGGCGCCTATCTGGGCATGGCGCAGGAAGCGCTGGTCGAGGGATCATTGGCGGTCGCCGGACCGCGCATTGCCGCTTTGCGGGCGGATCTGCGTGCGCGCCATAGCTGGATCATGGACATCTATTTGATACGAAAGGATATTCATGTTGGATGAGGAAGCCCGGCACGCCGAAAAAATGCGCAAGCGTCAGGCCGCTCAGGCAAAAATCGTCGCGGGCAAGACGCAGGAAAAAGGGCTGCTGATCGTCCATACCGGCACTGGCAAGGGCAAGACCAGCGCGGCATTGGGCATGGTGGTCCGCGCGATCGGCCATGGCATGAAGGTGGGCGTCGTCCAGTTCGTGAAAGGCGCTATGGCGACCGGCGAAAAGGCGGTGTTCGATGCCTTTCCCGATCATGTCGAGTTCAAGCCGATGGGCGAGGGCTTCACTTGGGACACGCAGGACCGCGCCCGCGACATTGCGGTTGCGCGCACGGCCTGGGACGAAGTGTGCCGGATGATCGCCGATCCGTCTTATGCCATGGTGGTGGCGGACGAGCTGAACATCGTGCTGCGCTACGACTATCTGCCGCTGGACGAAGTGCTGCCGGTGCTGACCGGGCGGGCGGCGATGAAGCATGTCATCGTCACGGGCCGCAATGCGCCCGACGCGCTGATCGAAGCGGCGGATCTGGTGACGGACATGGTGGCAGTCAAACACCCCTTCCGGTCGCAGGGGGTCAAGGCGCAGAAGGGCATCGAATTTTGAGCGACGCCCCGCCTTTGTTCGACGCGGCGTTCGCCGCGCAGTTCGACGCGCTGCTGCACTGGCGGCGCGATGTGCGCCATTTCCGGGGCGATCCGGTGCCACGGGCGGAGATGGACGCGCTGTTCGATGCGGCGGCCTGCGCGCCGTCGGTCGGCAATGCGCAGCCATGGCGGTTCGTGCAGGTGGAGGACGCGGCATTGCGGCAGGCGCTGGCCGCCCATGTCGATGCGCAGATATTGCTGGCAGGCGCGCGGCATGACGGCACGGCGCGCCATGCCGATTATCTGGCGCTCAAATTGCACGGCATCGATCATGCGCCGGAAATCGTGGCGGTATTTTGCGATGAAGCACCCGTTGCGGGCCATGGGCTGGGCGTCGCGACCATGCCGGAAATGCTGCATTATTCGGTGGTGATGGCGGTGCATACTTTGTGGCTGGCGGCGCGGGTGCGGGGCATTGGCGTGGGGTGGGTGTCGATCCTCGACCCCGTGGCCGTCACCGCCATGCTGGACGTGCCGTCCGGCTGGTCGCTGATCGCTTTGCTGTGCATTGGCTATCCCGCGCAGGACAGCGCCACGCCCGAACTGGAACGGCGCGGATGGCAGGATCGCCAGAACTGGCGCGACAATAGAGTCGTGCGATGACCCGCAAACAAGGACGAAAATCATGCTGAAACCCGTGGAGGATGGCCCGGCCATCGTCGCCTGCAACACATGCCGCCACAGCAAGGACGCGCGGGAAGATGCGCAGGGGCGGCGCGGCGGTGCGGCAATGGTGGAGATATTGCGGGACGTGCAGGCGAGCGACCCGCGCTATGCCGGTATCGCCGTGCAGGAAATGGCGTGCCTGTTCGCGTGCGCCGACCATTGCACGGTGCATCTGCGTGGCCCCGGTCGGGTCGGCTATGTGCTGGGCCGGTTCGCGCCGGAAACGGAGGCGGCGACCGCGATCCTCGACTATGCCGTCCATTATGCCGCCAGCGAACATGGCCGGGTGCCGTTTGGCCAATGGCCGCAGGGGGTGAAGGGGCATTTCATCACGCGCACCCCGCCGCCGGGCTTCGTCGCGGAATGAGCGGCTTTGCCTCCCCCGCTGCGTTCCATGCGGCGCTGCGCGATCTGTCCGTGGCGGAAGCTGGCAGCATCGCGGCGGCGCGCGCGCGTCAGGCGGAACTGACCAAGCCCGCCGGATCGCTGGGCCTGCTGGAGGAGATCGCGATTTTCTTCGCCGGGTGGCAAGGGACGCCCCTGCCCCAGATCGCCTGTGCGCGGGCGGCGATCTTTGCGGGCAATCATGGTGTCGTCATCCATGGCGTGAGCGCCTATCCCGCCAGCGTGACTGCCGCGATGGTCGATAATTTCCGGGCCGGGGGCGGCGCGATCAATGCGCTGGCGCGGGCGGCGGACATGGAGGTGGTGATCCATCCCATCGCCCTCGATACGCCCACCGCCGACTTCACTGCCGGTCCGGCGATGGACGAGGGCGCATGTCTGGCGGCGCTGGCGATCGGCGCGGCGGCGGTCGATCCGGGGCTCGACCTGCTGGTGGTGGGCGAAATGGGGATCGGCAATTCGACGGCGGCGGCGGCGCTGTGCGCGCAGGCCTTTGGCGGGGATGCAGCGTCATGGGTCGGGCCGGGGACGGGCGTGGATGCGGCAGGCATTGCGCGCAAGGTTGATGTCGTCAGCCATGCGCTGGCGCTGCATCATGGTTCAGCCACGCCGTTCGCGATGCTGGCGCGGCTGGGCGGGCGAGAGATTGCGGCGATTGCGGGTGCTGTGGTGCAGGCGCGCGCCCTCGGCATCCCGGTGGTGCTGGATGGGTTCATATCCTGCGCCGCCATTGCGCCGCTGGCGGCGTTCGCGCCTGCCATTACCGATCATTGTCTGGCCGGGCATGTGTCCGCCGAACCGGGGCATCGGCGGTTGCTCGACCGGCTGGGCCTGACGCCCATCCTCTCGCTCGACATGCGGCTGGGCGAAGGGAGCGGCGCGGCGGTGGCGGTCGGCGTGATCCGCGCCGCGCTGGCCGCGCATGAGGGGATGGCGACCTTTGCGCAGGCCGGAGTGGCGGGGCGCACGGCGTGACCGGCGCGGTGCTGCACCTGTTGCGTCATGGCGCGCCGGACGTGCCGGGGCGGATGATCGGGCGGACCGATGTGCCATCGAGCGCGGCGGGGATCGCCGCCTGCGTGGCGCGGGCGCAGGGGTTGCCGGTGGACCGGATCGTCACGTCCGACCTGTGCCGGGCGCAGGCGGCGGGGGCAGCGATCGCGCAGGCCAGCGGCAAGGGCGTGACCGTCGATCCGCGCTGGCGCGAGCTGGATTTCGGGGCGTGGGACGGCCTTGCCCCGGTGGAGATTGACGCAGAGGCACTGGGGCGGTTCTGGGCCGATCCCGATGGCCACGCCCCGCCCGGCGGCGAACGCTGGTCGGAGCTGGTCGCGCGGGTCGGGGCGGCGTGCGACGCGCTGCCCCATGGCGCTACGCTGGTCGTGACCCATGGCGGAGCGATGCGCGCGGCGCTGGCGGCTTTGTGCGGGTTCGATCATAGGCAGGCCTTCGCTTTCGACCTGCCCTATGCGGCGCTGCTGTCGCTGCGGCTGTGGCGCGGCGAGAATTTGACGGCGCAGATTGTCGGGTTGCGGGCATGAAGGGGCTGATCATCGCCGCGCAGTTTTTGACGCGCCTGCCGTTGCCAGCGGTGTGGGTGGATGATGGCGCATTTGCCCGGTCGATGCGCTGGTTTCCCGCTGTCGGCTTCATCATCGGCGCGTTGCTGGCAGGAGTGGCGGCGCTGATCGGTGATCCGTGGATGGCGGCGCTTGCGGTGCTGGTGGCATGGGTCGGGATAACCGGCGCGCTGCATATCGACGGGCTGGCGGACCTGGCCGATGCTGTCGGCGCGGGGCATCGCGATCCCGCCCGATTGCGCGCGGTGCTGGCTGATCCGCATGTGGGCAGCTTTGGCGTGGTGGCGATCATGCTGCTTTTGATCGCCAAGCTGGTGTTGCTTCATGCGCTGCTGGAGCGTGGCATGATCCTGCCGCTGCTGCTCATCCCCTTTGCCGCGCGGATCGGGCCGCTCGCTTGGGCGCGCTGGCTGCCGCCATTGCATGAGGGGCTGGGGGCGCGGTTCAGCGCTGCGATTGGCGTGCGGCACATCCTGCTTTGGGGTGCGGTTCTGCTGGGCTGTAGCTGGACCATGCCCATGTTGCTGGCCACGCCGGTCCTGATCGCGCTGTGGGCGCTTTGGATCAGGCAACGGATCGGCGGCATATCGGGCGATGGCCATGGCGCGGGGATCGAACTGGTCGAAGTCGCGCTGCTGGCGCTTGCGGCGGTCAGATAAGCCAGACCGCCGCCGCCACGCCCCACAGGATCAGGCAGGCGCGGCGATAGAGGCGCAGGGCGCGGCGAATGTCGGCAGCATTGGCCTCGACCCGGCCGGACCCGATCCACGGCTTGTCCGCCACCACGCCATCATAGGCGATCGGCCCGGCGAGCCGCAGGTTCAGCGCGCCCGCCATTGCCGCTTCCGTCCAGCCTGCATTGGGCGAGGCGTGCCTGCCATGGTCGCGCGCCATCACCCGCCATCCGCCCATCCCGGCGAGGCACAAAATCCCGCTACCCAGACGCGCAGGCAGCAGGTTGGCAATGTCGTCGATGCGCGCCGCTGCCCAGCCAAAGGCGCGCCATTGCGGTTCGCGGTGGCCGATCAGGCTGTCGGCGGTGTTGATCGCCTTGTAACACCAGACACCCGGCAGGCCGAAGGTCAGCAGCCAGAACAAGGGCGCGGCCACGCCGTCGCAGAAGCTTTCGGCCAGGCTCTCTATCGCCGCGCGCGCCACGCCCGCTTCGTCCAGCGCCGCCGTGTCGCGCCCGACGATCATGCCGACCGCCTTCCGCGCGCCGGGCAGGTCTCCCCGGTCCAGCGCGTCGGCGACGGGGCGGACATGATCGTGCAGGCTGCGCTGCGCCAGTGCGGGCCATGCCAGCAAGGCCAGCGCGATCCACGCCCAACCGCCGAGCAGGTTGACCAGCGCCGCCTGCGCCTGCCAGCACAGGGTGGCGGTGACAGTCAGCAGCGCGAGGATCGTGACGATGCCCACAGCGCGCCGCGATGCAAAGGACTGGTCTGCCCGGTTGCCCCATGCCGCGCCCCGTTCGATCAGCGCGGCAAACAGCCCGACCGGATGGCCGATCCGCCGATAGAGCGGGCCGGGCCAACCGACCGCCGCGTCGAGCATCAGCGCGGCGAGCGCGACCGGATCAGCCATTGGCCAGCGCCCGGTCGAGCCGGTTCAGATCCTGCGCCGTGGCTGGCACACCCAATCGCAGCCAGCGCGGGTCATAATCGAACGGGCGAGTCAATATGCCCTGCCGCGCGAGATGGGCGAACAGCGCCGCAGCTTCACCGTCGATGAGCCTGAATAAGGGCGAGGCGCCTGTCGCGGCAAGGCCGTGGCGCGCCAGCATCGTGTCCAGCGCGGCGGCGCGATCGACCAGTCGCAGGCGGGTTGCTGCGATCCAGTCGGTATCGCGATAGGCCGCCGTGCCGATGGCGATTGCGGCGGCGGACAGCGGCCAACTGCCCAGCATCGCGCGCCACCGCGCGATCAGCGCGACTGGCCCGATCGCAAAGCCCAGCCTGACGCCGGCCAGTCCGAAAAACTTGCCGAAGGAGCGCATGACGATCACTGGAGCGTCGGGACCAAGCAGCGGCACGATGCTGGCGTCATCCTGCGCGTCGACAAAGGCTTCGTCCACGACTAGCCACCCGGCGCGCGCGGCCAGTATCTCCGTCAGCGCCATCAGGTCCGCGCGCGTCGTAAGCCGCCCGTCGGGATTGGCCGGGTTCGCCAGCAGGATCGTGCCGCCCCGCGCGGCCGTCCGCCCCACATCGGCAAAGGCGATTGGCGTGCTGTCGCCAAGAGCGTGCGCATGGGTGCGGTATCCCGGCGCGACATGGCGCAGCGGCGCAGGCAGGCCGAGTGTGGCGAGCGCGCGCAGGCCCATTTCGGTGCCGGGCAGCGCCAGCACGCGCGCCGGGTCCGTCCCGAAACAGGTTGCCGCCGCCCGTTCCAGTTCCGTCAGCGCCGCCGCGTCAGGCAGGCGATGCCAGTCGATCGCCAAATCGGCGGGAATCGGCCATGGATCGGCGTTGATGCCCGTGGACAGGTCCAGCCACGGGCCGGGCGCGTTGGGGAAGGCGCGCATCGCGTGCGACAGGTTGCCGCCATGCAGGGTCCATTCCGTCACATCATTGCCCCATGCTTGTCGATCCGGGGATGCCGATTGCCAATTTCTTGCTAGAGGACAATCGAAATATGACGGAAACGGGAGATGCTTGTGATGCGCGGGGAAAAATCGCTGCTGGTGCTGGGCGGTGCGCGTTCGGGCAAGAGCCGCTTTGCGCAGGCATGGGCGCAAGCGTTGCCGGGCGATCTGGTCTATATCGCCACTGCGCAGGCGCTCGACCCGGAAATGACACAGCGTATCGCGCGGCATCGCGACGACCGGGGGCCGCGCTGGCGCACGGTCGAAGCGCCGCTGGACCTGCCCGATGCCATCGTGGCGGAAAGCCGGGCGGACGCGGTGCTGCTGGTCGATTGCCTGACGCTCTGGACATCCAACCTGCTGTTTGCCGATCGCGATGCCACCGCTGCGCTAGGCGCGCTGGCGCAGGCGGTGGCGGATGCGGCGGGGCCGGTGATCTTCGTGTCGAACGAAGTGGGCCTTGGCATCGTCCCCGACAATGCGCTGACCCGCCGGTTCCGCGACATGGCGGGCGACATCAATCAGGGCGTGGCACGCTTTGCCGACCGCGTCGTGTTCATAGCCGCCGGCTTGCCCCTGACGCTCAAGCCCCCGGCACAGGCTATGGACTTGGGGGACAACGTGCCTATATACTGATCGGTATGAAAATCTGTTCCGCCCCTGCCAGAGGTCGCCCGCGCGAGTTCGACCCGGAAACGGCACTGGCCGCTGCGCTGGAAGTGTTCTGGCGGCGCGGCTATGAGGGTGCGTCGCTCGCTGAACTGACCGATGCGATGGGCATCACAAAACCCAGCCTCTATGCCTGTTTCGGTAATAAGGAAGCCCTTTTCCGCAAAGCGCTCGACCTGTATGAGCGCGACAAGCTTTGCTATGTCCAGACGGCGCTTGACGCCCCTACCGCCAAGGGCGTGGCCGACCGGCTGCTGCGCGGGGCGCTGGCGATCCAGACCGGGGGCGACGATCCGCGCGGCTGCATGGGCGTCGTTGCGTCCGTCGGCGGCACGACTCATGCTGAATGTATCCGCGACGAAGTGCTGGCCCGCCGCGCATCGTCGGACCGGGCGATGGTCGAACGGTTCGAGCGCGCGCAGAAGGAAGGCGACCTGCCCGCAGGGGTCGAGCCACAGGCGCTGGCCTGTTACCTGTCCACCGTGGTCCAGGGCATGGCCGTTCAGGCAGGCGCAGGGGTTCCGGTCGAGCGGCTGGAGCAGCTGATCGACACGACATTGGCCATGTGGCCGAGCCGTTAGAACGCGATTTTCGCTTTCCTTCCGTTAAAATACCGATCGGTATGAAATAGCGGTTGACGCGGCGCAGCATCGCTTTATATACCGCATAGTAGTTAATTCGGCGGGGGCTTCCCCCATGGAGGTCGAATGCAGCGTCACATCAACAGGGATCGTGGCTGACCACCAAGGCGCAGTAGCCCGCATATAAGCGGGCGCGGCTCTGGCTTCAGCATCGACTTCATCATCACCCGACAGGGCCGATGCCCCGTAACGCCTATGCGCGCTGCGGTCGCGCCGTCTCGTCCAGATTTCATCATTGGCAGCCGGACAGCGTCCGCGCGGCGTGTGCCCACGCGCCGCCCGCGTTCGGCTGCGCCATGCAACAGGGGACTTATGTCATGGCCTATCTTTCATTCAATGCCATTGCAGAGGGCGGATCGGCCGGTTTCGCGCCGGTGTTGGCCCCCGCCCCCGCCGCCACCGTGGCCGATTTCTCGCTGCTGGAATGGCAGGTGGTGCATCTTGCGCGGCGCGACACTATGGCATCGCTGCGCCCGCCGGGGCGCTGGACGCGGCTGCACCGGCTGATCTTCGGCGACCGGCCCAGCCCGGTGCTGGCCAGCGCGCGGCTCGAAGCGTTGCGCCATATCGCAGTCGAAGGGTGGCATCGTGGCCATGCGCTGCACCCCGCGCGCATCGCCGCCTTCCACGCCGCAGGCTTTACCGAATCCCATCTCGAACGGCTGCTTGCCTTCATCGGCGCCGTGCGCGGCGCGCCCAAGACCCGGAGTTTTGCATGAACATGCTCGCCCCCATCGATACCGATAGCCGCAACGCCACCCCCATCACGCGCCGGCGCAGGCGGCATGGCGCGCTGGCGCTCATTGCCCTTGTCGTTGCAGGCGGGGTGGTGTGGAAACTGGTCGATCGCCCGCACGCGCAGGCCGCCGCCGCCACCATCGCATCGGTCGGTGTGTCCGCCCCGCTGCAACGCGCCGTCACGCAGTGGGACGATTATGTCGGCCGCTTCGCCCCCAGCCAGAGCGTGGAAATCCGCCCGCGCGTGTCGGGTGCGGTGACGGCCATTCATTTCCGCGATGGCGACACGGTGGGGCGCGGCCAGTTGCTATTCACCATCGACAGCCGCCCGTTCCGCGCGGCGCTGGCCGAAGCGCACGCCAATGTCGCCAGCGCACGCAGTGCCATGCTGCTGGCGCAGAACGACTATGGCCGGGTCCAGCGCCTGACCGGCGACGAAGCGGTGTCCGCCAGCGAAGTCGATGCGCTGCGATCCCGCCTGCAAGCTGCGCAGGCCGCACTGGCAGGGGCGCAGGCGCGCGAGAGGCAACGCGCGCTGGATGTGGAGTTTACGCAGGTGCGCGCGCCGATTGCGGGCCGCGTGTCCGACCGGCGCGTGGATGTGGGCAATCTCGTTTCCGCTGCGGAAGGCGCTGGCGCGACATTGCTGACCACCGTGAACCGGCTCGACCCCATTTATTTCAACTTCGATGCGTCCGAAGCGCTTTACCTGAAATCGCAGCGCGATGGCGGGACGGACGGCGCAGTCGAAGTGCGGTTGCAGGATGAAAGCGACTATCGCTGGAAGGGTAAGCTGGACTTTACCGACAATGGTCTGGACCCCCGATCCGGCACCATTCGCGTGCGCGCCGTCTTCGCCAATCCCGCGAAATTCCTGGCCCCCGGCCTGTTCGGCAATATGCGACTGGCCAATGGCGGCAAGGTCAATGCCCTGCTGGTCCCCGACGACGCGATCCAGTCCGATCAGGCGCGCAAGACGGTGCTGGTGGTGGGCAAGGATGACAGCGTGTCGGCCAAGCCAGTCGAACTGGGTCCGCTGGTCGATGGCCTGCGCATCATTCGGTCCGGCCTGTCGCCGCAGGACCGGGTGGTCGTGACCAATGCGCAGGCCGCGATGCCGGGCGCAAAGGTTGCCACCCGCCCTGCCCGCATCACGCCGACACCCCCGCCGGTAACGCCGGTGGACGGCGCAGCGCCAGCGGCTGCACAGGCCACCTTCGCGCGGTAACCCCCTCATTGGGTCGGGGCCGGCCAGATAGCATTGCGTCTGTCGCAAGCCCTCACCCCAACCCCTCCCCTGAAGGAGAGGGGCTAAGTCAATTCTCGTGATCCCTGCCGGATCGCGCGCCCCTTTTCACGCCATCTAGGACATGTCCGATGCGCCTATCCCGCTTCTTCATCGACCGGCCGATCTTTGCCGCCGTCATCGCGGTGATCATCACCGTCGTCGGCGCGATTGCCTTTTTCGGGCTGCCCGTGTCGCAATATCCCGACATCGTGCCGCCCACGGTCACGGTGTCTGCCCAATATCCCGGCGCGTCCGCCGAAACCGTCGCCTCCACCGTCGCCGCGCCGATCGAGCAGGAAATCAACGGCGTGGACGACATGCTGTATCAGAGTAGCCAGTCCACTGGCGACGGGCGCGTGACGATCACCGTCACGTTCAAGGTCGGCACTGATCTGGACGCCGCGCAGGTGCTGGTGCAGAACCGCGTCGCCGTGGCCACCCCGCGACTGCCGGAGGAAGTGCAGCGTCTGGGCGTCATCACGCGCAAGACGACGCCCGAATTTCTGATGGTCGTCAACCTCCAGTCGCCCGACGGCACGTTCGACCGCGATTACCTGTCCAACTATGCGTTGACGCAGGTGCGCGACCGGCTGGCGCGGCTGGACGGCGTGGGCGATGTGCAGCTGTTTGGCGCGCGCGACTATGCCATGCGCATCTGGATCGACCCGGATCGTGCCGCCGCGCGTGACCTGACGGCGGGTGAAATCGTCGCTGCCCTGCGCGCGCAGAACGTCCAGGTATCGGCCGGGTCGATTGGCCAGCCCCCCTATGATCGCGGTGAAGCCTTCCAGCTTGGCATCGAGATGCAGGGTCGGTTGAACGAACCCGCGCAGTTCGCCAATATCGTCATCCGCACCGACGCCGACGGCCATCAGGTCCGCGTCAGCGACGTCGCCCGTGTCGAGCTGGGCGCGCAGGATTATGGCGTCAACACCTACCTGTCGGGCAACCCCACCGTAGTCATCGCGGTGATGCAGCGCCCCGGCTCCAACGCGCTGGACGCGGCGGAAAAGGTGAAGGCGCAGATGGACCAGATGTCCGCCCGCTTCCCCAAGGGGCTGGAATATAGCGTCATCTACAACCCGACCGAATTTATCAGCCAGTCGATCGACGCGGTTTACCAGACCTTGATCGAAGCGGTGCTGCTGGTCGTCCTCGTCATCCTCGTCTTTTTGCAAAACTGGCGTGCGGCGGTCATCCCGATCATTGCCATTCCCGTGTCCCTGATCGGCACGGCGGCCATATTGGCGGGGCTGGGTTACAGCCTCAACAACCTGTCGCTGTTCGGGCTGGTGCTGGCGATCGGCATCGTGGTCGATGACGCCATCGTCGTGGTCGAAAATGTCGAGCGCAATATCGAGCATGGCATGACCCCGCTGGAGGCGGCGCGCGTGTCAATGGACGAAGTGTCGACCGCGCTGGTCGCCATCGTGCTGGTGCTGTGCGCGGTGTTCGTGCCGACCCTGTTCATCACGGGCATTTCGGGCGCTTTCTACCAGCAGTTCGCAGTTACCATCTCTACGGCGACGGTGATTTCGCTTATCCTCTCGCTCACGCTGTCGCCCGCCGCCGCCGCCCTGTTGCTTCGGGCCAAGCATGGCCCGCGCGACCGCAGCGGCGATCCGCTCTGGCGGCAGAAGGCGGGCGTGCTGGTCGATGGCTTCAACCATGGCTTCGATCGGCTGAGCAACGGCTATGGCCGCCTCACCCGCTTCCTCGTCGCCCGGCCCAAAAAGATGCTGCTGACCTATGCGGGCCTGATCATGGCGACCATCGCCCTGTTCTGGGTCACGCCCGGCGGTTTCATCCCGTCGCAGGATCAGGGCTATTTCCTGGCCGTGGTGCAATTGCCGTCGGGTGCGTCGCTCGAACGCACGGACAAGGTGACGCGCGAAGTGGCGGAGAAGATCCTGCCGATCAAGGGCTTGCGCGGCGCGGTGATGTTCGCCGGCTTCCATGGCCCGTCGCAGACGCAGGCGCCCAACAGTGCCGCGATCTACTTTCCCTTCAACACCTTTGCCGAACGCAAGAAGGAAGGTGTCACCTATGCCGGGATCATGGAACAGGCGAACAAGGCGGTCGCGGGCTATGACAAGGCGCGCATCCTGCTGGTGCCGCCGCCGCTCATTCAGGGTATCGGTTCGGCGGGCGGATATCGCCTGATGGTGCAGGACCGGGAAGATCGCGGTTACGCCGCGCTCAACACGGTCGGTCAGGATTTGATTGCCAAGGCCAACCAGACACCCGGCCTGGCGCAGATCTACACATTGTTCGACGTCGCCACCCCGCGCGTGTTCGCCGATGTGGACCGGCGCAAGGCCGACCTGCTCGGCGTGCCGCCAGAGCGCGTGTTCGAAGCGATGCAGGTCTATCTCGGTTCCGCTTTCGTCAACGACTTCAACCTGTTGGGCCGCACCTATCGCGTGACGGCGCAGGCGGACGCCAACCATCGCGGGTCGGTGGCCGACATCGCCAACCTAAAAACCCGTTCCAACAGCGGGCAGATGGTGCCGCTGGGCGCAGTATCGACTTTTCAGGACAAGACCGGGCCGTATCGCGTCGTGCGCTACAACCTGCTGCCTGCCGTGGAAATCGACGGCGACACCGCGCCGGGCTATTCGTCGGGCCAGTCGCTTGCGACCATGGAAAAGCTCGCCACCGACAATTTGCCATCTGGTTATGGCAGCGAATGGACCGGCGTCGCCTATCAGCAGGTGATGGCGGGCAACACCGCTGGCATCGTGTTCGCCATGGCCGTGTTCTTCGTGTTCCTCGTCTTGGCGGCGCAATATGAAAGCCTCACGCTGCCGCTATCGATCATCCTGATCGTGCCGATGTGCCTGTTCGCGGCCATGCTGGGCGTCAACCTGCGCGGCATGGATAATAATATCCTGACGCAGATCGGGCTGGTCGTGCTGATCGCATTGGCGGCGAAGAATGCCATTCTGGTGGTGGAATTTGCCAAGCAGGCGGAGGAGGAACGCGGACTTTCGGCTATCGAAGCCGCCGTGGAAGCCGCGCAAACCCGCCTGCGTCCCATCTTGATGACCAGCCTCGCCTTCATTCTGGGCGCAGTGCCTCTGGTGATCGCGCAAGGGGCAGGCGCGGAATTGCGGCAGGCGCTCGGCACCGCCGTATTCTTCGGCATGGCTGGCGTGACCGCTTTCGGCCTGCTGTTCACTCCCACTTTCTACGTCGTGTGCCGCGCATTGGGCGACCGCTTCTCCCGCCGTCGCCCGGCAGGCGAAGCGCCCGCCACGCTGCAACCGGCGCAATAGGACAGATAAGATGACACGCAATTTCCTTGCTCTCCTCCTTGCCGGATCGGCGCTGACCGCCTGCGCCGCCGGGCCGGACTATCGCGCACCCGCCACGCCGACGACTGCCACCGGCGCGTTCATCGGCGCGGCGACCCCGGTCGTCAGCACTGCGCCTGCCGACGACCACTGGTGGCGGCTCTATGACGATCCGCTGCTCGACGGGCTGGTGCGCGATGCACTGGCCGCCAATACCGACATCCGCGTCGCGGTCGCCCGGCTGGAACGGGCGCGGGCATCCCTGCGCGGCGCGCGCGCCGACCGCCTGCCCCGCACCAGCATGACCGCGTCGCCCGGCTATGGCCGCGTGTCGGAAAGCCAGACGCTGCCCGGCATGGACCGGGAAAACTGGAGCGTCGATGCGGGCCTTGACGTCGCCTATGAACTCGACCTGTTCGGCCGGGTGAAGCGCGGCGTGGAAGCGGCGCGCGGCGACGCGGAT
Organism: Sphingobium sp. KCTC 72723; assembly: GCF_014280435.1. Lineage (NCBI taxonomy): Bacteria > Pseudomonadati > Pseudomonadota > Alphaproteobacteria > Sphingomonadales > Sphingobiaceae > Sphingobium > Sphingobium sp. KCTC 72723. The sequence goes on along the minus strand of NZ_CP060388.1, from coordinate 3,193,806 downwards.
GCCGCCGCTGCGGATGCCGACGCCGTGAGCGTCGCCGTCGTCGCCGACACGGTGCGCGCCTATGTGGATGCGACCGCTTCGGCCCGGCGCATTGCCGTGGCGCAGGAAACTGTCGATCTGCTCGACAAGACAACTCGCATTACCACTGCCCGTTTCGACGCGGGCCGGTCCGACCGGCTGGACGTGATCCGCGTCACGACATTGCGCGACCAGCAAAAGGCGCTGATCCCCACGCTGATGGCGGATCGCAATGCTGCCCTGTTCCGTATCGCCACGCTGACCGGACGCACGCCGCAACAATTGCCCGATGCCGTGACGACGCAGGGCAAAGTCCCCGACCTGACCCAACCCATCCCGGTCGGCGACGGGCAGGCGCTGCTCGCCCGGCGGCCAGACGTGCGCGCGGCCGAACGGCGGCTGGCGGCGGACACGGCCCGCATCGGCGTCGCCACGGCGGACCTTTATCCCCGCATCACGCTGGGCGGGTCGATCGGCACCACGGCGATCGGCGGCGGCGACATATTGGGCGGCGGGCCGCTCAACTTCCTGCTGGGTCCGCTCATCAATTGGGCCTTCCCCAACCAGGAAGCTAACCGCGCGCGCATCGCCGTGGCACGGGCGGACAGTGCGGCCTCGCTCGCCAGTTTCGACGGCACCGTACTGGTCGCGCTGGAGGAAACCGAAACTGCGCTGTCGACCTACGCCCATGCGCTCGACCGCCGCCAGACGCTGCGTTCCGCCCGCGATTCTGCCGCCCGCGCCGCGCGCATCGGCATGGCCCGTCAGCGCGAAGGGCGGATCGACTTCCTCACGCTGCTCGACGCGCTGCGGACGCAGGCGGCGGCCGACGCCGACCTGGCCAGCGCCGACCGCGCCGTGGGCTTCGCGCAGGTCGATCTGTTTCGTGCGCTGGGCGGCGGTTGGGGATGAAGGACAGGATGGGAAAGGGTCTGGCTAAACCTTTAGCATCATTCATCCCCGTCATTACGCGCGCAGCAAAGCCATGCGGCGTTGGCGTGGGCAGATGACTGGCAACCTGTGACAGCGCGGTGTCATCATGGTGACGGAAAACCCCGACCATGCGGTTTTCGCGCATTGTAGCAATGCGACGATGTTTCTCGGACATGGGCATGGGAATGGCAGCGGCATTTTTCAGCGTTGCAAACGCTGCACGGCAAATATGTGATTTCCAAAGGGCAACTTTGCGCCACTTGTCGCCGTTCAGAGGGCGATTTCTGCTTCTTGGAAGCGGTCATTCGTTCAGGTTCAGGCGTTAGAAAAGCAGACGGTCGGCCGCCGACCAATAGCAGATAGTCATGCGCAAATTCGTGACGCTCGAAAGCGGACGATGACGGAAAACACCTGTTTGTCGCCATATCGCCCGTTTCTTAAGAAAATCCGGCTACATGACTGGCATTGAATTTGTAGGCGGAATTGGATGAACGATTGGGATAGCGACAAGATGGCACGGCGGACATTGCTTGGCCTGTTCGCGAACGGAACAGCAACGTTGCTTGCCGGATGCGGCTCGATCTTTCCGTCTGATAGGCTCCGGCAGAAGATCACGGTGGAGGTGGAAACGCCCTCTGGCCTAGGCACAGGCAGTTCGGTTGTGGAAACCGAAGTGCATAAGGGTAAGAGTTGGGGCGATGTGTCAGGGATTCAATACAAACTAGGGGGTGAGGCTGTGGCGGTGGACTTGCCGGATGGTAGGACACTCTTTGCACTGTTGCGAGGCGCGGATGGCGCAGCGGGCGATGCCGCAGCCTACCAGGTGCACCTGATTCCGGACGCGTTACGTGCGGGAGCGGTGGCGAACGCAAATATAGTCGTTGAGGGCCGCGACTTGATGACAGTGCGCGAGAAAGCCAAGCGTGCGCGCGTGCGGTTGGACCTGCCTCCCAAATTCTACCCGCTGCTAGTCGCATTTCGCGACATTAAGGACGCCACATCTGTGGAACGCGTCGATCCTGTAAACCTTGCCGTGACCTTCGGCCCAGGCGTAAAATTGAAACGGATATCAGTCGAAATCACCGATGTCGCCGTGACGACCGGGATCGAAAAGAGGTTACCAAAACCGCCATACATAAGAAAATTTAGGTACGAAGGTGAAGAATCGAAAGCACTTGATCTTTATCGTGGGAAACCAATTTTCGAAAATGTTGACAAGGATTATTTCATTCAGATGTCCAACATTTAGCAATAGACGGCAATCACATAATTGTCGCACACGTTTTTCCACGCTTGAAAGCCGCTCCTTCCATGACGACTTGATGCCCGATAAACACTGTCGGATTGGACGAATGCGCGAAAACCCCAAATACAGGGGTTTCCGTCACCTCATTATGACAGCTATTGGACCGCACGTCCTCCGAAGCAGACAGTCCCCAATCCACCCTCCTGGCGATTTGGCCGGGTCAAATACGTAGCGATTCGCGCCGTTGCTGCCGGTCCGGTCTTTATCCGCATGAAATCGAACGCGAGAACGACGCTGACGGGTGGTTTGCGGAACGGCAGGTTATGGCGAGAATACGCGTTTAGCGGACATTAGCCGAAACCGCTTCCATCCAATAGTTCCGTGCGTTCGTCATCTGCCAACATTGCCATGCGGCCGAGGGTGATGCGGCCTTTCCCAAAGGCCAGCACGGCAAGGATGCTGTCTACCAACTCGCTATCGGTCGCCCTTGGTAAATCGGTTGAAGCCAGCGTTTGCAACTTCTTCCAAGCGCCGTTGTAATCATCAAACAGCCAGTCAGGCACGATAGGATTGTGCGACATCTGGCGTGCTTCCTCGATAGTCGCGGCTATGGCGTATGTATTCCAATCGGCAACGCCCCGCACTTCGTGCATCTCCGCGAGCATCGGCACAGCAGCATATGATGCCTCTCCCACATCGCCTTGATGATACAGTTCTTGCCAAAGTTCAGCCCATGCTGCCTCGGTATCGTCGCTGTTTAATCTGCTGATTGCGCCTCGCGGATCATAAGGTATTCGATAGCCGCCACACAACTCAGCCCACTGCCCATCGTCCACTGTCGCTACTCCAGAGTGATCGTCGCAAACGGCAGGTTTAGGGAGCGTGAAAGTGAATTGCCACCGTCCAAAAATGGTCGGTGGGCGACAGGCAGCTATTTCCGCTCACGCTCGTGTCGCCTGCCTTAAAGAGGACCGGCGGCTATCCCCTCTTACCCGACGGTAAGGCGACATTCCGAAATCGGCCAATTTACGACAATCAGCTACACTCCAACAACATCCGATTGAGCGCGCGACGAACCATCGGATAAATGATCGGCATTGATCAACCTGCGCTCCGGCCTGCGCGCCCTGTCCTACCCCCTCAACCGCTGCGACATTCGGCTCCGGTCCCTTCCCATCGTCAGCCTCCTTGCCCCCGACCCAGCCCTGCGCTGGCGTCGGCGAAAACAGGCGCATAAACTTTCCATGGGCGATATGGACGAACTTCGTAAAGTTCCGCTGCCGGCGACCCTGCCTCAGCTGCCCGGCTGGATATAGGGCGCGCGCGCAAAAAGCGTGCGTTCCCAGCTTCTTGGGTCGTCCTGCACATGGCTGCGCGCGTCGAAAATCATCGTCGCCCGCCGGTCCATCCGATATTGCGGCCAGGCTTCCATTCCTGCCGGATCAGGGGTTCCGGCGCGCGCAAAGGCAATGAAACGCGCCATCATCGCCGCGCTCGCCGCCCGCGCGCCCGCGCCCGTGCCGGTATAGGAACCCGCCGCATCCAGCGTGCCGAACGCCAGCGCAATGTCCATCGTGTGGGGCGCGCCGCGCCTTGGCTGGGTCGGCGACTGGAAATCGACCTGATAGGCCCAGGTCGGCGCATCGGCCCGCGCCCGCGCTTCGGCCTCTATCACCTGCCCCGGCCAGCTGCGCCCCGCCGTGGTCGCGGCATAGAAAATCCGTTCCGCCGACCAGTCGGGAAAGCGCGCGCGATATTGCGCGACGATCCATTCGGGCGACAGGTCGATGCGCAACTCGCCCGCCATCCGTGCCGCCAGATTGCCCCAGTCCAGATCGCGGATCAGCGGCCCGTCCGGGTCGATGAAGGCGCGCGTTTCGTCCAATGTATTGCCCAGCACCATCGGGATCGCGTTGCTCTGGCCTGGCGCGTCGGGCCAGAAGGGATGCCGTTCCAGCGACCGCATGTCCAGCACTGGCCCCATATAGACGCCGCCGCCCAATATCGGGTCGGTCGCGGCCAGCCCCTCGATCAGCCGTTCGACCGGCATGGTCGGCAGCGCGTCCGGCGTCACCCCCAGCCTGTCGAGATAGGCCGCCGTCCGGCGCGACGCATTGATCGGGCCGCTGGCCGTCACTTGCTGCCCGCTCATGGTGATGGCGCGATGGAACAGGCCGCGCGCGGCGGGCATCGCCATCATCGTGGCAATCTTCGCCCCGCCGCCCGACTGGCCGAACACCAATATATTGCCCGGATCACCCCCGAACGCCGCGATATTGTCCCGCACCCAGCGGAGCGCCAATATCAGGTCCAGTTGCCCCGCATTGCCGCTATCGGCAAAGCGCGAGTCGAGCCGGGCGAGATAGAGATAGCCCAGCGCATTGAGCCGATGGTTGACCGTGACGACGACCACATCGCCCGCCGCCGCCAGATGCCGTCCATCGTTCAGCGGATCGACCACGCTGCCATTGGAATAGGCGCCGCCATGGATATAGAGCATCACCGGGCGCTTGGCGTTCCGCTCCGTTCCCGGCGTCCAGATGTTGAGGAACAGGCAATCCTCGCTGGTCGCGCCCACCGTGGCCCGCTGCGGGCAGGATGGCGCGAAGCGGGTCGCGTCGGCAATGCCCTGCCAGGGTTGCGGCGGCAACGGCGGTTGAAAGCGACGAGGCGCGGTGTCCTGGCCGTAGCGCACGCCGCGAAATATATGCAGCCCGCCTTCCCGCACACCCCGGATGCGACCATGACGGGTGCGGACGACCGGATCGGCGGATGGTGCCGCTGTTGCGATCGCGGCGGGGACCAGCCCGGCCACCGCGCCGATCAGCATACGCCTGTCGAAGTCGGGCATCCATCCTCCTGTGGTTTGGGGCGGGGGGCTTTGCGCCCTCTCCGTTCGGTCGGTCGGTGTTTTACCGCGCGAGCCATCCGCCATCGACGGCCAGCGTGTGGCCGTGGATGTAGCTGGCGGCGCTGGAGGAGAGGAATACCGCCGCGCCGCCGATGTCGCTTGGGTCGCCCCAGCGGCCTGCGGGGATGCGTTCCTGGATCTGGCGGTTGCGCGTCTCGTCGGCTTGCAGCGCGGCGGTGTTGTTGGTGGCGATATAGCCGGGCGCAATGGCGTTGACGTTGATGCCCCTGGCCGACCATTCGTTGGCCAGCAGCTTGGTCAGGCCCGCGACACCGCTTTTCGACGCGGTGTAGCTGGGGACGCGGATGCCGCCCTGGAAGGAGAGGAGCGAGGCGATGTTGACGATCTTGCCGCTGCCTTGGGCGATCATGTGGCGACCCGCCGCCTGACAAAGGAAGAACAGCACCTTCAAATTGGTGTCGATCACCGCGTCCCAGTCTTCTTCCGTGAAGTCCACGCTGTCGGCGCGGCGGATGATCCCGGCATTGTTGACGAGGAGGTCGAGGCCGCCCAGCGTCTCCAGCGTTTCGTCGACGACGCGCTGGACGGGTGCGATGGTCGAGAGGTCAGCCGAGACGATCTGCGCCTTGCGGCCCAGTGCGCGGACTTTCTCCACCGTTTCGGTCGCGGGCGTCCGGCCCACGGCGGCGATGTCCGCGCCTGCCTGTGCCAGCGAGAGCGCGATGGCTTGCCCGATGCCAGTGTTCGCGCCGGTGACGATGGCGACTTTGCCGGAAAGGTCGAAGGGGTTGGTCATGTCTTGGCTCCGCTGTCGTGCGGGGGGCTGGCGTTGCAAGCCCACCCCCGGCCCCTCCCGCAGACGGGAGGGGAGAAGGCTCGGTCAGGCCAGCTGGCAGATGTCCAGCACGTTCATATCGGTATAGTCCTGGTTCTCGCCCGCCATTGCCCAGATGAAGGCATAGGCTTTGGTGCCGGACCCCATATGGATCGACCATGGGGGCGAGATGACCGCTTCCTCATTGGCCATGACGATGTGGCGCATCGCGTCGCCTTCGCCCATATAGTGGAAGACGCGGTCGGCGGGACCATCCAGTTCGAAGTAGAAATAGATTTCGCTGCGCCGCTCGTGGATGTGGGGCGGCATGGTGTTCCACACGCTGCCGGGCTTCAGGACGGTGAGGCCCATGACCAGCTGCGCGCTGTCGCAAATGCCGGGGATGACCAGCTGGAAAATGGTGCGTTCGTTGGATTCTTCGAGGGAGCCGCGTTCCAGCGTGGTCGCGTCGGCCAGCGAGATGAGGCGGGTGGTGAACGCCTTGTGCGCGGGGCAGGAGGCGAGATAGAAGCGCGCGCCTGCGCCGGAAAAGACCACATCCTTCGCGCCCATGGTGACGTAGAGGCAATCCTTGTTGCCCAGCGTGAAGGCTTCGCCATCGACGGTGACGGTGCCGGTGACGCCGGACACATTGACGATCGCCAGTTCGCGCCGTTCGAGGAAGGGGTGGCCCGCAGCGGAGGCCGGTTCGCTCTGGGCAGGCAGCGCAACCGGCGCGTCCACCACCGCAACGCCGCCGATGACGAAGCGTTCGGCATGGGTGTAGTTCAGCACGCACTCGCCGTCGCGGAACAGCCCGCCGATCAGATAGCGATCGCGCAACTCATCATTGCTCACACATTCCATCATGTCGGGGTGCGTCGCGTAATAGGTCTTGTCGAACATGTCGGCCCCTCGTCCTTTGTCTATCGAAAGCGTCCTATTGGACACCGGTGTCATGATGGGCGGTCTATCAGGATATGGCAGGTGGTGCAACCGATGCGCGACGTATCAATGTGGAGCTGAACATCGAGGGTTCATGCACTTCGGAACCTTCGCCGATGGCGGTGCCGATCAGTTTGAGCGCGGCGGCCCGGCCCATCGCGACGATCGGCCAGCGCACGGTGCTGAGCGGGGGCCAGACGCGGGTAGTAAGCGGGGTGTCATCGAACCCGATGATCGACAGTTCCTCCGGCACGGCGATGCCCCGCAATCGCGCGGCGTAGAGAACGCCTGCCGCCATTTCGTCATTGCTGGCAAAGATCGCGGTCGGACGCGGCGACAGGTCGAACAGGCTTTCCGAGGCGGACTGGCCCGATTCGAACGTATATTGCCCATCCGCGATCAGGCTGCGCGGCAGGCTGATCCCCGCTTCGGCCAGGGCCAGCTCAAAACCTTCGCGCCGTTCCTGCGCCGACCGAAAACCGTGCGGCCCGGCGATCAGGCCGATGCGGCGATGCCCCTGCGCAATGAGGTAGCGCACCGCTTCGGCCACCGCTTCCTTGTCGTTGGACGCGACCATATGTTCCGGGTCGTCCAGCACGGCGGACCCCATACGGACATAACGACACCCCTGTTCGTCCAGCATCCGCGCCAGCGCGTCATTTTCCGACATGGGCGGCAAAATGACTACGCCGAACAGCCGCTGGCGCGACACGAAGCTGCGAATGTCATCCATCACCTGGTTAGACCCGCGATCAACCGGGCGAATCACCAGTTCAAATTCGGTGCCGTGCAACGCTTCCAATATGCCGCGTTGCATCGACAGGATCATCTGCGCATTGGGATTGTCATAGACAAGGCCGATCAGGAAATTGCGCCCCAGCGCCAGCGCGCGCGCTTGCGGATTGGGGACATAGCCGGTTTCCCGAATGATCGCTTCCACCTTGTCCCGCGTTTCCCGGTTGAGCAGGGGGGAGCGGTTGATGACGCGGCTGACCGTTTTTTTCGACACGCCCGCCATGCTGGCGATGTCGTTGATCGTCAGCTTGGGCGTCTGACCCTCATCCTGTTTTTGCTTTGCCATGCTGCCTTATAGCGCGCTTTGCCGACGCCGCCAGTCGCCGTGGACGCGATGTGGCTTGTCAATGACACCGGTTTCCATTACCGATCGGGGATAATGAGGATCGAAAGGATTTCGCAGTGAGCGCAGGCAGCATGGTCGATGTGACGGCGGAGCATTTCGTGGCCGCGCGGCAGGCTGCGCAAGGGCTGGTCGATTATCCCGGCAATTTGCCCGCCACGCTGGACGAAGGCTATGCCATTCAGGCCGCTGCACTGGCGCGGATGACGGAGCCTGTGGCGGGTTGGAAAGTCGGACGCATATTGGGCGCTTTGGCCGATAAATTTGGTTGCGACCGGCTGGCCGGGCCGATCTTTGCATCGACCGTCACGACAGTGGATGGCGATACGGCAGGATTGGTCTTTGCCGAGGGTTTTGGCGCAGTGGAGGCGGAGTTTCTGTTCCGCATCGGTACCGTTCCCGCGCCCGGCCAGACGCATTTCACGCTGGAAGAGGCCGCCGACCATATCGACGCGGTGCATATCGGCATCGAGATCGCCAGTTCGCCCTTCGTCGGGATCAATGGCAATGGTCCGGCAGTGACCATTTCCGATTTCGGCAATAATAATGGCCTGCTCGTCGGCCCAGCCGTGACCGATTGGCGCAGCGGCGCCTATGCCGACCAAGTCGTGACCACGCGGATAGATGGCGAAACGGTTGGTGCCGGCACCGCTGCCGCGTTCAATCGCGGGGCCATAGGGTCCGTGGCTTTCCTGCTGGAAAATCTGATCGCGCGCGGCATTGCGATCGAAGCGGGATGGTGGATATCTACCGGGGCCGTAACCGGGGTTCACCCGGTCCGGCCCGGTCAGGCGGTGGAGACGGATTTCGGTCCGTTCGGCACGCTCAATTGCACGATCGAAGCACAGAAGCCGCGCTAAAAAACAAGCGGACAGCCCTTAGGACGAGGAAGCAGGATGATGAACGCAGCAGGGGTGCAGGGTCCGCCAGTCGGGCGTTATCGCTGGGTCGTGGTGGCGTTGCTGTTCGCAGCGACGGCGATCAACTATATCGACCGGCAGATGATCGGCGTGTTGAAGCCCACTTTGTCGGCCGAAATGCAATGGTCGGAAACCGACTTCGCCAATATCGTCTTCTGGTTCCAGGCGGCTTATGCGATCGGCTATCTGGGTTTTGGCCGGGTCGTCGATCTCATCGGTGCGCGTTTTGGTTATGCGATTGCAGTGGTCGTCTGGACCATCGCCCATATGGCGCATGGCGGGGTGCATAGCGTCACCCAGTTCGCCATGGCCCGTTTCGGGCTGGGCGTCGGCGAGTCCGGCAATTTCCCGGCGGGTATCAAGGCCGTGACGGAGTGGTTTCCGCAAAAGGAACGCGCCTTTGCCATTGGCCTGTTCAATGCCGGGGCCAATATCGGCGCGATCATCACCCCCTTGCTCGTGCCATGGCTGACGGTTGCCTATGGCTGGCGCGTTGCATTCTACGCGACGGGCATTTTCGGGATCGTCTGGCTGATCGCCTGGCTGGTCTTCTACCGCCGTCCCGACCAGCATCCTAAAGTCACCCAGGAGGAACTTGCCTATATCCGGCAGGATCCGGCCGATCCGGTCGAACCGATCGGCTGGGGCAAGCTGGTCACCATCAAGGAGACATGGGCATACGCGATCGGCAAATTCTGCATCGACCCGATCTGGTGGTTCTTCCTCTTCTGGCTGCCCGGTTATCTGGGGACGCGCTATGGCCTTGACCTGATCAGCTTCGGCCCGCCGCTGGTGGCGATCTATTTGCTGTCGGATGGCGGCAGCGTCTTTGGCGGCTGGATGTCGGGTCGATTGATGAAGGCGGGCAAGAGCGTCAATGCCGCGCGCAAGCTGACGATGCTGCTATGCGCCTGCGCCGTGCTGCCGATCTTCTTTGCTCAGTCGATCGACAATCTGTGGTTGGCGGTACTGGTCATCGGTATTGCGACGGCAGCGCATCAGGCGTTTTCGGCCAATCTCTATACCCTGCCGTCCGACCTGTTTCCGCGCGGTGCGGTTGGTTCCGTGGTCGGGATCGGCGGCACGGTCGGCGCGATCGGTGGCATGGTCATGGCCAAATATGCAGGCTATGTGCTGGACAGCATCGGCAGCTACACGCCGCTGTTCGCAGTCGCGGGCAGCGCCTATTTCGTGGCACTGGCTGCCGTCCATTTGCTGTCCCCGCGTCTGGAGCGGGTCAGCGTCGTCGATACGGAACGCTGATTGTCATGACGCCCTTGCCTTCTATCCTTCTGGTCCATCCCGACGACAGCGTGGCCGTTGCCATGGTGCCGCTCGCCGCCGGGAGCCAGGTTGACGTTGGCGGGCGGCATATCCTTTTGACGCAGGATATTCCGCAGGGTCACAAGCTGGCGGTGCGGGCCGTGACAGCGGGGGACCCGGCGCTGCGCTATGGCTTTGCCTTTGGCGTGGCGACGGCACCGATCGCGGTTGGCGAGCATGTGCATAGCCATAATGTCCATACCGCGCTCGGCACCGGGAACGCCTATCGCTATGCGCGCCCTGCCCCGATGGCGGACGTGCAGGCGAATGAGCGGCAGTTCGACGGCTATGTCCGCGCCGATGGTTCGGTCGGCACGCGCAACGAGATATGGATCATCCCGACAGTCGGTTGCGTCGGGCGCACGGCGGAGCGACTGGCGGCGCAGGCGGGGCGCGACCTGCCGCCCGGCATCGATGGCATCCATGCCTTTCCGCATCCTCTAGGCTGTTCGCAACTGAGCGACGATTTGAGCGGGACGACCGGGATCTTGGCGGCGCTGGCGCAGCATCCCAATGCGGGCGGCGTGCTGTTGCTGGGGCTGGGGTGCGAATCCAACCAGATGGCGTTGATGCTGGATCGAATTCCGATGGAACGGCGCGACCGTATCCGCACGCTGGGCGCGCAGGCGTCCTATGACGAGATGGCGGAAGGGCTGGTAGCGATTGCGGAACTAGCGGCCATTGCCGGGCAGGATCGCCGCCAGCCGGTGCCGTTGTCGGCGCTGCGACTGGGGGTCAAGTGCGGCGGGTCCGATGGCCTGTCGGGGCTGACCGCCAATCCGCTGATCGGGCGGATGGCCGATGCGGTGGGGGCAGCGGGGGGCAGCGTGCTGCTGACCGAAATTCCCGAAATATTCGGCGCGGAACAGATATTGATGGACCGATGTGTCGATGAACCGACGTTCGATGCGCTGGTCGGGCTGGTTCATCGTTTCAAGGATTATTTCGTCGCCCATGGCGAGCCGGTGTCGGAAAATCCCAGCCCCGGCAATATCAAGGGCGGCATCACCACGCTGGAGGAAAAGTCGCTGGGCGCGGTGCAGAAGGCCGGGCATGTGCCGGTGACGGGCGTCATTCCCTATGCCGGGCGGGCAAGCGGCGCGGGGCTGACCGTGCTGGAAGGGCCGGGCAATGACGCTGTGTCGACCACTGCGCTGGCCGCCGCTGGGGCAACGTTGACGCTGTTTTCCACCGGGCGCGGCACGCCGCTGGGCAGCCCGGTGCCGACCGTCAAGATCGCGTCGAACAGCGCGCTGGCCAGCGCCAAGCCGGGCTGGATCGACTTTGATGGCGGCACCGTGCTGGACAAGGGCATGGACGCCGCGACCAACGATCTGCTCGACACGGTGATCGCCATTGCGTCGGGGCGGCCCGCGCGCAACGAAGTGAATGAGGAACGGTCGATCGCGATCTGGAAGCGGGGCGTGACGCTATGAGCTAAGCTCCCGCGACGGCGCGTTCGAAGCTGTAGCGGATATGATCGACATGGCCGTGCAGGCCGAATGTCACCGGATCGCTGCTGTCCATGATCGCGTCGATACGGCTGCCGACATCCTCGATCGACCAGTCGGGTTGATAGACGCCCCGGCTTTCGGTGATGAACATGCGGGCGACACGCCCGGCCATGGACGCCAGCATCTGGCCCGTGATCGAACAGCTTTCATGCGCCAGCCAGCCGACCACCGGCGCGACCAGTTCCGGTCCCATCGGCGGGTAAGCGGACACGTCGATCCCTTCGGCCATGCGAGTGACGGCCCCCGGCACGATGATGTTGGAGCGGACGCCATGCGCCTCCCCCTCGAGCGCCAGCACATTGTTGAGGCCGATCATGCCCGATTTGGACATGCCGTAATTGACGCAATTTTCATTGCCATAAAGGCCGCCGATCGAGGAGGTCAGGATGATGCGGCCATAGCCAGCCTGACACATGAGCGGGAAGGCGGGTCGGGCGACGTGGAAGGCACCGCGCAGATGGACGTCGAGGACGGCGTCGAAATCCTCCTGACTGAGTTCCTGCATCGACCCGTAGCGGACATTGCCTGCATTGTGGATCAGCGCGTCGACCCGGCCATAATGGTCGAGCGCGCAGGCGATGATGGCTCGGCCCCCTTCTGGCGTGGCGACCGATTCGGTGCAGGCGACGGCCTCCCCACCCAGCGCCCGGATTTCCGCCACGACATCGGCAGCCGGGCCAGCGTCGCCGCCCTCGCCCCGGATCGCGCCGCCCGGATCGTTGACGATCAGCTTCGCGCCGCGCGCGGCCAGCAGCAAGGCATAGGCGCGGCCCAGCCCCCTGCCCGCCCCGGTGATGACCGCTACCCGATCGTCAAAACGATAGTCTGCCATGGCGATGCTCCTTCTTTGCGTCGTGGGTGAACGCTCCCCCGCGTAGGTTCAAGGCGGGCGGGACAGGCATCGCTCCGGCGGTTCGCGGCGGGGGCGGAACGGCGATATGACGGAGGCCAGAGACAAGGAAAAGGACGCAGGATGCAGGTTGCGATCATCACCGGGGCGGGCAGCGGCATCGGGCTGGCGACGGCCAAGATGCTGGCCGAGGCGGGCATGGCAGTCGTGGGCGTGGGCCGGGATGCGGATAAGCTGGCGACGCTGGAGCAGGCGATTGGCGACCCGGCGCGGGTGGCGACGCTGTCGGTGGATATTACCGCCGATGATGCCCCGGCGCGGATCGTGGCGCTGACGCTGGAACGGTTCGGGCGGATCGACTTTCTGGTCAATAATGCAGGCGCGGGAAGCCCCAAGCCATTGCATGAGACGGACGACGAAACGCTCGACTATTTTCTGGGGCTGATGCTGCGCGCGCCGTTCCGGCTGTGCCGCGAAGTGATCGGCCATATGGGCGAGGGATGCGGCATCGTGAATGTCAGTTCGACCTATGCGATGATCGGCGGGCGGCGCGGCGGCGCCTATTCGGCGGCCAAGGGCGGGCTGGGCGCGCTGACCCAGCATATCGCGTGCGATTATGGCCCGCGCGGTATTCGCGCCAATTGCGTCGCGCCGGGCGTGACCATGACCGACATGGTGCGGCACCGCTTCGACGATGAGATGTTCAAGCGGGTGAATGTCGAGACGACGCCCTTCCCGCGCCTGGGCGAAGTGGAGGATATTGCCAGCACCATCGCGTTCCTGTGTTCGCCCGGCGCGGGGTTCATTAACGGGCAGACGATCGTGGTGGATGGCGGGTGGACGACGACCAAATATCTGTCGCCCCGCGCGCTGACCACGACATGGGTGGAACCGGACGCCGGCTAATCCGGGTGGCAGGCGTCGCGGCAGATAGCGCGCAGCAGGGCGAGCAATTCTTCGCGGCGATCGGCGGGAATGGAGCGGGCGATCATGGCTTCGTGGCGGGCGAAGGCCTGTGCGACCTGGGCATGGAGGCTTTCCCCCTGCGGCGTCAGCGTCAGGGTGATGGCGCGGCCCTTGCCCGGTTGCTTGGCGACCATGGAAAGCAAAGCGAGTTTGTTGATCAGCGGCACGAGATTGGCGGGCTGCGCGCGCAGGGCGCGGCCAATGTCGCTTTGGGTGCAGCCGGGATTGGCACCCAGAAACAACAGCAGCGTCGCTTCGCCCGGATTGACGCCCAAAGGTGCCAGCAGGTCGGTCAGCGCAGCAGTTGCGGCGGTCGTGGTGCGGCGCAGATGATAGCCAAGCAGGGCGTCCAGCGGGTCGACGAGGGCGGACGAAGTAGACAGCGAGATGGACATAGAGTCGTGTAACGCGCTTGCATGTCGCGACGCAACTCTGCGTATTATGTTTCATAATATAAATTGATGAGGAGAGCGACATGCGTGGACGGTTTTTAGCGGCGTTGATGACTTCCCCCTTGCTGGCCTGCGCCCTGCCCGGCGTTGCGTTGGCGCAGACGGTGCCTGTGTCGCCACCGCTGGCTGGCCCCGGTACGATCGAGCCGGATGGCACGGTGGTCGTGCCGTCCTTTCGCCTGCCCCCCTCCCCCTATTTGAGTGATGCCGCGAAGAAGGCGTTGCCGCGCACGCCCAATGACCCAGAAGAACCGATGATGCGCGCGGTAGCCGCCGGGCAGGCCGGTGTTTTGCGGGCGCGGATGCCGCAGATCATGGCGCCGCGTCTGGATGCGTTGAAGGCGATGTATAGGGTGACGACGCGCGAAGAGCAGATTGCGGGCATACCGGCCGTTCGCGCAACGCCGAGCGGCGGCGTGGTGAAGGCGAACCGGGGCAAGATCTTGCTGAACCTGCCGGGTGGCGGATTCATCATGGGGGCCGCGCCGGGGACGGGGATGGTCGAGTCCATCCCGCTGGCTGGCCTTGCCGGGGTGGAGATAGTCAGCATTACTTATCGACAGGCACCCGAACATGTTTATCCGGCGGCAACGCAGGATGTGGTGCGGGTGTATCGCGAACTGCTCAAGACGCATAAGCCGCACGATATTGCGATTTTCGGCTGTTCGGCCGGGGGATTGCTGACCGCCGAAACGATCGCGGCGCTGATCCGCGACACGCTGCCCCTGCCCGCTGCGATCGGGATTTTCTGTGCGTCGGCCGATGCACGTTGGGGCGGGGACAGCCGGGCGTTCGGGCGGCCGTTTCAGGGGCTGGCGCAGCGGGAAGATGTTCGCGCCTATTTCAAGGGGGCGGACATGACCGATCCATTGGTGTCGCCGGTTACGGACCCAAAAATGCTGGCGCAATTTCCGGCGACGCTGATGATCACCGGCACCCGCGCGTTTGAGATGAGCGCGGCGGTGAACAGCCACAAGGAACTGGTCAAGGCCGGGGTCGATGCCGACCTGCATGTCTGGGACGGGCTGGGCCATGCTTTCTTTTATGATCCCGCCTTGCCGGAATCGCGGGAGGCATTCGATGTCATGGCGCGATTTTTCACAAAGCATCTGAAACTGGCGCGATAGGCCCGCCGGCCTCGGCCCCCTGGCAAAGGCTCCCCTGTGACACTTTGCCAGCGGGTGAAGTGTCACGGGCGACAAAATGCGACTCGGCGGAAATTAGGGATTCACATGGGGTGCAGGCTGTGCTTGATTCACGATATGTTTCATGCCCCCGTTCCTTCCCATGTTCCCGGCGGCAGCGATTTGTCGCTGTTGCTCGACCAGTTGTCGCATTGCTGCTCCCGGCCCCGCTATGCCTTCATGCTGCTGACGTTGATTGCCGATGTGGCAAAGCCTGACGGCAGCGCGGGGCCGCTGGTGCGGGTGGGCGACGGGTTGGTGTCGCTGCGCGACTGGCTGTGCGATGCACTGACGCCGATGGGCCATCGCGATCCGCGCCGCATGGCGCTGGTGGAGCGGGTGCGTGAGGAATTGCGCAAGGGCGAGCGGCTGACCGGGGACGCAGCGGCGGACGACATGGTGGTGCAGGACGAAGTGCGGACGCGAGTGCGCGCGTCGGGCAAGACGAATTTGAGCCGCGCGGCGTCCGAACTGGTGAAGGCCGGGCTGCTCAAGCGTCATTATCAGGGCTATCGCGTCGATCACCTTAATCGCGGGGCGCAGCGGCAGGTCGTCTATACGCTGACCGGGCGGGCGCGGGCTTTGACAGGTGCGCCTCCCCCGCCGCCACGGGGCAGCGCACGGGCGCGGCAGGGCGACCTGTTCGCCGGTTGAAGATCGTTCACAAGCCCGGCGTGCTGTGCCAAGAAGCAGGCATGACCATGCATAACCCCCTGCTCGACGCCCAGCTTCACCCCCGTTTCGGCGCGATCGAACCCGCCCATGTCCTGCCCGCCGTGGAAGCGGCGATTGCGGCCCATCGCGACGCCATGCGGCAATGCGCCGGGGCGCAGGGGTTCGACGCGATCTTCATGGCGAAGGACCGGGCCGATGCGGCACTGTCGCGCGTGTGGCAGACGGTGTCGCACCTCAACAGCGTAGCCAACAGCCCGGAATTGCGCGCCGCCCATGACGCGGCGCAACCGATGATCGACAGCTATTTCGCGCAAGTGGGCCAGGACCGGGCGCTGTATGAGGCGCTGGCGGCGATCCCGACCGAGGGACTGGGCGAGGCCGAAGCGCGCGCGCTGGAATTGACGCTGCGGGGCTTCATCCTGTCAGGTGTGGCGCTGGAGGATGACGCGCGGGCGGCCTTTGTGGCCAATAGCGTGGAGCAGGGGCGGCTGGGGACCGAGTTCGCCAATGCGGTGATGGACGCGACCGAAGCCTGGACGCTGCACATCACCGATGCCGCCAAGCTGGCGGGCGTGCCGGACAGTGACCGGGACGCAATGGCGCGGACGGCAGCGGCCAAGGGGCTGGAAGGGTGGGTCGTGGACCTGCACGCGCCGTCGGTGCGCGCGGTGACGGGCTTTGCGCAGGACCGGGAGGTGCGCCGGGCGGTCTATGAAGCTTATGGCACGCGGGCGTCCGATCAGGGACCGCAGGCGGGTCAATTCGACAATAGCGGGCGGATCGCCGATCTGCTGCGATTGCGGCAGGGCGCGGCGGCAATGCTGGGCTATGCCGATCCGGTCGCGCTGTCGCTGTCGACCAAGATGGCGCGCGATGGCGCGGAAGTGGACGCTTTCCTGGTCGACCTGGCGCAGCGGGCCAAGCCCAAGGCGGAGCAGGAACTGCACGAATTGACCGATTTTGCGCGCGAACATCTGGGCATAGACCGGCTGGAGCCGTGGGACATTGCCTATACGACCGAGCAGATGCGGCGTGCCGTCCATGCCGTGGACGAGACGGAAATCAGGGCGCATTTGCCGCTGGAGCGGGTGCTGAACGGGCTGTTTTCGCTGGTCACCGACCTGTTCGGGCTGGAGATACGCGCGACGCCGGGGGTGCCGGTGTGGCATGAGGATGTGCGTTATTTCACGCTGCATCAACCGGGGCAGGATGCGCCGGTGGCAGCGCTTTATTGCGACCTGTTCGCGCGCAGCGGCAAGCGGGGCGGCGCATGGATGGACGTATGCCGCCCGCGCCTGCGCGATGAGGCGCAGAACCAGATCCCGATCGCCTATCTGGTGTGCAATTCCGCCAGCGGCAGCGCGGAGCGGCCCGCGCATCTGGCCCATTCCGAAATGGTGACTCTGTTTCATGAAATGGGCCATTGCCTGCACCATCTGCTGACGCAGGTGGATGTGCCTTCGGTTGGCGGCATTTCCGGGGTGGAGTGGGACGCAGTCGAGTTGCCCAGCCAGTTTCTGGAGAATTTCGCCTGGGAACCCGCGATGCTGCGCACCGTGTCCGCGCATGAGACAAGCGGCGCACCACTGAGCGAGGCGATGATCGGGCGGATGCTCGGCGCGCGGCGGTTCATGGGTGCGGTGGCGCTGTTGCGGCAAGTGGAGTTTGCGCTGTTCGACCTTCGGCTGCATCATGCGGCAGCCCACGGGAAAAGCGAGACGAGCGATGGCGTGTCGGCGCAGGTGGTGCTGGAGGGCGTGCGGCGCGACGTGGCGGTGATTCATCCGCCTGCGTGGCACCGTTTCGCCCATGCGTTCAGCCATATTTTCGCGGGCGGCTATGCGGCGGGCTATTACAGCTATTTGTGGGCGGAACGGCTGTCGGCCGATGCGTTCGAAGCCTTTGTCGAGGATGGTGCGGATCGCGTCGTGCTGGGCGGGCGGTTCCGCGACCATGTGCTGGCGCGCGGCGGATCGCGCCCGGCGCTCGACAATTTCGTCGCGTTTCGGGGGCGGGAGCCGGACTCCGGCGCGCTGCTCCGCGCGCTGGGATTAGCCGCCTGACACCGACTGGAAGCTGGCGCGCATCCGGGTGGCGTCGGCTTTCAACTGGGTGAACAGTTCGAACGCGCCAGCGGCCTGAAATATCGTCATGCCGCTGCCGTTGAGTGTGCGGCATCCAGCTGCGCGCGCTTCCGCCAACAATTGCGTTTCGAGCGGGAAATAGACGATGTCTGTCACCCACAGGCGCGGGTCGAGCAGGTCGGCGGGGATGGCGCTGCCCGGATAGCCCGCCATGCCGAGCGGGGTGGCGTTGACGATGCCGTCGGCCTGATCCACGGCCGCTGCCAGATCGGTGCCGACGATGGCGCGGTCTGCGCCGTAAATGGTATTGAGCGCGGCGCACAGCGTTTGCGCGCGGCTTGCGTCAGGATCAAACAATATGAGTTGTCCGGTGCCAAGGCTCATCAGCGCATGGGCGGTGGCGGCCCCTGCCCCGCCGGACCCCATTTGCACCACATGATCGAGCGTAGCGCCCGGCAGGCCGGTGCGCATATTTTCTGCAAAGCCGAAAATATCGCTATTATGGCCGACACGGTGACCATCGCGAAAGACGACGGTGTTGACTGCGCCGATCTGCGCCGCCTGTTCGGACAGGTCGTCAAGATGGGCGATAACCGCTTGCTTATAGGGGTGCGTCACATTGACGCCGGAAAATCCGCACAATTGCGCAGCGTCCAGCACCCGGCCCAGATCGTCTGCGTCCAGTCCTTCTGCGGCGAAATCGAACAGGCGATAGACCAGCGTCTTGTCCTGCGCGGCCGCTTCCTGCTCATGCAGCCAGGGCGACAGCGAACCTTGAATGTCCCGGCCGATCAAGCCCGTCAGATAATGATTATTGTTGTGGGCCAAGGCTGAAAAATCCCGTTGGAAGAAAATCCGCTCCCTGCCTCAGACGACAGGGAGCGGTAGGGGAGAGACTAGAAGTTGAACTTCGCGCCGACATAGAAGGACCGGCCGACCATGTCATACGTGCCAGCGTCCGTGCCGTTCTGCGAGCTGGCGACGAAGGGGATAGCCTTGTCGAACAGGTTGGTGATGCCTGCGCGGAACTGCACTTCCTTGGTCACGTCCACGGTCGAGAAGATGTCGAACAAATTGTAGGGCTTGACCCCGACCTGTTCCGCCGTGGGGCTGGTGATTGCGCTGATGTCCCGCAGCTTGCCCTGATAGCGCCAGCGCATACCGATGCCGAACACGTCGCTATTATAACCAACGGTCGTCAGCGCTTTCCATGTCGGCAGTGGACGGCCCGGCGTGCTGGTGCCGACAAAATCCTGCGCGACACTGCCGGGCAGGGTCTGGATCTTGTAATGGTTGAGCCAGCCAATCGCCGAGGACGCATAGATGCGCCCCGAACCATCGCCAATGCCCGCTTCGGCCAGTTTGAGCGACCAGTTGAGCTGAACATCCAAGCCATCGGTGTCGAGTGCGCCAAGGTTCAGATAAGGCTGGGCGATCGCCACCAGCTCGCCGGTCGTATCGCGCTGTACCAGCTTGCAGAATTCGTTGCTGGCCGCATAGCTGGGGTTGGTGCCGTCCAGATTATAGCATTTGGCCAGCACGGTCAGGCCGTTGATGGTCGAAATGACGTTGCGGATCTTGATATTGTAATAATCGACCGACATCGAGAAGCCCGACAACCAGGGCGACGAGAAGTTGGGGTTGAGGACGAAGCCGATATTGAACGTATTGGCCTTTTCCGGGGTCAGGCCCGAATTGCCCTGAATGTTGCCGCCGGTCGCCGTGGTCGGGAACTGATAGGCGTCGATAGCCGCGCCCGGAATGCCCTGCGCCAGGCACAGCGCGCGGACCTGCGTCCCGTTGCTGCCGGTGCGGGCGGTGGAGCGAACATCGCATGGATCGCCGATGGCAACCGGCGGCGTGCCGATGGCCAGCTGCGAACCCGTGACCGGCGAGAAGAGTTCGCCGATGTTGGGCGCACGGACCGCGCGTTGATAGCTGCCACGGATCAGCAGCGCGTCGAATGGCTTCCACCGGCCGTCAAATTCGAAGCTCTTGACCCCGCCGGTCGGGTTGTAGTCCGAATAGCGGAAGGCTGCGCCGACGCCCAGATCGCGGAAGAAGGGTTTGTCGGTGAGCAATGGCACGTCGATCTGTGCGGCAAATTCCTTGACGCTGATGCCACCGCGCGCAGGGTTTGATCCGACTACGGCTTCGATATTGTTCAACACCAGATCGGGGCTGGGATCGAAACGGTAGCTATTCTTGCGATAGCCACCGAGCAACGCAAGCTGAACCGGGCCTGCGGGCAGGTTGAACAGCGGGCCGTTGACCTGCGCCTGCACCTGGGTCTGGGTCAGCCGTTCCTTGCTGTTGACCGTGGCGGTCATATAATCGACGCAGGCCTGCGACAGGCTGGTCGCATTGGTGATGCCGAACGGGTTGAAGCCACCCGAACAGATCGACCGGCCACCGTCCGCTGCATTGAGCAGCGTCTGGACCCGCGATTTCAGCACCGCGTTGAACATCGCCTGATCATGGACGGTCTGGTCGTAGGACACGAAGGCGTCGAACTTCCACGAACCGGCAATGCCGCCCTTCAAGCCACCCAGATATTGCTGGACGGTATAGTTTTCGTCCCAGCCCTTGTCGGGGATGCCGACATAGCGCGCGCTCCAGCGGAAAGGCGCGGCGGCATTGGTGCGCGAAGCGAGCAGCGTGCGCAGGTCCGCCGGGACGAAGGGGTTGGTGACGGGAATGGTCGTGAACGGCGCAAACTGCGTCAGGCTGCCGCCGCTTTCGGTGGTGACGGTGGAATCGACGAACAGGAACTGGCCATAAGCGGTCAGATCCTCAGTCAGGTCGAATTCACCCTTGGCGAAGGCGGACTTGCGTTCGAAGGCGTTGAGAACCTGAAGCTGCGGGCCGACCGGCATACGGACATTGTTGCCGATCACGGCATAGCCGTCAGTGGTGGGACCGCGATAATTGACTGCGCCGGTCTGCACGAACAGCGTGCCGTCATTGTTGAAGCCCAGGTTGAGCGTGCGGTTGATTGGCGTGGTTACGCCATAGCGACCGAACACCGTGCCAAGCGCCGCCTGCGTAGGCAGGTTGAGCGCGTCGGGAACGAAGGCGCCAGTGCCGATGAAGGAGGAAGGCACGCGATTGGCGAAGAAGTCACGCTGCGACCCCGACAGCGGATCGCGATTGGCATAGCTGAGCGCCAGCATCAAACGGCCGCGATCATTGGCGAATTTGGTTCCCAGCGCCAGCGAAGCGTTGAATTTGCCATAGTCGCCACGGAAGCTGTTGCCGTTTTGAATGTCGGCGCGCACGCCGTCAAAATAACGGTCCGTCTTGAAATTGACGACACCCGACATGGCGTCGGAGCCATAAATGGCCGATGCGCCGCCAGTGATGACATCGACCGAACCGATGATGGATTCAGGGAGGATGTTGATATCGACATTGCCGTTAATGTCCGACAGCGGCAGGCGGCGACCGTCGAGCAGGATGAGGTTGCGGTTGGAACCCAGGCCGCGCAAGTTGAGCGTGGCGCGACCGCCGCTGCCCTGGCCGCCGGTGCCTGCATTGCCCGAAGGGGTGAAGCCGGGCAGCTGGTTCAGCGAATCTTCCAGCGTGATCTGGCCGCTCTGCTGGACCAGTTCATCGGACACGGTGACGATGGGGCTGACAGCGACATTGTTCGGCCGTGCGATGAGTGACCCGGTCACGACAATATCGGCGGCGGCGGGCTGTTCTTCGGCCTGCGGCGCGGCGGCACTATCCTGCGCTATGGCGGGCGCAGCGAATGCGGCGAGTGTCAATGCGGTTGCGGACGCGCCTTGTTTCAGGCTGCGGCGCAGATCCCCACGAAATAATCCCTTCATTTTCATCCTCCCTTTTTATTACTAACTAGTTCGTTCATGAAAAAATACTGAAATCCTGTCGGACCGGGTCAGTCCATCTCCACCCGCTTCACATCCCCCACGATGAATATATAGGACGCCGCACCGATCAGGGCGAGCAGGCCGATGAACCCGAGCGCGCCGTAGAAGGAGCCGGTCTGGCCCACGATCACGCCGACCACGATGGGCGTCACGATGCCCGCCAGATTCGCGCACAGATTGAACACCCCCCCGGTCAGGCCGATATATTGGCGCGGCGCGACATCGGAAATCAGCGTCCAGCCCAGATTGACCATCCCCTGCCCGAAGAAAGCAACCGACATGATGGCAATGACCAGCGTGTTGCTCTCAACGAAATTGGCCGCGACGATGGTGGACGCCAGCAGCAGGCCGACGACGATCGGCAGCTTGCGACCGATATTGGCGGACCCGGTGCGGCGAACCAGCATGTCCGACACATAGCCGCCCAACAATACGCCGACGGAAGCAGCGATATAGGGCAGCACGGCGAAAGTACCCGATTTCAGCCAGTCCATGCCCCGTTCGGTCGCCAGATAGGTGGGGAACCAGGTCAGAAAAAACACCAGTGTCGAATTGCCGCAAAACTGGCCGATCGACGCGCCGAGAATCTGGCGCTGCGACATAAGTTTACGAACATTGGACCAGGAGAAGGCGACTGGCGCGGACGAAGCGGCATCGGCAAGGCCACCACCGGCACGAATATGTTCCAGTTCGGCTGCGTTGACGCGGTCGCTATGCTGCGGATCGCGATAGCGGGCATACATCAGCAGGCCAAAAGCCAGACCTGCGCCGCCCGCAATGATGAACAGGGCGCGCCAGCCCAGGCTGCCCACGACCCAGAACAGAATGGGGCTGAAAAAAGCGAGGCCGGCATATTGGCCCACGGCATAGACCGCGTTGGCGCGGGCGCGTTCCTGCTGTGGGAACCAGCTGCTCAGGATACGGCTGTTGCAGGGGTAGCAGGGCGCTTCGGATATGCCGAGCGCGAGACGAAAGCCGAACAGCATCGCGACATTGCCCGCCAGCCCGTGGAGCAGCGTGAAGAAGGACCACAGGATCAGCGACCCGGCATAGGTGATGCGGGTGCCGAGCCGGTCCAGCACGATGCCGCCGGGAATCTGTGCAGCGGCATAGGTCCATGAAAAGGCGGAAAAAAGGACGCCCATAAGTTCGGGCGAAATCTTGAGTTCCTGCGTCAGGGATGGTGCCGCGACGCCCATGACGGCGCGATCCATATAGTTGAGCAAGGTCGCTACGCTGATAAGGCCCAGCACGCCAAGACGTGCCTTTGTCGGGCGGATCTGGGCGATGCCGGTCATGCCGCGACCTGCCGCTGGTCCAGTTTCACCAGATGGCGGACGGCAAGCGCATAGCCATCGACACCAAGGCCCGAAATGATGCCAGTCACGACCTGCGTCATGATCGAGCGGGAACGCCATTCCGCTTCGCGGCGATGGATGTTGGAAATATGAACCTCCACGATCGGGCATTCGCACATTTTGAGCGCATCCAATATGGCATAGCCCGCATAGGAAAAGGCAGCGGGATTGATGATGATGCCCACTGCGCCGACGCGCGCCTGATGCAGCCAGCCGACCAGATCATGTTCGGCGTTGCTTTGGTGAAACAGAATGTCCAGTCCGGCGGCCTGCGCTTCTGCGCGGCACGCGGCTTCCACATCGGCCAGCGTTTCGTGGCCGTAGATCGCAGGCTCCCGAACGCCAAGCAAGTTCAGGTTAGGCCCGTTCAGGATATGAATATAACGCTGTCCCATCAGCGGCCCTCCTCCCCAAAGCGTCGGTATTGGTTTCCGATCGCCAGAATCGCTTTAAGCCCTCGATGCGACGGCTGCAAGTGAAATGTACTAACTAGTTACTTCAAATTTACGGAGCGATATAATGCAAGTCGCGCACGGCGATCCGGTCGGCCTGAAAGGAGCCGAGCCAGAGCGCCTTACCCATCAGAACCGCTGCCGATACGCCGCTATATTGCGGGTCAGGCGGGCCATAGGCGATCAGCGAAATATGGCGATTTTCCGGGTTGAGTTGGGCCACGGCATAGCCGCGATGGCAGGCCATACCGTCGGCCACTCCGTTAACGATCCGCCGCACGCCGCCGCAGGACGGCTCGTCGCGCACCATTCCCGCCAGGATCAGCCGGTCGCCATCCCAGTGGATATTATCGGGCATGAATTCGGGCGCAGTGATGCGCCAGAGCGGTTCGCGCGTATCATGGCGGCCATAGGCGACGACCTGACGCAACCCGAAGGCGACGACATAGAAGCCGCTGTCGTCGCGCGCGGTTTCCAGGCCATTATTGCCGGGCAATGCGGTGCCGGGCAGCAGGCGGAAGGCCGCTTCGCCCGGTGCGCGCTGATAAACGCCGCCCGTGATGCGGCCAGCCACGAAATAGGTGATGCTGGTGCCGGGTCGCGTCAGCACGCTGGCCAGCACTGTGCCATCGGCATAGGAGGCAACGCTGTTGGCGACCTGCCCCGGCGGCATGAGCAGGCACCCCTGCCAGCGTAATATGGGTGCGGCGTCGGGTCGGCTGAAATCGACAGCGAACCGCTCGATCGCTTCGCGTCCGCCATGGTTGACGACCAGCAACTGCGCCTTGCCCGGAGACAGGACGCGCAGGCTGATCCCCCTGGCCGTGAAAAGGGCGGGATCGGGCGGGCTGGCGCAATCGGTCTGGGCCGGTTCGGGGTCGGCCTGATCCGGGCGACCGCGATACCAGAGCGTTGCGGTGCGACGCTGCGTATCGACCAGTTTCAGGCCAGCGCCGGTCGAAAAGCCGCTGGCGATCAGCCATGGCGTGCCGGGGATGCGGGCCAGATCTTCGGGCTTTGTCGCGCCGCAGATGAACGCAAATTGCGCGGTGGGCGCGCAGCTATCCGCTTGTGGCGCGGGCGTAGTTGCGCAGCCCTGCGTCAGCAGCGCCAGTGCCGCGACCGCACCGGGGCGGATCATGTGACGCGATAGACGCGGATGCGCACCGATGGCTTGGGCGCATCATCAGGCGGCGGCCCCAATGTGCCGACGAAGATCGCCTGATTGAGCCAGGCATGGGGACCATCGGGCGCTTCGAAGGTCGGGACGGTGCGCAGGTAGCGCTGCTTTGCGCCTGCAACGCGGCTGTTCGTCAGGCCGACATTGCGGACATGGATCAGCGCGCCATCGTCGGCGCGCATCATATAATCCGCTTCGATAACGGTCCAGTCGTCCTTGCGCTGCAACTGCCAGTCCGCACCGCCCGACAATATTGTTCCGCGAATGTCCGGCCCGGAAAAATGGCCGCCCGTGATAGGGATGCGGCGACGGGTGCCGAGCGGGGTCGCGCCGATCTCGATCGTCGGTTCCAGCGTGACGATGGCTTCATAGACGAATTCCAGCCCCGGCGTGTCGGACGCCGAGCGGGCGGCAGCGGGCCAGGCGAGCGCAAGCGCGCCGCCAGAGAGCATCATGCTCCGCCGCGACAGGGCGACGTCAATCGCGAACATTGGGGCGTCCCGGTGCGGGTGGTGGTGCGACAGGAGCGCCCACAAGCAAAGGCAGGTCGTCATGATGCGGCCAGGCGATCGTGCCGCCACCCTGCCCCAGCAACCGCATCCGGGGTGCCTTGTCCCCATAGACGGGCCAGCCGCTACCCGGATTGCCGGTGCGGGCAAAGGACAGCAGCGCATCCATCATCTGCGCCGACAAAGCCCGGTCGTCCGCGCTCCAGTCGCGGGTGGTGCGGAAACGGTTGAGGCTGTCGAGCGTGCCGAGCCAATATGGCACGTCGGCGGTGTGGTATGAACCGACCGTTGCGGGGTCATGATCCGCAAAGCTGATGCCGGGCGTGTAGGGATGCACGCGGGTGAAGAAATAGGGATAGACGGGCGCCCTACCCGATGCTGCCTGCGCCCCTGCCCATTCGGCCATTTGCGATCCGACGCTGGCGTCGCGTTGCAGGTCGCGGGCGGCGCGGCGGGCCGCTTCGTCGGTGGCGGCGGGATAGCGTTTCAGGATTTGTGCGGCATTGGCGGGGAACGCCTTGCGCACAGCCGCTTCGAAATCGGCGGGACTGTTGATTGGCCCCAGCGAGCGGAAACTTTCGTCGCGGGTGAAGCCGATCATCGCGGCCACGTCATTCTGCTGGCGCGCGGCGAAGCTGGCGGGCGGGGCCAACGCCAGCAACTGCCCGTCCAGCACGATCGGTCGGCGGGGGACGCCCGCCGCCAAGGCGATCAGGCGATCGGCTGGAATATCACGCATCCCCTCGATCGAATCTGCACCCAATGCCTGTTGCAGGGCGACGCCTTCCTGTTCGGCGTCGGCCAGCGGTGCAGGGGCCATCAGGTCGCCGAAACTGGACCCGCTCATGCCGACGACGCGATGGAATAATCCGCGCGCGACGGGGCTGGATTGCAACAGCGAGATGGACATAGACCCCGCCGATTGGCCCACCACTGTCACATTGGCTGGATCACCCCCGAAGCCTTTGATATTGCTTTGAATCCATTGCAGGCCAGCAACCTGATCCTTCAGCCCGTAATTGCCCGAATGGCCTGCGCCTTCGGCGGTCAATCCGGGGTGGGCGAGGAAACCCAGAGCGCCGACGCGATAGGAAAGGGCGACATAGACCACCCCCTCGGCAGCAAGCGGTTCGCCCGAATAATTGGCCATGGAAGCCGAGCCGACATTGAACGCGCCGCCATAGATCCAGGCGACCACAGGATAGGGTTTCCCCGGTGGTGCGGGCTGGGCGGGCGCCCATATGTTGAGGTAGAGGCAATCCTCACTGGTCGCCTCCTCACCGAAATAATGGTTGATCGACCGGCCCCGCAGCGGCTGGATACATTCCGGCGCGGGGCGATCCGCGTTCCACACGCCCGTCCATGCCGCGACCGGACGTGGGTCGCGCCAGCGCAGGTCGCGCACCGGCGGCGCAGCGAACGGCACGCCCAGCCAGGCGCGCACGCCCGATGGCAGAGTGATACCGCCGACAAGCCCCGCCTGCGTCTTCACCGGCACACCTGCGCTGGCCTGAACGACCTGTGCCATGGCGGTGCTAGCGACGATCAGCGGCAGGCAGAGCGCCAGCGCAGCGCGCAGGCCGCGCATCAGTGGCGACCTTTCAGATGCGTGTCGAAAAAGCCGAAGGTCAGGTCGAGCGCACGGAGCGAGGCGGCACGGGTCGCATCGGCATTGGCTCCGATCCAGCTGTGGCCGACGCCGGTTATGATGTCGAGCGTGACTGGCACCTTCGCCGCCTTCAGCCGATCCGCCAGCAGGCGCGATTGTTCCACCGGCACCACCTTGTCATCGGTGCCATGGATCAGCAGCATCGGCGGGTCGCGGCCATCGACATGCGCGGCGGGACTGGCGGCGGCGATGCGGTCTGCCGGGCAGGCTGGCTTGGTGCAGTCGAGATAGGCATTTTCGGCGCGGGGCATGTTGCCATCGGGCATGGAGGCAAAGTCATAGACGCCATACCAGCCGACCCCTGCCTGCACGCAATCGGACTGGGTCGGGTTACTCTTGTCCGATCCGCTGGGCGCTGCGCCACATTGCAAGGCCGCGAGCGCCGCGAGTTGTCCCCCGGCAGAGCCACCCCAGACGCCGACATGCGCCGCATCAATGCCATAGCCTGCCGCCCCGGCCTTGAGGAAGCGGATGGCGGTGCGGACATCGTCGATCGCGGCGGGAAAGGGCGCTTCGAGCGAGAGGCGATATTCGAGCGAAGCGACGACATAGCCCTTTGCCGCGAGGGCGGACAGGACGGCGGGAAAATCGCTGAACGCGCCCGACTGGCGGGTGTGGCCGCCCATCCAGCCGCCGCCATGGATGTAGATGACGAGTGGCTGCGGACCCTTGGCATCGGCGGCGCGATAAAGGTCGAGCGTGATCGGGCGATAACCGGGGATGGTCGAAAAGGCGATGTCGGTGGTGGCAGTGACGCCGTTGGCAAAGGTCACGCGGCGGTCGGGCATCGGATCGCCCAGCGCAGGTTCTGGCGCGGTGGAGGGCAATTGCGCATGGGCGGGAACCGCTCCTGCCGCCAGAGCCAAAAGAATGACGCCCATCATGCTGGCTGCAACTTTGCGCATTGGCCTCTCCTGCTATATTATGTGCTAACTATTTCGTTCATTGGTATCGCGATTGGTGCGCCAGTACAAGATGCGAAGTTGGATGGCGTAACGCGCAGCGCGTCAGGCGCGGCACCAGCTTTCGATGATGTCGATAACCGACATGCGGCGACGGCCCAGCGCCTTTGCAGAGGACATGTCGCGATCGAACCCGAAGGAGAAGGTGTAGCGGTTGGAGACATTGTAGAAGCACAGCGCGCTGATGGTCATGTGCAATTCGACCGGGTCGATGCCCTCGCGGAAATGGCCGCTGGCCACGCCCTGCGCCAGGACGTCGCGCAAATTGTCGATTACCCGGCGGTTGCGTTCGCGGATGCCGGGAACTTCGCCGATATGCGCGCCGCGCAGGATATTTTCGTTCATCACCAACCGGACGAATTCGGGATGTTCGATATGATAGTCGAAGGTGGTGGTGATCAGGTCGCGCAGCGCCGCGTCGGGGGTCAGATGGTCGCGCTTCACCGCTGCATCCACTTCGCGCACGGCGGTATAGGCGCGTTCCAGCACGGCCCGATACAGGCCTTCCTTGCCACCGAAATAATAATAGATCATCCGCTTGGACGAATTGGTCCGTTCGGCAATTTCGTCGATCCGCGCGCCGCTCAATCCCTTGTCGGCAAATTCGCGGGTCGCCACGTCCAATATGTTGCGCCGGGTCTCCTCCGCCTCCACCGCGCGCGTGCTTGCCCCGCCCTCGATCGCCGTCAGCACCGCCTTTGCCACTCTTTATCGCTCCTTGTCCAAATCCTGCCGCCGGTCGTCAGGCGGGCATGTCTGCCCGGAAACGGGACTGCGCCGCCAGCCTTATCGTCGCATTGCCCGCACCATAGCCATCATAGCCACGCCGCTGGACGAATTCGAAGAAGAAACGTTTGGCAAAGGCGCGGCTGTAGAATTGGAAATATTCCTGATCGCCAATCCGGTCGTAGAGGATGTTACCCGCCGCCATCCGCGCGACCAGATCCGGGTCGAGACTGAAACGCGCAGCCAGATCGTCATAATAGTTGGCGGGAATGTCGAGCAGTTCCAGCCCGCGTTCGACCATGACGTCCCGCGCGGCAAATATATCGTCGCAAATGAAGGCGATATGCTGCACGCCCGCGCCCATATAATGGTGCAGGAAGCGCGAGGAGAGCGTTTGCGCCGCCGCCGATCCGTTCAGCGTGACGCGGAAACCACGATCGGGCGATTCCACCGCCTGGCTGTGAACGATACCCAAGGGATCTGCAATTTCCAGCTGGGGCGTCTTGGTCACGTCGAACAGGGCGAAATAATAAAGCAGCCAGGACAGAAACTCCTCATAGCCCATGGCCTGCGCGATATGGTCGATCCGGTCCAGTCCGGCACCGGGCTGGTCGGCGGGGGCAAGCGGTTCGAACTCCCGGTCCCACACCGCGTCCTGCGTGCCGGATTCGATGAAGTAGATGAGGCTGCCACCGACCCCGCGCACCGAGGGGATCTGCATTTCGTCGGATGCCACTGCCTGATCGAAACGCGGGATGCGCAGCGCGGCGGCCCGCTCCAGCGCGGCCGGTACGTCCCTGACCCGCAGGCCCAGCGCACAGACCGATGCGCCGTGGACGATGTCGTGACTATGCGCGAACCCTTCCGTCTCGCAATTGACGACCAGGTTGATGTCGCCCTGCCGCCAGCGAGTCACGGCTTTGCGCACATGGCGGCCGAC
Source organism: Sphingobium sp. KCTC 72723 (assembly GCF_014280435.1). Lineage (NCBI taxonomy): Bacteria > Pseudomonadati > Pseudomonadota > Alphaproteobacteria > Sphingomonadales > Sphingobiaceae > Sphingobium > Sphingobium sp. KCTC 72723. The sequence goes on along the minus strand of NZ_CP060388.1, from coordinate 3,164,183 downwards.
CTTGGCAAAGCCCATGGCACCCAGCATGGTTTCCAGCATCGGCGCTTCGGTTTCGCTGGTCGCAAATTCGATGAATTCCACGCCGTCGATTGGGACGCGGGGCGCGATTTCAGGCGCGCGGGCGGACAGGCGGCGCGCTTCATCCTCCACCATGCGCAGCGAACGATAGCCATCGAGCGCGACCCCGGACGCGGAACCTGCACGGAAACGGTCGTTGAAGATTTCCAGCGACAACGGCCCGGCATAGCCGATGTCGAGCAGCGCGCGGACATAGTCGGCAATGGGCAGGTCGCCCTGCCCCGGCATGTTGCGGAAATGGCGGCTCCAGTAGAGATAATCCATGTCGAGCGCGGGGGCGTCGGCAATCTGGACGATGAACAGCTTAGCCGGGTCGATGGTCAGGATCGAGTCGGTCGGCACCTTGCGCGCGAGCGAGTGGAAGCTGTCGAGGATGAGGCCGACGGCCGGATGATCGACCGTGCGGACGATTTCCCACGCATCGCGGTGGTCGAACACATGCCGCCCCCAGGCGAGGGCTTCATAGCCGACGCGCAAGTTGCGCTTGTCCGCGCGCTGCCCAAGTTCGGCGAAATCATCGACGATCCGCTGCCGGTCGCCCAGCGCCTGGGGCGAGACGTTGGAGCAGATGAGGACGAGGTCAGTCCCCAATTCCTGCATGATGTCGAATTTGCGCTCCGCCCGGTCGAACGTCTTGGCGCGCAGGTCGCCGGGCATCCCTTCGAAATCGCGGAACGGCTGAAACAGGGTGCAGGTCAGGCCATGGTCGCGGATCATCGCGCCGACTTCACGCGGTGAACCATTGAAACCGATCAGGTCATTTTCGAAAATTTCCACCCCGTCGAACCCGGCAGCGGCGATCGCCTGCAACTTCTGGTCCAGTGTCCCGCTGACCGAAACGGTGGCGATCGACGTCTTCATGGCTTTGCCCTTCTTTGCATCCTCGAACGTCGTGTACCATCTAGTACAACAGGTGAGAAGGGCTAATGCACAGCGTCCATAGTCGTTACGCCCGTGCGTTGATGACCGACGACAATTCCAGTTCCAATATCTCCACCACCGCCCGCACCTTGGGCGAAAGATGCTGGCGCTGGGGATAGACGGCCCAGATCGGCTCATCCGCAGGCTGGCAATCGGTCAGGATCAGGTCGACCATGCCATGCCGCAAATAAGGCAGGATGTAGAAATCGGGCAACTGGCAGATGCCCAGTCCCGATATGCAGGCTTCCATCACCGCATGGCCGCTGTTGCAGCGGAAGCGCCCGCGCGGATAGTGCGCCACATCCTGATCGCCGACGCGGAAATGCCAGGCGTCGCTGCTGCCGACGATCAGTTCATGCGCCGCGAGTTGATCGACGCGCGCCGGTTTGCCCGCCCGCGCCAGATAGCTTGGCGCAGCGCAGGTGTGGAGCGTGCGCGACGCCACCCGCCGCGCGATGACGCGCGGGTCGGACACAGCGCCAGTGCGGATGCCCAGATCATAGCCCTCCCCCACCAGATCCACGACCCGGTTCGACAGGTCTATCGTCACGTTCAGCCGGGGATGGTGCATGGCGAAACGGCGGATGATCGGCGCGACGAAACGCTCGCCCATCGCGGTCGAGCAAGTGACGCGCAATTCACCCTGCGGTTCGCCCTGCTCGCCGATCAGGGCAATGGCCTCGTCCCGTTCCTGCGCAATGTGGGCGCAGCGTTCGAAAAAGACCCGGCCCGTGTCGGTCAGGCGGACCGTGCGTGTGGTGCGAAAGAAAAGCTGCGCCTGCACCCGCTGTTCCAGCGCGATGATCGCCCGGCTGACATGCGTGGGCGACATGCGGATCGCCTTTGCCGCCCGCGAGAAGGAACCCGTCGTCGCCACGGCGATAAATTCGTCTATCCCGTCCCATTGCGACATCGCTGTTGCGCCCTATTTCAGCAGCACCAGTTCTTCCGCCATGCTGGGGTGCAGGGCCACGGTGTCGTCGAAATCCTGCTTGGTGAGGCCCGCCTTTACCGCGATGGCCGCCGCCTGAAGGATTTCGGGCGCGTCCGGGCCGATCATGTGCAGGCCGACGACCCGGTCGGTCGTGGCGTCCACGATCATCTTGTAGAGCGCCCGTTCTTCGCGCCCGGCCAGCACATTTTTCATCGGCCGGAAGTCGGACGTATAGACCTTGACCGTGCCGAGCCGGTTCTTGGCTTCCGCTTCGGTCATGCCCACGCCCGCGAGCGGGGGATGGCTGAACACGGCGGATGGCACGCAGCCATAATCGACAGTCCGTGGGTTATCGCCGAACACCGTGTCGGCAAAGGCATGGCCTTCGCGGATCGCCACGGGGGTCAGTTGCAGCCGGTCGGTCACGTCGCCCACCGCATAGATGCTCTCGCAACTGGTGCGGCTATAATCGTCGACCTTGATCGCGCCCTTGTCGCTTAGTTCCACCCCGGCGGATTCCAGGCCCAGCCCGTCGAGATTGGGGGTGCGGCCGGTCGCGAACATCAGCACGTCGCAACTGACCGGGTCGCCATCCTTGAAATGGACGTGAAGCGAGCCGTCCTTGTCCTTTTCGATCCGCTCCATTTGCGCGTTGAAGCGGAAATTGATGCCCTTCACCGTCGAAATCTGAAGCAGGCGATCGCGGATGGATTCATCATAGCCGCGCAGCAGCGTGGACGATCGGTTGACGATCGTGACATGGCTGCCCAGCTGATGGAAAATCCCGGCAAATTCATTGGCGATATAGCCGCCACCGACGATTACGATGCGTTTGGGGCATTCGTCCAGATGGAACACCTCGTTCGACGTGATGCCATGTTCGGCGCCTTCGACATCGGGGGTGACTGGCCAGGCACCTGTCGCCACCAATATATATTTCGCCGTGATTTCCCGCCCGCTCGCCAGCTTGACGGTATGCGGCCCGGCGACCGTCGCCCGTTCACCGATCAGTTCGACCTTGTTGCTGTCGAGCGTGTTGCGATACAGCCCCTCCAGCCGGTCGACTTCCCCCAGCACATTGTCCCGCAACGTCTGCCATTCGAAACCGCAATCCGGCACGTTCCAGCCGAAACGCCGCGCATCTTTGAGATCCTCGGCGAAATGCGCGCCATAGATGAGCAGCTTCTTTGGCACGCAGCCGCGAATGACGCAGGTGCCGCCGACGCGAAACTCCTCCGCCACCGCAACCTTTGCGCCATGGGCCGCCGCCACGCGGGACGCGCGCACGCCGCCCGACCCTGCACCGATGACGAAAAGGTCGAAATCATAATCGCTCATGCCTGTCTCCGCTGGCCGCGCTCGGCTCATCGCCCGCATATGGAGGCTGGCGTGGCGGGTTACAAATGGCTTTTATGCAGCTATCGCCCCTGCCGCTGGAGCAGGCGTTCGGCGGACCAGCCGAACGCGATGCCGATGCCGCTCCACAGCACCATTTGGGTGGCGATGGAAGCGACGCGGAAATCCCATAACAGGGTGGCGGGAAAGTCGGCCGGCACTTCGTTGACGCTGGGCAACAGCCATTGGGTGAGCAGCATCAGCCCAGCGTAAAGGGCAATGGCGGCCAATGTCGCATCGAACGCGCTAAGGCTGCGCCGCATTTGGGTCCGCAGTCTGGCTGCAACGACAGCGGCGGCGAGCGACAGGGCGATCATGGCGAAATAGGCGGCGGTGCGGATGCCGACCGTGTCGTGGCTGCCGACCGCAGGGGGTGTCTGGGGATATTTGATCCCCGGCACGATCACCACGATCACGAAGGCCAGCCATGCCAGCAACAGCGCGAAGCTGCGCGGTCCCAGGCGCGCGACGCGGCCATAGCCATAAGCGAACACCAGCGAGAAGATGCCGCCGACCGCCGCGCCGTAAAGCGTCATCGCGGTGAGCAGGCCAGCGCCCTTCTGCGTCGCGCGGCTGACCAGTTCATCGTCCATGCCCGGCATGGCGTGAGTGGCGTGAGCGGCGTGACCGCGATGTTCAAAGGCGATGGCAAGGTCGACCTGCGGTTCGGCAAGGACGCGCGCGCACAGCGTGGCGAAAAGGGCCGCGAGGATGCCGACCAGCATCCCGCGCCACAGCAATTGTTTCGTCATGGCCGCGCGTCAGTGGCAGGGGAAGCCGAGGAGGTGGCGACCGTCATGCACATATTCATGGACATACATGCCATCGAAAAACGCATAGGCACCCTGTTCGGTGCTGACGAAATAGAGAAAGATCGTGGCGATCAGCGTGCCGAACAGCGCCCAGGGCAGGATGTCGTCCAGCGGGATGGCGTTACCGCCGGAAATGGGGATGAAAGCGTCGTCGAACGATGCGGCAATGGTCGCCATGGTCATACTCCTTTGGGGATTTCGCGTCCCGTGCAGATCAATGAGTCCGGCAGGAAGGTCTGGCTCTCGACGGCGACAGGCGACGACGATAACAGTGGCGCGACCGCGCCGGAATTACACCGGCTTCTTCCTGATGGACGCTGGCCCTTCTTTGGACGGGCGGGGCGGCGGGGTCAACCTGTCTTGCCGGAGTCGATGCTGACGACCACCCTCATCCTGATCTGCGCCGGGACCACGCGGATGGCCCGAACCGGCGGCTTTGCCGGACCGGACGAACCGCTGGACGCGGGCGGGCGGCGCGATGCGGCACGCGCCGATCATGTTGGCGCGACGCTGATCGGGTGCAGCCCGGCGCTGGCGGCGCAACAGACGGGGCAGGCTATGGCATTGCCCTTTACGGTCGAAGCGGCGCTGGTCGAGATCGACCATGGCCAATGGACCGGGCGAACATTCGATGCCGTGCCTCCGCAAGCGCTGCGGGAATGGATCGCCGACCCCGCCAGCGGCGCGCCCGGCGGCGAGACGATGGCGCAGGTCCAGCAGCGGATCGGCCCGTGGGTCGATCATGTCGCGGGGCTGGCCGGGACGTGGTGCGCGATCACCCATCCTATGGTCGTGCGCGCGGCACTGGCCCATATCCTCGACGTGCCGCCGCGCGCGATGCTGGCGATCGACCTCGCCCCGCTTTCGCGCACGCGCCTGTCGTTCAACCGGGGCTGGCGGCTTCAGGGGATCGGTTGAGGAGGGCCATGCGCAGGCATTGGCACACGATCTGGTCGCGTTGATTGCGCAGCCGGTGCGTGAAGGTGACGATGCCCGCGCCGGGGCGGGACTTGCTGGGCTTGAGGTCGCTCACGTCGCTTTCGCAGCGCAGCGTGTCGCCGATGAACACGGGGTTGGGCATGACGAGTTTGTCATAACCCAGATTGGCGACCAGCGTGCCAAGCGTCGTGTCGCCCACCGACAGTCCGATCATCAGCGCAAAGGTGAAGGTGCCATTGACAAGAATCTGGCCGAACTCGCTGGCCTTCGCGAATTCCGCGTCCAGATGCAGCGGTTGGGGGTTGTGGGTCATGGTGGTGAAAAGGACATTGTCCGTTTCCGTCACGGTGCGGCGAATGTCGTGGATCAGCGTGTCGCCAATCTGCCACTGGTCGAAATAGCGTCCGGCCATGTCGTGATTTGCTCCTGTCGTTTCGGAACTTTACAAAGTTCGTCCATGTGGCTGTTATGGGATTATGAAGTTCTGTTTGTATTCAATGGGTTATAGAGAAAAGGCGAAATGTCGCACAGTGGGCAACAGAGGTTTGGTTTGCGGCATATCATTTTGTTTTTTCAATGCGTTATGATCGAATAACTTCAACTGATCCTCCTCTTGCAGGCAGGGCTGTCGCATATGGAAACATGCCCTCTTTCACCGTCACCCTGAACTTGTTTCAGGGTCCATTTCTCCACACCAAGCAGTTGTTCGTGACGAGAAATGGATGCTGAAACAAGTTCAGCATGACGATTGAACGTGGGACGTTTTCATATGCGATAGCCTGCCCTTGCAGGAAGGGAGACGATTCCGACCCTAGCTTTCGACCTTCTCTATCTTCACCAGCAGCGTGCCTTCGCTCACCTGACCGCCTTCAGCGGCGTTCAATTCCGCGACCGTCCCGTCGAAGGGTGCGGTCAGGCTATGTTCCATCTTCATCGCTTCCAATGTGACGAGTTTCTGGCCCTTCACCACCGCGTCGCCCGCCGCGACCGACACGGCGATGATGCGCCCCGGCATGGGGGAAAGGATCGCGCCGTCGGAGGCAGTGGCGGAGGCGCCGCCGTCCACACGCCATGGCTGCATTTGCCATACCTGACCACCCTGCGCGATCAGCACATCGTCGAGCGCGCGCGCATCGCCTTCGCGGGGATCGAAGGCGACCGTTACCGCTTCGCCGTCGAGCAGAAAGGGTGCCTGCGCCCGCACCGGCGCGTTGAGGCGGAAGCCCGCCAGCACGCCACCGGGCGTCAACGCCGCCGCCGCATCTGCCAACGCTTCGGCATCGGGATGATGCGCTGGCATCAGCGCGTCGCCTTCGCGCCCGATCAACCCGGTATCGAGCCGGGCGGCGACAAAATCAGGATGCTCCAGCGCCTTCACCAGAAACCCGGCATTGGTCCTGACCGGCCAGATCGCGCTGTCGTCCAGTGCCGCCGCGAGCGTGGCGCGGGCGCCTTCACGGGTGGGGCCATGGGCGATCATCTTGGCGATCATCGGATCATAGAAGGGCGAAATATCCGCGCCCTGTTCGACCCCGGTGTCGATCCGGCACCCCGCGCCCAGATCGAAAGTGTCGAGCCGACCGATGGAGGGGAGGAAGCCCTTGGCCGGATCTTCGGCATAGAGCCGCGCTTCCATGGCCCAGCCATTGATGGCGAGTGCATCCTGCTGTTTGGGCAGCGGTTCGCCCGACGCGACGAGCAATTGCCATTCGACCAGATCGACGCCAGTGATTTCCTCCGTCACGGGATGTTCGACCTGCAACCGGGTGTTCATTTCCATGAACCAGATCCGGTCCGCGCGCAGCCCTTCGCTGCCATCGGCGATGAACTCGATCGTCCCTGCGCCGACATAATCGACGGCTTGTGCCGCGCGCACGGCGGCGGAGCAGATCGCCTCGCGCGTCGCCGCGTCCATACCCGGCGCAGGCGCTTCCTCGATCACCTTTTGGTGGCGGCGCTGGAGCGAGCAGTCGCGTTCGAACAGATGGACGACATTGCCATGACTGTCCCCGAACACCTGCACTTCGATATGGCGCGGGTTGGTGACCCATTTTTCGAGCAGGACATGGTCGTTGCCGAAACTGGACGCCGCTTCGCGCTGGCACGAGGCAAGCGCGTCGGCGAAATCGGCGGGCGCATCGACCTTGCGCATCCCCTTGCCGCCGCCGCCCGCGACTGCCTTGATCAGGACAGGATAGCCGATGGCGTCGGCTTCGGCGGCAAGACGTGCAGGCGACTGGTCCGCGCCCAGATAGCCCGGCGTGGTGGGAACGCCAGCGTCCTGCATCAACTGCTTGGCCGCGTCCTTCAGGCCCATCGCGGTGATGGAGGACGGGTTGGGACCGACCCAGATCAACCCCGCGTCGATCACCGCCTGCGCAAAGGCAGCGTTTTCGGACAGGAAGCCGTAGCCGGGGTGGATCGCCTGCGCGCCGCTTTGCCGGGCGGCGGTGATGATGCGGTCGCCGACAAGATAGGATTCACGCGCGGGCGACGGGCCGATATGGACCGCTTCGTCGGCGTCGCGGACGTGGAGGGCATCGGCGTCAGCGTCCGAATAGACCGCAACGGTGCGAATGCCCATCGCCCGCGCCGTGCGGATGATACGACAGGCGATTTCGCCGCGATTGGCGATGAGAAGGGATTGGATCATGGCAGACGTCCTTCTACCTCCCCGGAACGGGGAGGGGGACCAGCCGAAGGCTGGTGGAGGGGTTGGCGCTCACGGCACGCGGAAACGATGGCGATGACGACAGTATCGACAGATTGCAGGACTTTCTTTGCGGGAATGCGGAGAGTGTCGAACCCGCGCTCGCTCATATGGGCATCGCGGACGGCGTCGCTATCCGGTTGATCGCCGCGATTATGAACCTCGCCGTCGATTTCGATGGCAAGCCTTGCGGACAGGCAGGCGAAATCGAGACTGTAGGGGCCGACCGGATGCTGGCGGCGAAATTTGAAACCGCCGGGACGCTGGCGCAATGCGCGCCATAGTATCACTTCAGGCAAGTTGCCGGAGCGGCGTTCGCGTCTGGCCATCCTGATCGTCGCGGAGTTAGTGTTGAACACCCCTCCACCACCCTTCGGGCGGTCCCCCTCCCCGTTCCGTGGAGGTATGGCGTTGTCCTCTACGCCCACCCCCATCACATCCGAAACACCCCGAATTGCGCCTTGTCCGGCACCGGCGCGTTCAGGCAGGCGGCGAAGGCCAGGCCCAGCACGTCGCGGGTTTGCGCCGGGTCGATGATCCCGTCGTCCCACAGGCGGGCGGTGGCGTAATAGGGGCTGCCTTCTTCTTCATATTTTTCGCGGACCGGCGCCTTGAAGGCTTCGGCTTCTTCCGGCGTCCATTTGGCCGCATCGCGGTGGACGGTGGCGAGGACGGAGGCGGCCTGTTCGCCGCCCATCACGCTGATCCGCGCATTGGGCCAGGTGAACAGGAAGCGGGGCTGATAGGCGCGGCCGCACATGCCGTAATTGCCCGCACCGAAGCTGCCGCCGATCAGCACGGTGACTTTTGGCACTTGCGCGGTGGCGACGGCGGTGACGAGTTTTGCGCCATGTTTTGCAATGCCTTCCGCCTCATATTTGCCGCCGACCATGAAGCCGGAGATGTTCTGAAGGAACAGGAGGGGGATGCGGCGCTGGCAGGCCAGTTCGATGAAATGCGCGCCCTTGACTGCGCTTTCGCTGAACAGCACGCCGTTATTGGCCAGGATCGCGACCGGCATCCCCCAGATATGGGCGAAGCCGCAGACGAGCGTCGTGCCGTAGAGCGCCTTGAATTCATGAAATTCACTGCCGTCGACGATGCGGGCAATGACTTCGCGCACGTCATAGGGCGCGCGCACGTCCTGCGGCACGATGCCGTAAAGCTCGGCGGCGTCATATTTGGGCGGGCGCACATCATGCAGGTTGAGGTCGGGCGTACGATCGGGTTGCAAGGTTGAAACGATATCGCGCACGATGGTCAGCGCATGATCGTCATTTTCGGCGACATGATCGACCACGCCGGATTTGCGCCCGTGCAGGTCGCCGCCGCCCAGATCTTCGGCGCTGATGACTTCGCCCGTCGCTGCCTGCACCAGCGGAGGACCGGCGAGGAAGATCGTCCCCTGATTGCGGACAATGATGCTTTCGTCGGACATGGCGGGGACATAAGCGCCGCCCGCCGTGCAACTGCCCATGACGCAGGCGATTTGCGGGATGCCGCGCGCACTCATGCCCGCCTGGTTATAGAAGATGCGGCCGAAATGATCGCGGTCTGGAAATACCTCCGCCTGATTGGGCAGGTTCGCGCCGCCGCTGTCGACCAGATAGACGCAGGGCAGGTTGTTTTCGAGCGCGATTTCCTGCGCGCGCAAATGCTTTTTGACGGTCAGCGGGTAATAGGTGCCGCCTTTGACGGTGGCGTCGTTGCAGGCGACCATGACCTGACGCCCCGACACGCGACCGATGCCGGCGATGATCCCCGCGCCGGGGACTTCGTCGCCATACAGGCCGTTGGCGGCAAGCTGGCCGATTTCGAGGAAGGGGGAACCGGGGTCGAGCAGGCGTTCGACCCGGTCGCGGGGGAGCAGCTTGCCGCGCGCGGTGTGCTTGTCGCGGGCGGATGCGGAGCCGCCCTGCGCGGCGTCGGCGACCCTGGCGTGCAGTTGATCGGCCAGCGCGCGGTTATGCGCGGCGTTGGCGCGGAAGGTTTCGCTGTCGGGCGCGATTTTGGTGTCGAGGATGGGGGCGGTCATGTGCTTCTTTCTATCCTCTTGTCTGGGGCAACTGCCCCTTGCTGCCCTCTCCGCGCAGGGGCGATCGCATGTGATTTTTCTTTATCTATCAACGTCATGCTGAATGTGTTTCAGCATCCATTTCTCGTCCCAAACCATGGCTTGACCCGGCAAAATGGACCGCTTCCATATGCGATGGCCCTGCCCCTTCTCGAAGGATCATGCGCCGATCACTTCGCGGCCAATGAGCATCCGGCGGATTTCGTTGGTGCCAGCGCCAATGTCGAGCAGCTTGGCGTCGCGCAGATAGCGTTCGACTGGCCAGTCCTTGGTATAGCCTGCCCCGCCCAGCGCCTGCACCGCTTCCAGCGCGACCTTCACCGCATTTTCCGACGCCAGCAGGATCGCGCCCGCCGCGTCGAAGCGAGTGGTGCGGCCAGCGTCGCACGCGCGCGCCACGGCATAGACATAGGCCCGCGCGCTGTTGAGGGCGACATACATGTCGGCGATCTTGGCCTGCATCAGTTGAAAGGTGCCGATTGCCTTGCCGAATTGTTTGCGGTCGCGGACATAGGGGATGACGGTGTCGAGACAGGCCTGCATGATGCCCAGCTGTATGCCCGCCAAGACGGTGCGTTCATAGTCCAGGCCGGACATCAAAATGCCCACGCCGCCATTCACCGCCCCCATGATATTGTCTTCCGGCACTTCGCAATCGTCGAAGATCAACTCTGCGGTCGGGCTGCCGCGCATTCCCATCTTGTCGATTTTCTTGCCGATGGAAAAACCCTTCATGCCGCGCTCGATCAGGAAGGTGGTCAGCCCCTTTGCGCCTTCTCCGGTGCGGGCATAGACGACGAGCGTGTCGGCTTCGGTCGCGTTGGTGATCCAATATTTGGTGCCATTGAGGACATAGCGGTCGCCGCGCTTTTGCGCCTTGAGCGTCATCGAAACGACGTCGGACCCCGCGCCCGCTTCCGACATGGCGAGCGAACCGACATGTTCGCCGGAGATGAGTTTGGGGAGATATTTCGCCTTTTGCGCGGGGCTGCCCCAGCGGCGGATCTGGTTGACGCACAGGTTGGAGTGCGCGCCATAGCTAAGGCCTATGGAGGCGGACGCGCGAGCGACTTCTTCCTGCGCGACGACATGGTCCAGATAACCCAGACCCAAGCCGCCAAATTCCTCCTCCACGGTGATGCCGTGCAGGCCCAGCGCGCCCATGGCGGGCCACAGGTCGCGGGGAAACCAGTCCTGCGCGTCGATCTGTGCGGCCAAAGGCGCGATCTGCTCCGCCGAAAAACGCGCGGTGGTGTCGCGGATCATGTCGGCGGTTTCGCCCAGGGCGAAATCGAAATCGGTCATCGGGCCTCTCCTGCTTATGCTCCCAGCATAGCGTGGTGCGGCGCAGACGCAAAATTGACTGTGCGCAACCAGTGTATAGATAGGGTCTATGATCGAACGCTATCTGATCCGCTATTTCCTGGCCGTGGTGGAGCATGGCAATTTTTCCCGCGCGGCGGCGATGTGCCATGTCGCGCAACCCACGCTGTCAGTTGGCATCGCCAAGCTGGAGGCGCTGCTGGACCGCGCCCTGTTCACGCGGACCAACCAGCGGGTGGAATTGACCGAAGCGGGATCGCGCTTTCTGCCTTATGCGCGGCGGATCGAGCGGGAGTTTAATCTGGCGATGGGCGCGATGGCCGATGTGGCGCAGCAGCGACCGATGCGGCTGGGGGTGCTGAGCAGCATTGCGGGCGACATGGTGGCGCGGGCCAGCCGGGCGTGCCGCGACGCGCTGCCCGGCCCGGTGGAGATCGTCTTTGCCAATGAACGCGATCTGGCCGGGCGGCTGGCGCGCGACCGGCTGGACGTGGCGCTGACGATCCTGCGATCCGACGCGCAGCCCTATGCGCAGCAGGTCGTGATGGAGGAAGGCTATGCGATGGTGATGGCGCGCGATCACCCGCTGGCGGGCCGCGCGCTGCTCCATGCCGAGGAACTGGCGCATGACACGATGATCGTGCGCCGCCATTGCGAAGTGCTGTCGCAGACCAGCCGCCATTTTCTGGAACGCGGCGTGCGGCCGCATTTTTCGTTGCGCACGACCAATGACGAGCGGGTGCTGCAAATGGTCGGCGCGGGGCTGGGCGTGACGCTGATGCCCGATTGCTATCGCAGCGCGGACGTGGCGCATGTGCCGATGGCCGGGTTCGATCATCGCCGCACGCTGGGCTTTCTGATGGTGGACGATGCGGTGCGTGACCATCCGTTACTGCGCGCGATTGCGCAGGAATTGGCGACCGTCAGCGCCTAGCCCTCTATTCAGCGTCGGGCTGATTCTGCGGCGCGGCGCGCGTGAAGGCGTCGAGCGCAAGGCAGGCCGCTTCGATCGCCAACAGGCGCGGCCAGCGCAGATCCACGCCGAAGCGACGCGCGTTGACCAGTTGAGCGACCAGACAGATGTCGGCCAGCGTCACCTGATCGCCAAAGCAATAGGGACCATCCTGCACCGCGATCAGCCGGTCGAAAGCGTCCAGCCCCTCCTCGATCACCGCACGCGCCCAGCCCGTGACCTGATTCTCATCCAGTCCCAACGCGCGCAGCCGGTCGAGAATTTTGAGATTCTGGACCGGGTGAATGTCGCAGGCGATGAGTTGCGCGGCCGCGCGCACTTTGGCACGGGCCATCGGATCGGCCGGCAGCAGCGCCGGACCTGCAACGGTTTCGTCCAGATATTCGCAGATCGCCAGACTCTGGGTCAGGACCGCGCCGTCGATTTCCAGCGCAGGAATCAGCCCCTGTGGATTGAGCGCGAGATAGTCCGCTGCCCGATGTTCCCCCTTGCGCAGGTGATGAAAGGCGTCGGCATAGGCAACGCCCTTCATATTCAGCACGATCCGCACCCGATAGGATGCGGTCGAGCGGAAATAGCCGTGCAAGGTCGGGGGCATAGGTTGGGTCCTGACAGATTGGTCTGCGCGGATCGTAGGCCGAAAACAGGCTCCCGTTAAAGCGCCAATTGGCGGGAGGACGCATCCCGCGTCCTCCCGCCAACCCAAAGCGGCTTAAAATGCGACCTTTTCCTCGACATGTTTTTCGACTTCTGCCCGGTCGATCCACAGCGTGCGGAACGTCTTGTCGGCCAGGAATTGGAGCTGGTCGCTATTATGTTTCGAGCCCTTCTGGCTGCTATTGCCATAGCTCATGACGCCGACGGCCTTCATCGGCGTGCCGAATTCCACCATCGACACCCATGTTTCGCCATGTACCGGCAAGCGTTCGCCATTTTTCATCGGTCCCCAGGTGATCGTGCGGAACACGCCAGTATTGCCGAAGCCGCCATTCGCCGGCACGCTGACATCGCCCAGGTGAAAGCGGGACACTTCGCCATAGGGGCGATCGACCGCGCCATAGAGCTGCTTCGTCCTAACGACTGCCTGTTTCAGCATCGCGACGGCAGCGGCAGGGTCTTTCAGGCCGCGCGGCGTCTGCAACGGATCGTCCAGCGTCCATTTGACGGCATAGTTGGACTGGTCGGTAAAGTTGCGCGGTGCAAACAGCGCTGCCCATGTCTCGAACAACAAGGCGGCGCGGCTGTCCGCCTCGAACCTGTTGTCCCAGCCCTTGAGCAGTGCGACGGCGCTTTGCACGTCCGCGTCGGTCGAACCGGCAGCAGCGGCCAGCAGGTCGGGGATCATCCGTTCCGCCATCAGCGACGTGGTGGTCAGTTTGCGCGCGACGAAATCGTCGAAGCTGATCTTGTCGCTCTGCGTCATCAGCTTGACCGACATTTGCGCCCGCTGGCTGACCGGGCCAACCGGCGCGACATAGGCGGGAAATGCCCTGGGATCGAGCTGGCGCGGCCAGGTGGCCAGCCATGGCGGATCATTGGCGTTCTGCACGAAGCCGCTGGCCGGATCGAGAACCTTGGGCAGGTCGTCATAGCTGTGGACGTCCTTCCACAGCGTCGCCGACGTGTCGCCCGGCACCGGCGCGGACCAGTATTTCAGGTCGCCACTGGCATGTTTGGGCAGCAGGCCATTGTCGAGATAGAGGATATGCCCGGCGCGGTCGGCATAAACGATGTTGAACATCGGCACCTGCATCTTGCGCAACGCTTTCTGGAAGCCCGCCCAGTCATGCGCCTTGCCCATGTCGAGATATTGTTCCAGCACGCCGGGCCGGTCCAGCCCCGCAACCTTCAGCGCGATCGTCGTCTTGCCATCGGGCAGCGTGAAAACCGGACCCTGCACCGCGCTTTTCTGTTCGAAGCTGATCGTCTTGAGCGTGCCGTCGGCCTGCTTGACCTTATAGCTTTTGGTCGCGGTTTTGAACGGCAATATCTTGCCATCGAAGCTGTAACCACCGTCGGCCAACGTCAGCTTGTAACTGGTAAAACCTTGCATCGTGTTGACGGTGTTGGTAAAGCCCAGATCCTTGTTGAAGCCAAAGCGCAGCACCGGCAGGCCGACCTGCGTTGCGCCATAGATGGCCATGCCCGGCGCATTGATATGCGCTTCATAATAGGTCAGCTGGCTGGGCGCCCAGGGCAGATGCGGGTTGGCCAGCAGCATCGCCTTGCCACTGGCCGAGCGGGAGGGCGCGACGGCCCAGGCGTTGGAACCGCCCGCTTCGTTGACGGAGGAGTCCACCAGCACCTTACGATCCGAAGCGATATAGCCGAAATTCATCAGCCGGTGGGCATGGGCGATGATGTCCACGCCCTTGAGTGGCAGGACGACGCGCACTGCCGGGTCGATGGCATCGGGATGAGCGGCGGCATAGGCGTTGACCCCCGCCGCGAACGCATCGAGATTCTTGCGCATCTGCGGGCTTTGCTGGCGGAACCAGAGGGCCGATCGTTCCGGCACGTCATTGGCGACCAGCCACTTGTCCTGATCGGCATATTTGTCGCCCCAATATTCCGCCGCACGGGCGCGGGATTCGCCGTAGATGCGCAGCAGCAGGTCGCCATGGCTCTGCGCCTGCGCATAGCCAAAGCCGTAGAAGCCGCCTTCTTCCGTTTTGGCATAGATGTGCGGCACGCCGAAACTGTCCCACAAAATCTCGCCCCCGCCCCACTGGACGGCGCTCTTGTCGGCGGGGGCAGCCATCGCCGCTGCCGCTACGGACGCAGCCATGGCTACCATCATCATGTTCATCGGACGCATCGCCATCATTCTCCCGTCATTGCAGAATATGCGCCGCTCCATCATCCAGCGGAACGGCGCATCCATGTCTTTCGATCAGAAATTCACGCCGACACGGGCGTAGTAGAAGCCGCCGGTGAAACCGATGGGCGACGTGCCGGGATAGGCACCCTGCCCCAGAGTCGCGCTGATCTGGCCCGTTTCGTCGGGGTAGGTGTTGAACAGATTATTCGCGCCGATCGCCAGGTTGACCGCTGGCGTCACCTGCCAGCTTCCTTCCAGATCCGCGATCCACTTCGCCCCATAGCTGCGGTCATTGGGGTAAGTGGTCACGCCGCCGCTGGTCACGCCATTTTGCAGCACCCGGAAACTGCCGAACCGGGTCATGCGCGACGACAGGGTGAAATCACCCAGCGTGGTCAGGTTGCTGATCGACAATTTCGTGCGCGGCAGGTTGGTGGTCATGTTGCTGCGCCGGGCGCGGTCGAACAGTTCGAAGCTGATCGTGCTAAGTTCGGGCGGGTTGTCGATGATGTGGGTGATGGTCGTCTTGTTATAGTTGAAACCCAGATTCCATTGCATATTGGCGGTGTCGAACAGGGTGTGGCGATAGGATGCCACCACGTCGATGCCGCGTGTGCGGGTGTCGAGCGCGTTGGTATAATATTGCGCCGACAAAGTATTCGCCTGCGACGCCGGGATGCCGCTGGCGATCAGGATGTTGGATACCGCCGTGCCGGTCAGCGTGCTGGTAATGGAAATGCGATCGTCCACGTCGATCTGGTAGGCGTCGATCGTCAGGTTGAAATTGGGCAGAGGCGTCAGCACGATGCCGCCCGAAATGTTGAACGATTTTTCCGGTTGCAACGGTTCGGCACCCAGCGCGACGGCGGCGGGATCGTTGACGGCCAGCGTCTTGATCTGAAGCAGGACGTTGTTCACGCCATTGACGGTGCGGAACTGGTTGGTGGTCTGGGTGTAGATTTGCTGCGCGACCGCCGGTGCGCGGAAGCCGGTGTTGGCCGCCGCACGCAGCGCGATCCACGGCGCAATGGCGTAGCGGCCATTGACCTTCCAGATCAGCGTATTGCCGCTGCCGTCGTCATAATGTTCGAAACGGGCCGCCGCGCCGATGGTGATGGCGCTGCTGGGATCCCAGGCGACATCGCCATAGACGGCATAATTGTCGCGCGACATATAGGCCGCGTCGCTCGGCTGGAACCCGGCCGAACTTTGTGCGCCCGGCGTCATGCCCGTGGTGATGAAACTGCCCACCGAATAGCTGGCCGGATCGCCCGCGAAGGTCTGGTAGCGTTCGTGGCGCTGCTGCGCGCCTGCCGAAACCTGAAGATTGCCACCGCCGACATCATAGCCGCGCGTCAGGTCGAGCGAAGTGACGAATTCCGACGATTTGAGCGTGCCGATATAGAATTCGGTCGGGCTGAGGACGCCCAGCGTCGGGTTGACGGTGCCTTCCGACGACTGGCGCGCGCGATTGCGGCCATAGCCGGTCGACAGATCCCAGTCCCACCCGGCAATCTCACCCTTTGCGCCGACGGTGAATTCGAAATCCTCCTCATCGATCATGACATGGGGGCGATAGCCATTGGGGTAGATGCCCATGACGTTGTTGACGTCCTTGGGATAGCGATAGCTGTACCACAGGTCCGAGCGGCGCTGGCCGTAGGTGCCGAACGCATAAAGCTGCACCCCGCCAAGGTCATAGCCTGCGTTGAGTGCGGTGCTGATGCTGCGCGATGGCATCACGCCAAAGCTGGTGGTAACGATCCGTTCGGTCCCGACCGCTGCCGCGTCGCGCGGGTCCAGCCTGCCACTGACGAGGGGGTAGAGGCAGGTGGTCGTCGCCGTCACCGAACAATCGGCCAGCGGCAATGCGCGGTTGGACATCTCCTGCTTCTTGAGGTTGACCGAGAAGTTGGCGAAGCCGCTTTCGCCCAGCTTCATGCCGAAATTCAGGTCCGCCTGATAAAGTTCGCCATCGGAACGGTCGAAATTCTGACCTGCCGTGACATTGGCCGATCCGCCACTGGCATCGTCCTTCAGGATGATGTTGATGACGCCGGCAATCGCGTCGGACCCATATTGCGCGGCAGCGCCATCGCGCAGCACTTCGATATGGTCGACCGCCGAAGTGGGGATCATGTCCAGATCGGACGGGACGGAACCGTTATAAAGCGTGGACACCGCATTGATGAGCGACGTCTTGTGCCGCCGCTTGCCATTGACCAATATCAACGCCTGATCGGGATTGAGGCCGCGCAGGCCGCCGGTCGCGATGACCGTGGACGTCGCGCCGCCTGCCCGCACTGGCAGGTTGAAGGACGGGACCAGCGTATTGAGCGCCTGGAAAATGCCTGCTTTGCCGGTGCGGGCAAGGTCCGCGCCGGAAATCACGTCGATCGGGGTCGGGCTGTCGGTCACGGTGCGGGCCTGCCCGCGTGATCCGGTGACGACGATGGCGTCGCCGGGCGCCTGTTCATTGGCATTGCTGCTGGTCTGCGGCGCTGCGGCCTGCATCGCATAGGGCAGGCCGGTAACGCCGGGCGTGGCGCTGGCCGCCAGCGATACTGCCAGCGCGGCGTGGGACGACTGCCCCGTTACGCCAATATTCGCAGGTTCCGACGCCACCGCAGGAACCGTAGCGGCCACCGCCGCGACATAGCCAGCCAAACGCATAAAATTTCGTGTCATCATGCCCCCATGCAATTTTTGAACGTCCTGATGGTGGAAACGGGGGCTGGTCGCGTTTCTGCTAGTGACGCTTGAGAATATCTCATTTTCGTGACGCCCATCCCGGCCCTATCGCCAATCCGGTTCCTGCCGGTCGGCACGGTGCGAGCGGCGCGGGACACGAATGGGAAAACAGGGGAATAGCGTGGACGTAGAATCGATCAGGGCCAGGCTGGATTGGTTCAAGCTGGCCATATTACCGCATGAAGGCGCGTTGCGATCCCGCCTGCGCCGGGTCATGCCGCGCAGTTGCGAGGTGGACGACATGGTCGCCGAGTGCATGACCCGCGCCTATGCCAATGGCGACATATCGCGCACCCAGACCGGCAAGGCGTTCCTGTTTCAGATCGCCCGCAACCTGTTGATCGACGAAGCGCGCCGCGAAAAGATCGTCTCGCTGGAACTGGTGGCGGATCTGGACATATTGCACGCGGACCATTCGACCGAAGAAGCGCTGCACGCGCGCGACGAATTGCGCCATCTTCAGGCTATACTCGACACATTGCCACCCCAATGCCGCCGCGCCTTCATCGCGCGGCGCGTTCATGGCAAATCTGTCAAGGAGATAGCAGAGGAGATGCAGCTCTCCGTATTCACGGTAGACAAGCATTTGACGCGGGCCGCTGTGAAGATAATGGATGCCATCGGGCAGTTTGAGGGTTCTGGTTTTGGTTGGTCGCTACAAAAGCGCGGAGGAAATGCAGGCGGTCGAAGCCGAAGCGGCACGTCTGTTCCTTAAGGCGCGCGCCAGCGACGATGCCGACGACTGGGCCGATGCCTATGCCTGGGTCGCGCTGGACCCTGCCCATGGTTTTGCCTTTGCCAAGGCGGAGGCGGGATGGGAGCTGACCGAACGGCTGCACGAACTGCCCGCCGGGCGCATGGCCGCGCCCGACCTGGACGATAGCCCGCCCGTAACGATGCCCGTCGCCCTGATGAGCCGCCGCAACCTTTGGATGGGCCTGACGGCGGCGGCGTGCATCGGGGTGGCAGGCACGGTGGCGTTGCGGCTGGTCGGCACGGTCGATCGCTATCGCACGGCATTGGGCGAAACCCGCACGGTGAAGCTGGCCGACGGGTCGTCCATCCACCTCAACACCAACAGTTCGGTGGAAGTCGCCCTGCGCGAGAATATCCGCTCCATCCGCCTGCTAAAGGGGGAAGCGCGGTTCGACGTCGCCCATGATGGCAAGCGGCCCTTCATCGTGGAAGCCAACGGGACGCAGGTGCGCGCGGTCGGCACCATGTTCAACGTGCGGCTGCGCACGGACCTGACCGAGTTGACCGTGATCGAGGGGATCGTCGCGGTCAGCAATGGCGGGTCGGTGGTGCGGCGCATTGCCAGCGGCAAGAGCGCCGCCGTGCGCAGCGGCGGCATAGCCGTAACCCCAATCGAACCGGCCAAGATCCGCCAGCGCATTTCCTGGCAGGACGGGCTGGTCCAGTTCGATGGTGATACGCTGGCGCAGGCGGTGGAAGAGTTCAACCGTTACCGCGCCACCCCGCTGGTAATCGGCGATCCGGCCATCGCCAGCCTGCGCGTGGGTGGCGCATTCCGCCTCGACCGGTCGGAAGATTTCGTTCAGGCGCTGCAAAGCGGCTTTGGCGTGCGCGCGGTGGCGGGCAGCGACAATTCGGTCATTCTGGTATCCGACGAATAAGATTAGCAGAAGTGCGCGGGCCGCCCGTTTCAACGGGCATGGAACATGTGCCTTCGCTTACACCCGCCTATATCTCCCGACAGGACAGGCTGCGGTCCATCATCGGCGGGTCGATCGGCAATCTGATCGAATGGTATGACTGGTATGTCTATTCCGCCTTCACACTCTATTTCGCGCCGGTTTTCTTTCCGTCGGATGACAGCACCGCACAACTTTTGAGCGCGGCGGCCATCTTTGCCGTCGGTTTCCTGATGCGGCCGATCGGCGCGTGGATCATGGGCATTTATGCCGACCGCAAGGGCCGCAAGGCGGGGTTGACCGTGTCGGTCATGCTGATGGGCGGCGGATCGCTGATGATCGCAGCGATTCCGGGCTATGACAGTATCGGCGTGGCCGCCCCTGCCCTGTTGCTGGTCGCGCGGTTGATGCAGGGATTGTCGGTCGGCGGCGAATATGGGGCCAGCGCGACGTACCTGTCCGAAATGGCGCAGAGCGACCAGCGCGGTTTCTTTTCCAGTTTCCAATATGTCACGCTGATCGCCGGGCAGTTGCTGGCCCTGTGCATGTTGCTGCTGTTGCAGGTGGCGTTGACCGAACTGCAACTGGAAAGCTGGGGCTGGCGCATCCCCTTTTTCGTGGGGGGACTGATGGCGATCGGCGTCTATCGCCTGCGCCGTGGCCTGCGCGAAACGCAAGCCTATGAGGAAAGCGCGGCAGTCAAGGAACAGCCCGCATCGAGCGGCTGGAATCTCATCCGCCGCCACCCGCGCGAAGTGCTGCTGGTGATGGCGCTGACCGCTGGCGGCACGCTCGCCTTCTACGCCTACAGCACCTATATGCAGAAATTCCTGGTCAATAGCGCAGGTTTTGGTCGCCAGACCGCGACCGCGATCATGGCGTCGGCGCTGTTCATCTACATGCTGTTGCAACCCATGGCGGGATGGCTGTCCGACCGGATCGGGCGCAAGCCGCTGTTGCTTGGTTTCGGCATCAGCGGCGTGTTGTTCACGACGCTGATCTTCACCCGGTTACAGACTGTCACATCCTCCTTCGGTGCGTTCCTGCTGGTCCTGTCGGGGCTGGTGATCGTCACCGGCTATACGTCGATCAACGCCATCGTGAAGGCAGAGCTGTTTCCCGCCCATATCCGCACGCTTGGCGTCGCCCTGCCCTATGCGCTGGCCAACACGCTGTTCGGCGGAACGGCGGAATATGCCGCGCTCTGGATGAAGCAGGCCGGAATCGAACAAGGCTTCTTCTGGTACGTCACGGCCATGATCGGCGTGTCGCTGATCGTCTACCTGCGTATGCCCGACACCCGCACCACCAGCCGCATCTGACACAAAAGGGGGATTTTCCATGCCGTCATTGACCCGCACACTTTGCCATACGCTGCCCTTCCTGCTGCTCGCCCAGGCGGCACAGGCCCAAACACCGGCAGAACCAGCGTTCACGTCGGTCCAGACCGCCGATTTCGCCATTGCCGGGTCGCTGTCCAACAGCTGGGCCGATTTCGACCGCGACGGCGATCTGGATCTGGCCGTGTCGCTGAAGGGCGGCGACATTCGCCTCTATCGCAATGACAAGGGGCATTTCGTCAATGTCGGGCCGCAACTGGGCCTGCCCACATCCGGCCCGGAAATGCGCGGCGTGGCTTGGGGCGATTATGACGGCGATGGCTGGGCCGACCTGCTGGGCGGGGCGACCATGCCCGACCAGCTGAGCCTGGTTTTCCATAATAAGGGCGGCAAGGCATTTACCAATGTCGCGCCGGAACTGGGCCTCACCATCCCTGGCCGGTCGGCGCGGCAGACTAGCTGGATCGACTATGACAATGACGGCGATCTGGACGTTTACTCCGCCAACCGCATTGGCGCCAACGCGCTGTTCCGCAATGACGGCGGCAAGTTTACGCAGGTTTTTGCCGGGACTGGCCCGTCGGACACACGCCCCACGGTCGGTGCCTGCTGGTTCGATTATGACCGCGACGGTGATCTCGACGTGTTTCTGGCAAACCAGTCGGGCGCACCCGATTCGCTATGGCGCAACGATGGGACCGGCTTCGTCGATGTCGCCGCATCCATTGGTCTCGACAATCCGGGGCGGACAAAGGAAGAAGGCGGTGTCGGTTGCGCCGTGGGCGATTATGACAATGACGGCCATCTCGACCTGTTCGTCCCCAATTATGGCGTGAACGCGCTGTATCACAATAATGGCGATGGCAGTTTCACCAACGTCGCCAAGGATATGGGCGTCGGCATCGAAAATCATGCGGTGGGCGCGGTGTGGGGCGATTATGACAATGACGGCTTCATCGACCTGTTCGTCACATCCTACACCGGCGAACGTAACCAGCAGCAGCCCAAAAACAGCCTGTTCCACAATGAAGCGGGCAAGGGCTTCGTCAACGTCCTGACCCCCACCTCGAAAATCAATGTCGGCGATCATGGCGTGCAATGGGTCGATTATGACCGCGACGGCGCGATCGACCTGTCGGTGATGCGTGGTTACACCGACAAGGGCGGCCATTTCCTGTTCCACAACGACATGGCCCCTGCCGCTGCGAAGCGCAGCCTGTCGGTGCTGCTGCTCGACGCCAAGGGGCGCTTCACGCGCATGGGGGCCGAAGTGCGCCTCTACGACAAGGCGGGCAAGATCGTCGCGACCCGGCAACTATCGACCGGCGATGGCTATAATTCGGAAAATGCCGCGCCGGTGCATTTCGGCCTCAAGACTCTGGAGCCAGTCACGGTCGAAGTCACATGGATGGGCGCGAAGGGCCGCAAGCTCCAGACCATTCGCAACGTAAAGCCCGGCCAATATGCAGGCAAATCGCTGATCGTGACCGAAAGCAAGTAACAGCCCGCGACGTGGCGGTAGCGGAAAGGGGCGGTCGCATGACGCGGCTGCCCCCTTTCTTCCCGCTCCGGCTGAAAGGCTGGTGACAGCTTGACTTCCTAAAGCCCCGGCCGAACGCGCG
Source organism: Sphingobium sp. KCTC 72723 (assembly GCF_014280435.1). Classification (NCBI taxonomy): domain Bacteria; kingdom Pseudomonadati; phylum Pseudomonadota; class Alphaproteobacteria; order Sphingomonadales; family Sphingobiaceae; genus Sphingobium; species Sphingobium sp. KCTC 72723. Next base: position 3,141,835 of record NZ_CP060388.1, on the reverse strand, counting down.
ACAGGCAAGGGGCGACTGACACATGACCGAAATCTGGCACCATATCGTCGCGGATTTTTCCAACCTTGGCACGGCAGCGACGCTCGCGGCCTTTGGTCAGGTCGTGCTGATCGACATCATGCTGGCAGCGGACAATGCCATCGTCGTGGGCGCATTGGCAGCGGGCCTGCCGCCAGCATCGCGGCGCAAGGTGATCGCCATCGGCGTCATCGCCGCGCTGGTGCTGCGCATCGCCTTCGCCCTGCTGGTGACGCAGTTGATGCAGCTGGTCGGCCTCGTCTTTGCCGGCGGGTTGCTGCTGGTGTGGGTCGCGTGGAAAATGTGGCGCGAACTGCGGTCGGGTGGCGCGGCGGAAGATGCGCAGGACATAGCCGGCAATGCCGCACCCAAGGGCTTTGCCCAGGCGGCATGGGCCGTCGCCATTGCCGATGTCAGCATGAGTTTGGACAATGTGCTGGCCGTCGCGGGCGCGGCGCGCGACCATCCCGGCATCCTCGTCATCGGGCTGGTCCTGTCCGTCGCGTTGATGGGTATTGCCGCCAACCTGTTGGCCCGCGTCATCGAACGGTATCGCGCGATCGCCTATGTCGGCCTGCTCGTCATCCTCTATGTCGCGGGCAAGATGATCTATGAAGGCTTTACCGATCCGGCGACCGGGCTGATGACGCTGCTGCCGTAAAGCCTATCGGCGCGCCGACCAGCACCAGCACGACGCGGGTCAGGTGGTGGACGATGATGAAGCCCGGCTCCAGCGCCAGGCTGAGCGCGACGATGCTCATTTCGGCAAGGCCGCCGGGCGAATAGGCCAAGGTCAGCAGCACCGGGTCGATCCCGGTCAGCGCGCTGACCCCCGCCGCCCAGACGAACGTGACCGCCAGCAAAATGACGGTCGATCCCGCCGCCAGCAACAGCGTGCGGAGCAGCACGGGCAGGCGCAGGCCAACGAAGCGGCAGCCAATGGTCGCGCCCAGCCCGACCTGCGCGGCGGCCAGCGCCCATGATGGCACGCGGAAATCGGCAAGGCCGCTCATATGCACGGCGGCGCTCACCGCCAGCGGCCCGACCAGATGCCATGCGGGCAGACGCAACAGGCGGCCCAGCGCCAGCCCGACGATGATGCAGCCCGATGCCCAGCCGAGCAGTGACCAGTCGGCGACATCGCCCGTCACCGGCGTCGCCACAACGGTGCCACCCGGCCCATGATAGAGCCGGATCAAAAAGGGCAGGATGAAAACGACCAGAAAGATGCGCGCGCCGTGGATCAATCCCACCATCCGCTCGTCCGCGCCGCGTTCCCCGCCCATCACCACCATTTCGGCGATGCCGCCGGGCATCCCGGCAAAATAGGCGGTCGCCGGATCGAACCCGGCCACTTTGCGGAAATAGGTGACGCACAGCAGGGCCGCACTGGTCAGGAAGAAGGGCAGCGCGATCAGCGGGACGACCCATGCGCCTGCGTGCGCGAACAGGGCCGGGCTGAAACTGCTGCCCAGCACCACGCCGATCATGGCCGCCATCGGGCGGCGCGTTGCGGCGGCCGCCTGAATGGGCAGGCCCGATATGCTGGCGATGGCGCAGGCGGCCATGGAACCCAGCACCCAGGGCAGCGGCGCGCCCATCCCTGCGAACAGCGCGCCGCCCGATGCCCCGACGATCAAGGCACCAAGGAAGCGGAACAGGACAGCCAGCCCCTTATGCAACGAACGGGAAGGCCAGCGCGATCATCCCCACCAGCGTCATGACGATGCATACCGCGACGGCGGGCAGCAAAGTGAAGCGCTGATGATCGGCGAGGTCAATGCCCGACAGACTGACCAGCAGATAGGTGGACGGGACCAGCGGGCTGAGCAGATGCACCGGCTGCCCCATCAGCGATGCGCGCGCGATCGCCATCGGATCGACGCCATAATGCGCGCCCGCTTCGGCCAGGATCGGCAACATCCCGAAATAGAAGGCATCGTTGGAAATGAAGAAAGTGAAGGGCATCGACAATAGCGCCGTGATCGGCGCCATATAGGGACCAAGCGCGGGCGGGATGATGCCGACCACTTCCTTGCTCATTGCCTCCACCATGCCGGTGCCGCCAAGGATGCCGGTGAAAATGCCCGCCGCGAAGATCAGCGACACGACCGACAGGACATTGCCCGCATGGGCGGCGATCCGCTCCTTCTGCTGCGCGACGCCGGGATAGTTGACGATCATGGCGATGGCGAAGGCAATCATCATCAGCACCGACAGCGGCAATATGCCCCATACCAGCAGCACCAGCAGCGCCACGACCAGCGCGCCGTTGAACCAGCGCAGATGGGGACGGCGCGCTTCTGGATATTGCGATACGCCAAGGTCCGATGGCGCGTCGGGCTGATGCGCGTGAACATGGCCCAGCCGACGCCGTTCCTTGATCCCGAACCAGAAGGCCAGACCGATCAGGAAGGCCAGACCCGCGATCATGCCGGGGATGAGCGGCAGGAACAAAGTCGCCGCGTCCAGCTTCAATGCGCTGGCCGCGCGCGCGGTCGGCCCGCCCCATGGCGTCAGGTTCATGATCCCGCTCGTCACCATCAGCAGGCAGCACAGATAGAGCCGGTTCATGTCGAACCGTTTGTAGAGCGGCAACAGCGCGGCGATGGTGATGATATATGTGGTCGATCCGTCGCCATCCAGGCTGACGACCGCGCACAGCACCACCGAACCCATCAGGATCAGCAGCGGATCGCCATGCACGATCTTGATCAGCCGCCCGACCAGCGGATCGAACAGGCCCGTGTCGGTCATGGTCGAAAAGAACAGGATCGCAAACAACAGCATGACGCCGGTGGGGGCCAGATTCTTGATCCCGTCGATCATCATGTCGCCCAGCCCCGCCGCCTGTCCCGCGATGACGCCGAACATGGAAGGGATGATGATGAGCGCCACCAGCGGCGTCATCCGTTTGGTCATGATCAGCGTCATGAATGTGGCGACCATCAGGAAGCCGAGCAGGGCAAGGTTCATCGCTGAGTCCTAGACAATAGGGATAATTGGGGGATTAGAAGGTCACGCCGACACGGGCGCTGAGCGTCTGGCCATCGTCGCTGCCGGTAAAGGTGCCGGCGCGATTGTCGGTGTGCCACTGGATGGCGTTGACCTGGAATCGGGTGAAGCTGTTGAGATACCAGTTCACGCCCACCGTCGCGGCCCACCCCTCGCCGCCCAGCAACAGGTCGGTATAATCGAGATTTTCGTAGCGCGCGGTCAACTCTATCGCGCCCGATCCGCCGTCCAGCAGCGGGTTCAGCACATTGGGCTGGCCAAAACTGCCAAGGCGCGGGTTATAGGGTGGCAATTCGCCGGTCAGGAACAGGCCGGTCGATACGCTCCACGCCTTGCTCCTGAAATCGGGGCGTCCCGCGTCCAGCCGGGCGATCCGTTGCCCCGCCTCCCCCATCAGCCACAATCCGCCGACATAACCGCCCAGTTCCACGCCATAGCCAGTGGTCGAACGGCCGCCGAGCAATTCGCCCGTGCCGACCCGCACCGCGCCATTGAACCGCCCGCCCATCACGGTGTTGCGGGTCAGGGTGGTGGCAGCGGACGAGAGCGCTTCGTCGAAACCCCATGCCCCGACATGCAGCAGCGCCCTGTCGGTCATGACCGGGTTCCAGTGCGCGCGGGCCGCCACGGTGCGGCTGTCGTTGGTCGCCTGCTGCCCGTCCACCCGGTCACCCGTCACGCTGACCGAAGCATGGAAGCCGGGACCGAACACGCGGCCCATGATGCCGATGCCATAGAAGCCGCGCTGCGGAATGATCGCGGTGGATACTGCGCCGCGCTCCAGAAAGGGGGTGGAGTCCGACCCCGTGCTGCCTTCGAAAGCGCGATCGTTGAACAGATGGCCGACGCGGACGTCATAATCTAGCCTATCGCTGATCTTGTTGCGCCAGCCCATGAAGGCCGTGACGATATCGACTTCATTTTCCGAAAAATCGGTTTCGAACTGATAGAAGAAATGCGGTCCCACCCCGCCTTCCAGGCCAAGGCGCAGCGCGCGCATCCCCGTCGTCGTCGTGTTGCGCCCTTCGTAGCGCGACCCCATGGTCGAACTGACATCCACCAATATGCGCCCGCGCGGCTTATAGGTGAAAACGCCGTCCGCCGAACGGAACACCGGCAGGCCCGCACCCCATTCGGTTTTCAGGCCCACTTCGTTGGCGGCAATCGCCCGCGCCTGCGCCACGTCGATATCCGCCGGGCCGGGCGGCACGATTTGCGGCGCGAAGGGAGTGACGATCATCGGCGGCGGGGCGGCTTGCTGCTGCGCGACCTGGGGTTGCGGGGCCGCTGCCTGCGCGCCTTCCAGCCGGTCGAGACGGGCGCGCAGAGTCGCGATTTCCGCTGCCTGCGCGCGGACCAGATCGGCCAGTTCGGCGCTCGACGGCGCTTGCGCCAGAGCAGGCGTAGCCGCGATCAGCGCGACAAGGGCGCAACCGCCACGCAAAACGGAAAACATCATTGGGTCTTGGCTCCATTGGCAAGGGCAGCGGTCCATTCGCGCAGGAAGCGCTGGCGCTTGAGGTGATCGAGATTAACGAGAAGCTGGGGACCGACGCGGATCGGCCGGGCTTGGCCGGCGGGCAGGCGGCGCGCCTTTATGTCGGCGCGCACGGGCCACAGGCTGTTGCGCGCCAGCAGCGATTGCCCTGCACGCGACAACAGGAAATCGAGGAACAGCTTCGCCCCCGCAGGATGCCGCGCGTCGCGCGCGATGAAGGCGATGCGCGACATCTGGATGGTGTAATCCTGCGGGAAAATGACGCCGATGCGCGGGTCGCGCCGCGCCCGTTCCAGCGCGTAGGAACCAATGACGTTATAGGCGATGGTCAGCTTCCCCTCCGCCACGCCGCGCAGCATCGGTTCGGTAGTGATCGACAGCACCGGGCGCGTCGCCGCCAGCGCCTGCACTAGCGCGCCGGTATCGCGGGTGATCGCATGGTCCTGCGTCAAATAGAGATAGCCGGTGTTAGAGCGTGCCGGATCGAAGGTCGCGACCTTTCCCGTCAGCGCCCGCCGGTCGCGCCGCAGCATAGCTTCCAGCGCGGCATGGCTGCGCGGCGCGCGCGCGTCGGGGATAGCCTTGCGATTATAGACATAGGCGATCGGTTCGGCGGTGACGCCAAAACCCATATTCTTCCACACCGCAGATGCAGGCAAAGCGGGCTTTTCCGGGCTGGCATAGGCCTGCGCGAAACCGTCGTTGATCAGCTTCACCTGACTGTCCATCGCCGACGACCAGACCAGATCGGCCGACGGCTTGCGGCCCCGCGCTTCGGCGATGAAGCGGCGGTAAATCTCGTTGGAACCCAGATCGGCATAGCGCACCGTCACCCCGGCATAGCGCCGCTGAAACGCCAGGATGACCGGGGCCATTTCCGCCGTGTCGGCATTGGCATAGACCACCACTTGTCGTTCGGCGCGCGCGTCGGCGATCAACTGGTCATAGGATCGCGGATAGCCGGTCGGTCGCTGGGCCAGCGTGGGCGATGCTGTTACCGACAGGCTTGCCAGCGCCGTCATGATCTGAATAACCCTTCGCATCGCTTCCTCTTTTCGCTTTCCGTCTCTTGTGTTCGGATAAGATGTCAGGGTGGGATAGGATGCGAAGCTGTCATCAACCTTTCACCATATGGTGTCGCCATTCGCATATTGATGATCGAGGATGATGCCCCGCTGGCCCGCAGCATCGCCACGCTATTGCGCGCGGGCGGCCATGCCGTGGACCATGTCGCCACCGGGGAGGATGCGCTGGCCGTGGTCGGCGGCGAACCCTATGCGCTGGTGATACTGGACGTCGGCCTGCCCGACATTGACGGCTTTACCGTGCTGGCGGAAATTCGCCGTCGGGGCGAAAAAGTGCCGGTGCTGATGCTGACCGCGCGCGACGCGCTGGACGACCGGGTGCGCGGGCTGGACCTTGGCGCGGACGATTATCTGCGTAAACCGTTCGAGCCGGAGGAGCTGGAGGCGCGGGTGCGCGCGCTGGGGCGGCGGCGCGGCGGCGACCCCACGCCGCACATCACCGTCGGCACGCTGACCGTCAACCGCTCCACCGGCACGGCGGACGTGGCCGGGCGCGCGCTCGACCTGCGGCGGCGCGAACTGGCGGTGCTGGAATCGCTGGCCACCCGCGCGGGTCAGGTCGTGCCGCGCGAACGGCTGATCGGCGAAGTATTCGGCTTCGACGATCCGGTCGGCGGCAACGCCATCGAAGTGCATGTCACCCGGTTGCGCGGGAAGCTCGCCCCCGATGGTCCGGGCATCCGCACGATCCGGGGCGTGGGCTATATGCTCGATGCCGGCTGAACCGCGCGCCATTGCGCTGCGCACGCGGTTGCTCGCCGCGATGCTGGGTCCGTTGCTGGGGGCCGCCGCGATCATCGGCGTGGGCGGCGCGACGCTGATCGCCGACGTGGTGCGCCGCACCAACGACCGGGTGTTGGGAGGGGCGCTGGGCGCGATTGCCGAAACGGTGCAGGTGGAACGCGGCGAAGTGACGCTGGACCTGCCGCCCGCTGCGTTCGGGATGCTGGAAAATAGCGAGCGCGACAATGTCTATTACCGCATCGCCGTGGGAGGTGAATTGCTGACCGGCTATGCCGATCTGCCCGCGCCCGACATGGCGACATTGACCACGGACCAGCCGCGCTTCCGCTTCGCGCGCTATCGCGGGCAGGACATTCGCATCGGCGAAGTCAAACGGTCGCTCCCCCGGATCGACCGCCCCGTCATCGTGCAGGTCGCCGAAACGCTCGACAATCGCAATGCGCTGACCAGCCGCCTGATCGGGGCGCTGCTGATCGGTGAACTGGCGCTGGTGGGAGTCGCCATATTGCTGCTGCGCCCGGCGCTGGGATGGAGCCTGCGTCCGCTCGCCCGGTTGCGCCATGCGGTGGAATCGCGCGGCGGCGGCGCGCGGCCCGATTTCTCGCCGCTCGACGCCGGGCCGTTACCCAGCGAATTGCGCCCGCTCGCCAGCGCGTTCGACCGGCTGCTGGCGCAGCTGGATGGCGCGACCAGCGGCGTGCGCCGCTTCACTGCCGACGCTTCGCACCAGATGCGCACGCCGCTGTCGGTGCTGAAGGTGCAGGTCGCGCTCGCCCGGCGCGGGTCGGCGCAGGCGCTGGACGAAATCGCCGATGCCGTCGTCCGCCTCGAACGGCTGGTGACGCAGCTACTTGGGCTCGCCCGCGCCGAGGAAGCGGGCGTGTCCGCGCCGCTGGAAAGCGTGGACCTGAAGGAAGTGAGCGCCGCCGTCATCGGTCGGCTGATCGATCAGGCAATCGACGCCGGAGTGGAACTGAACCTCGAAGCCGACGCGCGCGAAAACTATATCGTGTCGGGTTATCGCACGCTCGTTTTTGAGATTGTCGCCAACCTGATCGACAATGGCATCCGCTACAATCGGGCCGGCGGGCATGTGTCCATCCTGCTGTCGCAGCACGACGCGCAAACCACGCTGACCGTCCATGACGACGGGCCGGGCATCGCCGCGACCCACCACCCCGTCATCTTCGACCGCTTCTTTCGCGCAGTCGGGGCGGATGGTCCCGAAGGCAGCGGCCTGGGCCTTGCCATCGTCCGATCGGCAGCATCACGCATGGGGGCGATCGCCGAAATCGTCGATGGCGGACCCGGCACCACCATCCGCATCCGCTTTATCTAGCCCTGCACCACTTTCTGTTCGATCACTCCGAACGGCCTGTGCGGCGCTGATGTCTATTACTAAATCATTATATTATTGAGTATATTTCAGAAATGGCAAAGAAAAGACGCTATCTGACCGCCACCATGGCCGACGGCTATGTCAAGACGATCGGTCCTACCACCGACAGCTTCACCCATTATTGGCGCATCGTCGCCACGCTCGACAATGGCAAGACCGAAGTATTCTGGGGCCATACCCGCTCACTCGCCGAAGCGAAGAAGAAGCGCGCCGCTACTGCCGACGCGACCCGGATGCGCGGCTGGAAATCCCATCTGTTCGAGATTGCCGAACTGGTCGAAACGGCGGGCTGAAAAAAGGGCTACCCATCGTCCATCTCGCTGTCGCGCATGGCGCACCCTCCGCGCAATAAAAAGGTCATAAAACCGCGCGGCAACTAGCAGAAACGCGCGCCGCCTCCGTTTCCATCAGCAGAGACAGGAATAATCTGAAGGGGGCTTCATGACACGTCACTTATTGCGCGCCGCTGGTCTATCGTCCGTTGCGATGATGGCCATGGTCGCCGCGCCATCCATTGCCGCTGCCAACGCCGTTAAATTCGACATTCCGGCCCAATCGATGCAATCGGCACTGGTCCAGTTTGCCAAACAATCCAGCATCCAGATTCTCTTTTCCTACGATCAGGTCGATGGAATGCGCGCGCAGCGGATCAGCGGCACGATGACCCCGGACGCTGCCCTGTCCCGCCTGATCGCGGGCAGCGGGCTGAAAGTCTCGCTGGCCAATCGCAACGTCATTGCCCTCTCGCTCAGCAACCGGGTCAAGCCCGCCCGCCGCGTCGAAGTGGCCAGCCTGTCGGTCGGCAACCTGCCCGTCACGATGCAATCAGCCATGGCTATTCAGGGCAGCGGCGGCGCGTTGCCGCAGGAAGCGGTCGAAGAACCCCGCACCGACATCGTCGTTACCGGATCACGCGGCCTTGCCCGCACCATCACGGACAGCCCGACCCCGATCGACGTGATTTCCGCCAAGGAACTGGACGCCACCGGCAAGCCGGGCGTGCTGGCCGCGCTCAACACGCTCGTCCCCAGTTTCAACGTGCCGACCCGCGCGGGCGGCGGCATTTCGACGGTCATCAGCACCGGCGGCCTGCGCGGCCTGAACCCGGACCAGACGCTGATCCTGGTCAATGGCAAGCGGCGGCACAAGACCTCACTGATCAACTCCGTCTCCTCCTTCTACAATGGTTCGGTTCCCCTCGACCTCGACCTCATCCCCACCTCCGCCATCGACCATATCGAAGTGCTGCGCGACGGCGCAGCGGCGCAATATGGGTCGGACGCGATTGCAGGCGTCATCAACCTGATCCTGAAAAGCGGGACCGGGGGCGGCGCGGCCAGCTTCACCGCCGGGCAGAATTATGATCGCTCCGATGGCGAAAATTATCTGGTTCAGGCCAATTGGGGGACCAAGCTGGGCGAAACCGGCTTCATCGACATTTTTGCCAACGGCAAGATTCAGCAGGCGTCCAACCGGGCCGTGCCGATCGCCAGCACCATCAACCTCTACCCGCTGGTGAACGGCCAGCGCGACCCGCGCGAAGCCTCGATCGACCGCCTCGTCACCAAAAATTACGGTGCCTTCCCGACCAGGGGGTTCAACGTCGGCTATAATGTCGGCTATGACGCCGGTGCCGTCAGCCTCTATTCGTTCGGCACCTACAGCCAGCGCAATTCGGAACTCAACTTCACCTATCGCGCGCCCAACAACACCGCCACCCTGCCCGAAGTCTATCCCAATGGCTTCCGCCCCCGCCTCGATATCGTCGAGGATGATTTCGAATTTGCGGTCGGTGCCAAGGGCCAGGTCGCGGGCTGGGACTGGGACATCAGCTCCACCTATGGCAAGAATTACGCCTATCGGCAGGGCTATGAAACCTACAACCCCACGCTGGGACCGACCAGCCCGACCGAACTTTATGTCGGCGCGCTCAAATCCAGCGAATGGGTCAATTCGCTCGACCTGACCAAGGGGTTCGACATTGCCGGGCATCTTCAGGTGTCGGGCGGCCTTCAGCATCGTCACGAAACCTATGAAATCACGCAGGGCGAACCGGCCTCCTACGCGGCGGGCAGCTATACCTATGTCCGCAACGGCGTGACCATCCGCCCCGCTCCGGGCGGGCAGGCCGCCAACGGCATCACACCCGAAGATGCCGGGCGCATGTCGCGCAACAACATCGCCGCCTATGCCGATGTCGCGTGGGATCCCAGCCCTTCGACCACCGTCGGCCTGGCGGGGCGCTTTGAACATTATGACGATGCCAGCGGCGACACGCTGATCGGCAAGATCAATGTGCGTCAGGCACTGACCCCCTGGTTCTCCGTGCGCGGCGCGGCCAGCACCGGCTTCCGCGCCCCTGCACTGGCGCAGCAAATCTACGCCTCGACCAGTGGCCAGTTCCGCACCATCGCGGGTGTGCTGAACCTGTTGCAGATCAAGACGCTGCCAGTCGGCTCAGCCGCAGCCATCGCTCTGGGGTCCGAGCCGCTGACCCCGGAAAAATCCACCAACTTCTCGGCCGGGTTCGTCCTGACCCCTGTCCAAAATCTCAGCATCACGGTCGATGGCTATCATGTGAAGGTGAAGGACCGCATCGCCGTCACCTCGACCCTGACCGGCACAGCGGTATCCAACATCCTGATCGCCAACGGCCTGTCGTCGGACATCAGCGCCCAATATTACACCAACGCCATCGACACCCGCACGCGCGGCGTGGACGTGGTGGCCAGCTATCGCCACACGCTGGGCGACCTGAAACTGTCATGGAATCTGGGCTTCAACTATAACAAGACCAAGATCACGAATATCAAGGCCAACCCGGCCGAACTGGCGTCGCTGGGCGCGGGCTTCGTACTGTTCGACCGCCTGTCGCAAATGAACATCACCAAAAATCTGCCCGTGACCAAGCTGTTCCTTGGCAATACCGCCACGCTGGGCGATTTCAGCCTGACGAGCCGCGCCACTCGCTTCGGTTCGTTCAATTCGCTGGGCAACGCGACCGCGACCGTCGGCGGCGTGCCGGTATATGGCAGCGACCGTCATTTCGGGGCAAAGATCATCACCGACGCGGAACTGACCTGGCAGGTGACGCAACCGATCGCCGTGTCGATCGGCGCGAACAATCTGTTCAACGTCTATCCCGATTATGATTCCGCGTCGGCCAACGCCAATCTCGGTTCGGGCTTCTACGCGACCAGCGGTGCCTATGGCTTCACCGGCGGCTATTATTACGGCAAGGTCGCGGTGAAATTCTGACCCGATGCGGCACGGTCGGCCTGGATGCCAACTGTGCCGCATTCATCCATCCTATGGATGGCGAGCGCGCCGGTCGCCTTCGCGCAGGACGAAGCTGTTACGGGCGAAATCATCGTCACGGCGCAGCGAAAGCCTGCAAAAAGTGCCGGTCAGCGTTACCGCGCTCAGCAGCGAAACACTGGCGTCGCGCAATGCCAACGACCTGAGCCAGATTGCACGGGCCGCGCCGACATTGCAGGTAGGGATCGACAACAGCTTCGCCGTGCGCGGTGTCGATCAAACTCTCCTACGCACAGCAGTTCGGACTGGATTCGGTGCGGACGATCGGCCCGGTCAGCTCAGCTGGCGGAAAGCGGCGTGATGATAATCTCGCACCGGCGGGCCGCGCTTTCCAGCCCGGCGTGCAGCAACTGCATCACTGCCACGGCATCATCCGCTGGCACGGGATTGGGCGCGCCAGTCGCAATGGCCGCGACAACCTGCCGCCAGAAGGCGAGATAATCGCCCCGTTCATTGGCCAATGACTGCCGATCGGTCAAAGCATCGCAAGACACATAGACGCCTTCAATCGGATCAAGCCCCCAGCTTTCCTTCGCGCCGGGAACAGCGCCTGCCAACGCCTGCGCCTCCTGCGGATCGGTGCCATGCTTGATCCAGCTGCCGCCGCGCCCATGCACCGCAAAACGCAGGCCATGGTCGGCCACGCTTTTGCTGGCGTGGAGGATCGCCCGCATCGTGGGATAGCGCAGGACGGCGTGAAAATAATCGGGCGCAGGCGCACCGGGGCGCAGCGCCGCGATGTCGGCGGTGATGCCGATCGGCAGGCCGAACAGCGCAATCGCCTGATCGACCAGATGCGGGCCAAGATCCATCCACGATCCGCCTTCCCGCGCGTCCTTCCAATTGTCTGCCGGTTGCGGTCGCCAACGGTCGAAATGGCTCTCAAACTGCACGATCTCGCCCAGCATCCCATCGTTCAGGATGCGGCGCAGCGTCAGGAAATCGGCGTCCCAGCGCCGGTTCTGAAACGCCGTGGCGACCAGCCCCTTTGCGCGGGCGAGCCGAGCGATGGCCTGCGCATCTTCCATCCGGGTGGCAAAGGGCTTGTCCACCACGACATGCTTGCCCGCCGCCAGCGCGGCCAGCGCATGATCGCCATGCAGCGCGTCGGGGCTGGATATGATGACCAGATCGATGCCGGGCTGTTCCAGCAAGTGGGATACGCTGTCCACCACCTGCACCTGCGGATGGTCGGCCAATATCTTGTCGGCCTGCCGCGAAACGATGGCACGCAACGTCATGCCGGGCGTCGCGTTGACATAGGGCGCATGAAAGGCCCGCCCGCCAAGGCCATAGCCTATCAATCCCACGCCGATCGTCATGGCCATTCCTTCGCCGATCATCCCGCCCGAATGGGCAGGGTCGCAATCATCTATCGCGCGATTTCTATCGCCGAAACAATAGCCTTGCCCGCGCGCGGGCGGAAATGCAGATCGATCTGACCGTTGCGCACCATGACGGCAAAGCTGCGCTGCACAGCGGTGCGCGCCGCAACCTTCGCCAGATCGATAGTGTCGATCACAGATTTCCCATTGGCCAGAACATCGAACCGCCGCTCGCCCGCTTGCGCGGACGGCTCCACGAAGGTCAACGTCACGCGATAGCGGCCATTGTCCAGCGGCACGCGATAGTGAAAATCGCCTTCGCGATAGGTGGCGACGATGGCGCTGTCCGGCGTTCCGGCGATCACGACCGGCTTGGCCGGCTTGCCAAAATCGGCCGGTTCCGCGATGGAGCCTGCGACCCCGCCGTCGAAGAAATTGTCCGATCCATGGACCCCGATCGTGCTTCTGCCCGCCACCAAAGTGCCGCTGTCGATACGGATCGTCCGCGCCGCATCGGCGGAAAGCTGCCAGGCGATATGATCCTCCACCGGCGCATCGGCAAATGCCCCGCGCGCCACCAGAACATTGGTGCCGGTCGCCAGCGCGACATTGCGCCATACGCAGATATTCTGCGCGCAATCCGTCATCGCGCCCAAAGACCGGCCGTTGAGCATCAGGTCCGTGGACGGCGCGTTGCTGTAAACCGCCACATCAGTCACGCGATAGGCGCGATCGACATAGCGCCGCCCCGCAATATGGACGGTCGGCGCTTTCGACCAGTTCGCCTTGTAGAAATAATAGGCGTCCTTGCGCAGCTTATGGTCGAAACTGACCAGCCCCTTGGTATTGATGTCCTGTGCATCGCCTTCGCTGCGCACCGTGCTGGCAAAATCGAACCCGACCCACAGCCATGTCGCCCATAAATAGGGTCGCGCGGCCAGTTGCGCCCAATTGCGGGCATGGACATGGCTTTCATATTCTTCGGGTTGCGCGCGGCCACGCGAATCCACCGGGCCGCCCAGCACATTGTCGCTATGGATGCTGGTCGCCCCGCCCGCGCCATATTCGGTCACGGCCAGCGGCTGGCCGGGCCGATTGGCGTGCAGCGCGTCCAGCGCCGGGCCGACGTCATCGGGCTGGCCATAATACCAGCCGAAATAGCGGTTCGCCCCGCCCAGGTCCACTTCCGGTCCCGTGATCGGCACTTCGACCCCGGCCGAAAACAACCGCCCTTCGCAACAGGTGGCCAGCGCAGTCGGGCGGCTGGGGTCCAGCCCTTTGGCAAAGGCGTTCAGCGTCTTGAGCAATGGCAGCGGATCGGGCGGACTACCTTTGAAATTGCTCAGGAAACCGGGCAGGGAATTGCCGAAATCCACTTCGTTCGCGATACCCCAGGACGCAACCGATGGGTGATTTTCATTCTGCCGGATCAACTCGGCCATTTGCTGGCGGGCATTGTCGACCAGCGCGGGCGTGGCGGCGCGCGCCTCCCCCCATGTCCATGCCGACACCAGCGGAATTTCATCCCACAACAGGATGCCGTATCGATCGGCCAGATCATGGATTGCCTGCCCATGCTGATAATGGGTCAGGCGGATCGTGTTGACGCCCATTTCGCGCATCGTCGCGACATCCTCCGCAACATCCTGCGGCGTGACGGCCCAGCCCTTCCCCTCGCGATCCTGATGATAGCCCACGCCGTGCAAGCGATAGGGTTTGCCGTTCAGCAGGAAGCCCCGCTGCGCATCGAACTGCATCTGACGCACGCCAAATGGCTGTTCGATACTGTCAAGAACACGGCCTTTGGCATCGATGATGCGGGTCGAGAGGCGATAGAGATAGGGGGCGTCGGTGCCATGCCACAGATGCGGCGTCGGCAGGGTCAGGCGCGCGCGCACCTGCGTGGCTGCGCGGGCAATCGCCTGTTCGTCACGCGCCGTCACCTGGCCCCGCGCGTCGATCAGGCGCGTTTCCAGGCGCAGGTCACGCGCCTTGTCGCTTTCGTCGCGCAGCTTCGCTTCGACATCGACCGTTGCGCCATCCGCGCCGATGGCGCTGGTGGTCGCGCGGATGCCGGAACCGCCATGGTCCATCATGTCGAAATGCACGGCCTGCGTCCCCACCAGCCGCACCGGGCGATACAGGCCGCCCGACACGAAAAAGTCGCCGGTCAGCGGCAGCACGTCGGCAGTGGAAGATCCCGGCGCGGGCTTGCTGTTATCTACGCGTACGGCCAGAATATTGGCCCGGTCGAAGCGCAACGCCTTGCTGGCGTTCAGGCGAAAACGGGAAAAGCCGCCCTTATGCTCGCCCAGAAACTGGCCGTTCAGCCAGACGCTGGCGATGCGGCTGGCAGCGTCGAATTCCAGCCATGCCTGCTGGCCACGCAAAGCGGCATCGGCGGAAAAGGACAGGCGATACCATCCCACGCCCTGCGCCTTGTTGACCGTTTCGGGGCGATTGGCGGCGGGACCGGCGGGTTGCAGATAATAGCCGACCCGGTTCCAGCTATGGGGAACCGCGATCTGCGCCCATCGACTGTCATCGAAACCGGGGGATTGCGCGCCGTCATGGTCGGCAAAATCGAACCGCCATCCATCCGCCAGCAACATGACCGGCCGTGCGCCAGTGTCCGCCACTGGTGGATTGGCCGATTGCGCCCAAAGCACGCCAGGAACGGCTGTCGTTGCGAGCGCCAATGCGATCATTTTTCCCAGCGAAAAGGCGCGCAACGGTCCCTCCATGACATGATGCTGGCTTACCGTTCAGGGCAACCAGATATCATGCTCGATATTGGCCTGTCCAATTTATGTCAACTAACGCAAATTGGATTGTCCAATAATTTGGGCGCGGCCTATTCCGTCATACGGGCATAGCGATCCCGCTTTTGCTGCGTTTCACGCCTTACTTCCAGTACTGCCCGTTCCTCCG
Organism: Sphingobium sp. KCTC 72723; assembly: GCF_014280435.1. Lineage (NCBI taxonomy): Bacteria > Pseudomonadati > Pseudomonadota > Alphaproteobacteria > Sphingomonadales > Sphingobiaceae > Sphingobium > Sphingobium sp. KCTC 72723. The sequence continues at coordinate 3,126,502 of NZ_CP060388.1, read as the reverse complement.
TCGCGAACAGCAGGCTGTCCAGCACAGCGGTCAGATGCCGCCGCATCGCCGCCCGCGCGCCCATGGCATCGCGCGCGCGCAACGCCGCCAGCACCGCGCCATGTTCATCCACGACCGGCTTGATATTGGCCGTCCGCGCCTTTTCATGCAGCAGCGATGCTTCGGGCGAGGTAAAGCGCAGCCGCCAAAGCTGTTCGATCACCTGTTCCACCGCCTTGTTGCGGGACGCGCGGGCAATGGCGATATGAAACGCCCGGTCCGCTTCGACCGAACCATGGGGGTCCAGATTTTCCTGCGCGATTTGCGCCAGCAGCCGCTCCAGTTCGACCAGTTCCTGTTCCGTGATCTGGGTCGCGGCCAATGCAGCCGCCTCCCCCTCGAACAGCAGCCGTGCTTCGGTCAGTTCCAGCGCGGACACATCAAAGCCCGGCGCAATGTCCTTGCCCGGCAGCCGCACGACATAGGCGCCCGATCCGACCCGCACTTCGACAAAGCCCTGCACTTCCAGCGCAATGATCGCTTCGCGCACGGTCGGGCGGCTGACTGCATATTGGCTGGCCAGTTCCCGTTCCGCCGGCAAGCGCGCGCCGACGGCATATTTCCCGCTGGCCAGTTCATGGAGCAATGTCCGGGCCAGATCCTGGTAAAGCCGTCCACGACTATCTTCCACACCATGCTCCTTTGGCCTTACCAGTCAACCTTACAGGGCGGAGATGCGCATATCAACCATACCGCCGCACAAAGGCGCGGAACCGATTCCCATCCGAAACATTCATACAGCGTTAACCCTGTTTTGAGGTGCGCCATGAGTGAAGCAGCGACATTGGAAGTTCGGCCCACCCTGACGGATCGGGAATTTAAGGACAGGATGAAGGCCATCCTGCCACACCTGCGCGCATTCGGCCGCAGCCTGTGCGGCGACCGCGATCTGGCCGACGATCTGGTGCAGGAAACGATGCTCAAGGCATGGAGCGCGCGGCACCGCTTCATGGCGGACACCAATTTCCGCGCATGGTGCTTCACCATATTGCGCAATCATTATTTCAGCGTGTGCCGCCGCCGCAAATTCGTCGGCGCATGGGATGATCTGGTGGCCGATCGCCTGCTCGCCACATCGGCCGATCAGGATGCAACGGTTCAGTTGAACGACGTCATGCGCGCCATGTCGCAATTGCCGGTGCCGCAACGTGAAGCGCTGATCCTGGTCGGGGCAGGTGGCCTGGCCTATGAGGAAGCGGCGCAGGTCATGGGCGTTGCGATCGGCACGGTCAAAAGCCGGGTCGCCCGCGCACGCGCAGCGCTGGAAGCGTTGATGGAAGGCGGCATATTGGCCCATTCCCGCAACGACATGGCCCCCACGCCAGACATCGTCGTCAACATCATGGCCTATATGCGCCGGATCGAGGCGCAGGCACCCGGCGCGGAACAGCGCCTCGCCGCCTGATTTCCGCCCTGCCCTGATCTGTTGCCACGGGAGACGTCATGAGCGCGCGCACGCTGCTGCAATTTTTCCACTGGTATTATCCGCAGGGCGGGCATCTGTGGGGCGAAGTCACAGACAGGGCGCAGAGCCTCAAAGACATGGGCATTACCGACGTCTGGCTGCCCCCCGCCTATAAGGGCGCGACCGGCGGCTATTCGGTCGGCTATGACAGCTATGACCTGTTCGACCTGGGCGAATTTGACCAGAAAGGCAGCGTGCCGACCAAATATGGTGACCGGGCGGCGCTGGAACGCGCGACGGCCGCCCTGCGCGATGCGGGCGTCGGCGTCATTCATGACGTGGTGTTCAATCACAAGATGGGTGCGGACGAAGCGGAACGGGTCAGCGTGCGCCGTGCCAACCCGGACAATCGCGCCGAAATAGAGGATGAATCATTCGACGCCAACGCCTGGACCCGCTTCACTTTCCCCGCGCGGCAGGGGCAATATTCGCGTTTCATCTGGGACGCGAAATGCTTCACCGGGGTCGATCATATCGAGGATCCCGACGACAATGGCGTCTTTCGCCTGGTCAACGGCTATGGCGAAGGGGAATGGAATGACGAAGTCGATAGCGAGAATGGCAATTACGACTATCTGATGGGCGCGGATGTCGAATTTCGTAACAAGGCCGTCTATGAAGAACTGAAATATTGGGGCCGCTGGATGGCGGACCAACTGCCCTGCAACGGCTTTCGCCTGGACGCGGCCAAACATATCCCGGCATGGTTCATCCGCGACTGGGTGGGCCATATGCGCGATAGCGTGGACAGGCAACTGCTCGTCGTCGCCGAATATTGGCACCCGGACATGGACGTGCTGCACCAATATCTCGATCAGGTCGACCAGCAGCTGATGCTGTTCGACGTCGCGCTGCATCACCGCTTCTACGATGCCTCCCGCGCAGGCGAAGGCTTCGACATGCGCACCCTGTTCGACGGCTCGCTGACTGCCTCCGCGCCCGACCATGCCGTCACCATCGTGGGCAATCACGACACGCAACCGCTTCAGGCGCTGGAAGCCGAAGTCGATCACTGGTTCAAGCCGATCGCCTATGCGCTGATCCTGCTGCGCGAACAGGGAACGCCCTGCATCTTCTACCCCGACCTTTATGGCGCCACCTATGAAGATGGCGGCGATGATGGGCAAAACCACACCATCGACCTCGCACCAGTCGAGGCGCTACCCCGGCTGATCGAGGCGCGCACCCGCTTTGCCCATGGTGCGCAGACCGACCTGTTCGACGATTCCCACTGCATCGGCACGATCCGCCACGGCACGGACGAGCAGCCCGGTTGCGTGCTGCTCGTCACCAATGGCGACGCGGCGGAAAAGACCGTCGATCTGGGACCGGGCCATGGCGGCGCGACCTTCCGCGATTATCTCGGCCATTGCGCCGACGATGTCACTGCCGACGATGATGGCCGCATCGCCCTGTTCGTGCCGGGCGGATCGGTCAGCGTCTGGGTCCGCGCCGACGCGCTGTGAGCGATTAGAAATCGACGGTGGCGGACAGCCAGAGGCGGCGGCCTTCCTGATTGATCGAATAGGCAGGCGTGAAGACCGTCGCGCTCCCGCTGCGATAGGGGACATAGATCGCATAATCGGTGTCGAGCAGATTGTTGACCGTCGCGGACAGGCGGAACGCGGGCGTGACCTGATAATTGCCGCCCAGATGAAACACCTCATAGGCGCGGAAATCGCCCAGTGCGGCCTGTTGCGCATTGGCCCCGCGATAACGGCTGGACCGGATCTCCGCCCGCGCCCACAGGCTCGATTTGTCGTCCAGTTTCCAGCGCAGATTGCCGTTCAACATATGTTTGGGCATCCCCACCAGCGGCAATCCCTGCTCCGCGCCGCTCAGCTGCTCCGTTTCGGTATAGGTATAGTTGGCGCTCAGCGACACCGATGGCGTGAAGGCGAAGCGGGTCGCAACTTCCACCCCGCGCGTGCGCGCCTTGTCGATGTTGATCGACTGGCTGAATAATTCGACCGCCGGGAAATTGCCGACATCGACGCAGCCGGGCAGGTTGGGATTGCTGACGAAACGGCAATTGGGGATGCCCGGACCGGACGCGATCTTGTCGTTGAAATCATTGTTGAACAGGGTGACATTGCCGCTGAAGAAGCCTTGCCCGTCATAATATAGCCCCGCTTCATAACTGGTGCTGGTTTCGGGCGTCAGGCCCGGCGATCCCAGCAACGGCACCCGGCCCTGACTGCCGAAACCGATGATCCCTTCGGCGATCTGTTCGACGCGCGGCGTCTTGAACCCCCGGCTGACGCCACCTTTCAGGGTCAGCGCATCCGTGATGTTCCACACGGCATAGGCACGCGGCGACCATTTATTGCCGAATGTCGAATGGTCGTCATAACGCGCGCCGCCGGTGATGTTGAACCCGTCCGCCACGGTCAGCGTCGCTTCGGCAAAGCCCGCCCATTGCGTAAATTTGAACGGTTCGGGCGCAACCCCCTCGACCATGCGGGCTTTCCAATATTGGCCGCCGACCGTGAAGGCGACCGGGCCGACCTTCCCCGCGAAACGTGAATCCAGAATGTCGTTGCGCGCCTCCAGCGTGCGCGGGCTGCCCGCCGCTGCGCCCGGCGTGCCATTGGGGATCAGGCGGCCGATCGTCTCTGTCTCGTTCCGGGTCAGCGTGGTGTCCAGCTGGCCAAAACCCATGCGCCAGCTATGCGCGACCACATAATTGCTGCGGTTGAACCGCTGTTCCGGCGCGTAACCGCCCGACCCCAACGTGCCAAGCTGCCCCTCGCTATTGTCATAGCTTTGTTCGTTGCGATCATATTCGACCCACAGATCATGGTCGGCATGGGGCGTAAAACTCAGCCGCCCGCCATAGGTATAGACGTCAGACCGCACCGGGTTGCGCCCCAGCGTCAACGCAGGATCGCCGGGAATATCGATGTTCGACCCTTCGCGGTGGAACACGCTGCCGCGCAGCGTCAGCCCGACCAGATCCCTGACGATCGGTCCCTGCGCGAAGCCGTTGATCGACTGGATATTGCCGAAACGATCATCGCCCTGGATCGTGCTTTCCGCGCTCGCGGTGCCGACCCAGCGATTGCCGACCTTGCGGGTGATGATGTTGACGACACCGCCCATCGCGTCCGACCCGTAAAGCGTGGACATGGGACCGCGCACCACTTCGATCCGGTCGATCGCGGAAAAGGGCGGCAGGAAGCTGGTCGATGTTTCGCCAAAGCCGTTGGGAGTGACGCCGCCCGGCGCATTCTGGCGGCGCCCGTCGATCAGGACCAGCGTATAGTCGCTGGGCATCCCGCGAATGGAGATGTTGAGGCCGCCGGTCTTTCCCGCTTCGCCGCCGACATCCACGCCCTGCACATCCTGCAACGCTTCGGCCAGACTGCCGAAACGCTTTTCCTGCAATTCCTCGCGCCCCAATACGGTGATGCTGGCGGGCGCTTCGATGATCGACTGTTCATAACCGGCGGCAGTGACGACGATAGCGCTGGATTGTTCGGCATCGGCGGTAGGCGCGGCATCGGCCGCCATCACCGGCGCGGACAGGACAGCGGCGACCGCGATCATGCTGGCGCAGGCTGTCGAAAGGTGCGCAGGATGCAAAACAGACAGCGACATGGACATACCCCAAGAAAAACTAATATTGCGACTAAGTCGCGTTAGACTTGAGCGCCTGATGTGGGGGAAGCTTCGCCTGGTCAATCGCGCAGGCACGCAAAGGCGCTGCTGCAACATTTTGTAACATTACAGAGACATGGCCAATCGCATAAAGCGGGATCAGCAATATATGCGGCCATCGCGACCGGGCGTGACCCGTATCAGGCCGAACCGGCGCGCGCCTCGGCCAGCCTTTGTTCGATCAGCGGCTTGACCAGCAGCAGCGCGTCGCGGCGGAAGGCGCGGTAGAGTGCCGCATCGCCGGTGCGGGTGGAAAACAGCGCCGAACTGCCTTCCACCACTGTGCCAAGCAGATAGAGCGCTTCCCGCAACGGTTGCGCACTATCAGCAGATGGCGAAGCGCCCAGCGCCCGGATGCACGCATCGACCGCCTGATCATAGAGGCGACTGACCCGGTCCGCGACTTGCCGATCGCGCGTGGCGCTGGCCCATAGCTCCAGAAATATCCCCGCCGTTTCGCGCGTGACGGCATCGTCCAGCAACCAGCCCAGCAAATATTCGACCGGCGACCCCGGCGCATCGGCAATAGACAGGGCGAACGCGCCGAATTCTTCCAGATAGCGGGCTTCCAGCGAGTCCAGCACCGCCGTCATCAACATGTCGCGACTGGGGTAATGGTGGGTCAGATTGCCATATTTGATGTCCGCCCGGCGCGCGACTTCCTGCAACGTCAAACCGCCGATCCCATGGTCCAGTATCACGCCGACCGCGCAATCCAATATGGTGGCGCGGGTTTCGCTTCCTGCCCTGTTGTGCCGCACTGATGCCATCGAAACCGTCCACGCCGTTGTGGCGCGCGCTATAGGCCAACAAGCCCCTTGTATAAACTGGTTATTTTACCTAGAAAATTGTACCGCTATGTTCTGAACCGCATTGCAGGGAGGGGTTGGATGAATTTTTCGGCATTGTCAGGCGCAATCCGTGGCGCAATATATCTGCCTCTTTATCGCGAAGGACGATGATGATGGCGCAAGCGTCCTGGTCCCCTGAAAAGATACGCGAAACGGCCGCTGCGCTCGTCGCGGCCTATGGTCCCAAGGCACCACAGCATATGATCGACATCAGCCAGCAGGAAATCCGCACGTCGGGCAGTTGCAGCGATTTTCCGCATGACCAGATCATGCTGGAAATTTCGCAGCAGCTTCAACCCGTACCGCGCCCGCACCCCTGATCCTATACCGGCAGCGCCGTGGTATATTTGGTCAGCGACAGCGCGAAATGGGATGACGCATTGCCGACGGAAGGGTGTTCGAGCAGCACGCGCATCAGGAAATGCTCATAATCCGCGACATCCTGCGCCACCACCCGCAACAGATAATCCCACTCCCCCGACATCGAATAACATTCCATGACCTCACGCCGCTGGCGCACGAAATCCTCGAACGCGCCGCGGACGTCGCGGGCATGGCTGCGCACGCGGACATTGCACAGGATGTTGACCTTGCGGTCGATCGCGGCGGCATTGAGCAGGCGGACGGCCGGACCCAGCACCCCTTTTTCCTCCAGATTGCGCACCCGCCGCCAACAGGACGCCGCCGAACTGCCCACTCGTTCGGCAAGCTCTGCATTGCTCAGAGTCGCATCGACCTGAAGCTGCTCCAATATGCGCCGGTCGACGGCATCGGGCTGATAGTCTGATTTCATAAATCACCATATCATGAAATATATGCATCATATATGCCGCAATTCATCCGAAATTTGAAAGCCTTTTTCCGATTTTCCGTGACACAATCGCCCCATGGCAGATGCGATCATGGAACGGCCGGAAGGGGCCGCCGCCGACTGGACGATCCCGCAACAATGGGACCGCTACAGCGCGGCCGACCATGCGACATGGGACCATCTGTTCGCGCGGCAAAGCGCGATGCTGGCCGACCGGGTCGTGCCGCAATTCATGGCCGGACTGGACATATTGCGCATGGACCAGCCGGGCATCCCCGATTTCGATGCCCTGTCCGAACGGCTGATGAAAGCGACCGGCTGGCAGGTCGTGGCCGTCCCCGGCCTCGTCCCCGACGCCCTGTTTTTCGACCATCTGGCCAATCGCCGCTTTGTTGCCGGGCGCTTCATCCGCACGCCCGACCAGATCGACTATTTGCAGGAACCCGACATTTTCCACGACGTGTTCGGCCATGTCCCCCTGCTCGCCAACCCCGCCTTTGCCGATTTCATGCAGGCTTATGGGCAAGGTGGCCTGCGCGCCGACGGGCTGGGCGCGATCGCGCGGCTGGCGCGGCTTTATTGGTATACCGTCGAATTCGGACTGATCCGGCAGGATGATGGCTTGCGGCTTTATGGTGCGGGTATCGTCTCCTCCTATGGCGAGTCCCGCTTCGCGCTGGACGATCCCTCCCCCAACCGGCTGGGCTTCGACCTGAAACGGCTGATGCGCACCCAGTATAAGATCGACGATTATCAGCAGAGCTATTTCGTCATCGACAGTTTCGAGGATCTGTTGCGCCAGACGGTCGAGACGGACTTCGCGCCCCTCTATGCGGAACTGGAGGGGCAGCCCGATCTGGCAACCGACGCGGTCCTGCCCACCGACCGCGTCTTTACCCACGGCACTCAGGCCCATGCCCGCGCAATCACATCATAAAAAATTGAGAGAGGATGCCCCCATGACCGCCGAAACGAATAGCTCTACCGACAATCCGCTGGGCCTCAACGGCTTTGAATTTGTCGAATTCACCTCGCCCGATCCGGCGGCGATGGCCCGCCAGTTCGAGCAGTTGGGCTTCGTCCCCACCCACCGCCACCCGGCCAAGAATATCACCCGTTACAAGCAGGGCCGCATCAACCTGATGCTCAACCGCGACGATGCCGGGCGAGTCGCGGCGTTCCGGGGCGATCATGGCCCCTCGGCCAGCGCCATGGCCTTTCGCGTGAGCGATCCGGCCGCCGCGATGCAATGGGCGCTGGCCCATGGGGCCAAGGCCACGGACGAGGACGACACCGTCATTCAGGGCATTGGCGGCTCCTACCTCTATTTCGTGCGCGACGACGCGGATCTCTATGCCGACTGGGCGGAATTTCCCGGCTGGCGCGAAGCCGAAGCGGCCAACAGCGTCGGCCTCGACCTGCTCGACCATCTGACTCACAATGTCCGGCGCGGGCAGATGCAGGTGTGGAGCGAATTTTACCGCACTTTGTTCAATTTCGAGGAGCAGAAATTCTTCGACATAAAGGGACAGGCCACGGCCCTGTTCAGTCAGGCCATGATCGCGCCCGACCGCGCGATCCGCATCCCGCTCAACGAAAGCCAGGACGACAAAAGCCAGATCGAGGAATTCATCCGCGAATATAAGGGCGAAGGCATCCAGCATCTCGCCATGACCACCCCCGACATCTACGCCACGGTCGAGAAACTGCGCGCGCGCGGCGTGCGGTTGCAGGATACGATCGACACCTATTATGAACTGGTGGACCAGAGGGTGCCGGGCCATGGCGAGGACATTGCGCGCCTGAAAGCCAACCGCATCCTGATCGACGGCAGCGTCGAGGATGACGAGGGCATATTGCTCCAGATCTTCACAGAAAATATGTTTGGCCCGATCTTCTTCGAAATCATCCAGCGCAAGGGCAATGAGGGGTTCGGCAACGGCAATTTCCAGGCTTTGTTCGAAAGCATCGAGCTGGACCAGATCCGGCGCGGCGTCGTCAGCGTCGATGCGTGAGGACGGCCATGCACGCTCCTGAGGCGACTCTACCCGGCTTTGGCAATCACCATGTGAGCGAAGCGGTCGCGGGCGCATTGCCGGTCGGCCGCAACTCGCCCCAGCACACGCCCTTCGGCCTTTATGCCGAACAATTTTCCGCCACCGCCTTCACCGCGCCCCGCCACGAAAACCGGCGCAGCTGGCTCTATCGCCTGCGCCCGGCGGCGGGGCATCCGCCTTTTGCGCTCTATGGCCGCGACAGCCTGTTGCGGTCGGGACCGTTTACGGATTACCCCGCCTCCCCCAACCGGCTGCGCTGGAACCCTATGCCGCTGTCGGGCGATCCGGTCGATTTCATCGACGGCCTCGTCACCATCGCGGGCAATGGCGACGCTGCCAGCGGCCATGGCTGCGCGATCCATCTTTATGCCGCCAGCGCCTCCATGATCGACCGCGCTTTCTTCTGCGCCGATGGCGAATGGCTGATCGTGCCGCAGGTCGGCGCATTGCGGATCGTGACCGAACTGGGCGTGCTGACCATCGCCCCGCGCCAGATCGCGCTGATCCCGCGCGGGTTACGCTTTCGGGTGGAACTGCCCGATGGTCCCGTGCGCGGATATATCTGCGAAAATCATGGCGGCCTGTTCCGCCTGCCCGACCTTGGCCCGATCGGATCCAATGGCCTGGCCAACTCCCGCGATTTCGAAGCGCCCGTGGCCGCGTTCGAGGATGTCGAACGCTCCTGCAAAATCGTCCAGAAATTTCAGGGTCGCCTCTGGACCACCACCCTGCCGCACAGCCCGTTCGACGTCGTCGCCTGGCACGGCAATGCCGCGCCTTACCGCTATGACCTCACCCGTTTCAACACGATCGGCACGGTCAGCTACGATCATCCCGACCCGTCGATCTTCACGGTGCTGACGTCGCCGTCCGACACCCCCGGCACCGCCAATATCGATTTCGTCCTGTTCCCGCCGCGCTGGATGGTGGCGGAGGATACGTTCCGCCCGCCCTGGTTCCACCGCAATGTCATGAGCGAATATATGGGGCTGATCGAGGGGGAATATGACGCCAAAGCAGGCGGTTTCGCGCCCGGCGGCGGATCGCTGCACAATGGCATGGCCGCCCATGGTCCCGACGCGGCCAGCTATGCCAGGGCCATTGCCGCGACGCTTTCGCCGCAGAAGATCGACAATGGCATGGCCTTCATGTTCGAAAGCCGCCTGCCCTTCTGCACAACGGGCTGGGCGATGCAAACGCCGCTGTTGCAACCTGATTATGACGCCTGCTGGACGGGCTTTGCCAAGGCGCAACTGCCCGGCACACGCCCCGGCACACGACCCGGTACACAAGGAGAGAAACCGTGACGCGCTGGTGGGAAACCGATGAAACGCACGACCCGGCCCTGACTAGCTGGGTTGCCAGCGCGCAGGGCCATGGCGACTTCCCGATCCAGAATCTGCCGCTCGGCCTGTTCGCCCCGCCGGGTCAGGAAGCACGGATCGGCGTGGCGATCGGCGACATGATCCTTGATCTGGCCGCCTGCGCCCATGCGGGCCTGCTGGACGAAGCGTTGGTCGCGCCCGCCTGCGCCACAACGGTAAACGCCCTGCTTGCGCTCCCCTCGCACCAGCGCCGCGCATTACGGCACAGACTGTCCATCTCGCTGTCTACTTCGCACCATCGCGCGCAGGTGGAACCCCATCTCCACGTCGCTGCCGACTGCACCCTGCACGTCCCCGCCCGCATCGGCGACTACACCGATTTCTATGTCGGCATCCACCACGCCAATAATGTCGGTCGCCAGTTCCGGCCCGACAATCCGTTGCTGCCCAACTATAAATATGTGCCGATCGGCTATCATGGTCGCGCCTCCTCCATCCGCGCGTCGGGCGTGCCGCTGCGCCGCCCGTCGGGCCAGCGTAAAGCGCCGCAGGCCGACGCGCCGACCTATGGTCCCACCGAACGGCTGGATTATGAGCTGGAACTGGGCGTGTGGGTCGGGCCGGGCAATGCGCTGGGCCACCCCATCCCGATCGCGCAGGCGGCCGATCATGTCGCGGGCTTCTGCCTGCTCAACGACTGGTCGGCGCGAGATTTTCAGGCGTGGGAATATCAGCCGCTCGGCCCCTTCCTGGCCAAGAATTTTCAGTCCACCATTTCCCCCTGGATCGTCACCGCCGAAGCCATGGCCCCCTTTCGCCTGCCCCAGCCCGCACGGCCCGATGACGATCCCGCCCCCCTGCCCTATCTGCACGACGCCGACGATCAGCAGCATGGCGCGCTTGCCCTGACGCTCGAAGCCTGTCTGCTAACGACAAAAATGCGCGATGCGGGCGAAGCGCCAACGCGCCTGAGCGTCGGGCCAGCCACCTCTATGTACTGGACCATTCACCAGATGATCGCGCACCACACATCCAATGGCTGCGACCTCAACCCCGGCGACCTGCTTGGCACCGGCACCCTGTCCGCCCCTACGCGCGACGGCTTTGGCAGCATGATGGAACTCAGCGTCGGCGGCACCGCGCCCATCACGCTGCCCAATGGCGAAACGCGCGCCTTCATCGCCGATGGCGACGAAATCATCCTGCGCGCCACCGCCAGCGCGCCGGGTCGCGTCGCCATTGGCCTTGGCGAATGTCGCGCCATGGTGATGGCCTCTTGATGCAGGTTGCGCCCCGCCCGATTTAATCGCACGGGGAGGAACCGCCCGCTTCGCCCACGGTTACCCTGTGTAATCTGGCGGCGATCACATCGCTGCATCCCACAGGAGAATCAGCGATGCCCGCGAACGGCGACAAGACTTCACCGGCGAACGAAAACGCCCTGCACGATCATCAGCCCGGCGCAGGCAATCCCGGCTTTTCCACCGGCACCGGCAATGCCGGGGAAACGCACCAGACGGTCAAGGGCGACGATCCCTCCACGGTCCTGACCGACAATCACGGCCATGCCATCGCCGACAATCAGAATAGCCTGAAAGCCGGCGCGCGCGGCCCCACCCTGCTGGAAGATTTCATCCTCCGCGAAAAAATCTTTCATTTCGACCATGAACGCATCCCCGAACGGATCGTCCATGCGCGCGGGTCCGGCGCGCATGGCGTGTTCGAATGTACCAATCCCATCCCGGAACTGACCAAGGCCGCGATCCTGCAAAAGAAGGGCGACACCTGCCCGGTGTTCGTCCGCTTTTCCACCGTCGCGGGCGGCGCAGGTTCGGTCGATACGCCGCGCGACGTGCGCGGCTTTGCCGTCAAACTCTATACCCAGGCAGGCAATTGGGATCTGGTCGGCAACAACATCCCGGTCTTCTTCATTCAGGACGCGATCAAATTCCCCGATCTGGTCCACAGCGTGAAGATGGAGGCGGATCGCGGCTATCCGCAGGCTGGTTCCGCCCACGACACTTTCTGGGATTTCGTCGGCCTGATGCCCGAAACCCTGCACATGGTCATGTGGGCCATGTCCGACCGCGCCATTCCCCGCTCGTTGCGCATGATGGAAGGATTCGGCGTCCACAGCTTCCGCTTCGTCAATGAAAAGGGGGAGGGGCGCTTCGTCAAATTCCACTGGAAGCCGGTGCTGGGCATCGAATCCACGACATGGGACGAAGCGGTCAAGATCGCGGGCGCAGACCCGGATTTCCACCGCCGCGACCTGTTCGAAGCGATTGCGGGCGGCGATTATCCGCAATGGGATCTGGGCATACAGGTGTTCGATGAGGCATGGGCCGCCAAGCAGCCCTATGACGTGCTGGACGCGACCAAGCTGATCCCCGAAGAAGTCGTGCCGGTCCAGATCGTCGGTCGCATGACGCTGAACCGCAATGTCGATAATTTCTTCGCTGAAACCGAACAGGTCGCCTTCCTGCCCAGCAACATCATTCCCGGCATCGATTTCTCCAACGATCCGCTGTTGCAGGGGCGTCTCTTCTCCTATCTCGACACGCAAAAATCGCGGCTCGGCACTACCAATTTCCACCAGATCCCGATCAACGCGCCCAAATGCCCGTTCCACAATATGCAGCGCGACGGCATGATGCAGACTCTGGTGCCGACCGGCCGCGCCAATTACGAACCCAACAGCCTGAACGAAGCGGGCGAGGATGCCGGCCCGCGCGCATCGCCTGCCACTGGCTTTACGTCCTTCGCCGTCAATGACGAGCGCAACGACGGATCGGAAAAGCTGCGCATCCGCCCCGACCTGTTCGCCGATCATTACAGCCAGGCGCGGCTGTTCTTCCGGTCGCAAACGGACAATGAGCAGGCACATATCGCGTCGGCCATCGTGTTCGAACTGTCCAAGGTCAGTCTGGAGCATGTCCGCGCCCGCGTGCTGTCGCGCCTGCGCAATGTCGATGAGACATTGGCCAAGCGTGTCGCGGAAGGTCTGGCCATGGACCTGCCGGACGCTGCGAAAGCCGCGAAGACCCCCATCGACATGGCAGTGTCCGACGCGCTGTCGATCCAGAAACAGGCGAAGGACATACTGACCGGGCGCAAGGTCGGCATATTGTTTGCCGACGGGTCGGACAAGGCCGCCATCGACACGCTCAAGGGACAGATCGAAAAGGCGGGCGGCACTGCCTTCCTCGTCGCGCCCAAGGTCGGCGGGATCAAGGTGAAGGGCGGCACGCTCAAGGCTGACGGACAACTGGCCGGGTCGCCGTCCGTCATGTTCGACGCCATCGCCTCCATCCTGATGCCCGATGCAGCGGAGAAGCTGACGAAGGACGGCGCGGCGGTGCAATGGTTCATGGATGCCTTTGCCCATTGCAAGACCATCGCCCATTGCAAGGGGACGCAGATCTTGCTGGACAAGGCCAATGTCGAACCGGACGAGGGCGTCGTGCCGATCGAATCCTTCATCAAGGTCGGGACCAAGCGCCACTGGGCGCGTGAGCCAAAGGTCCGCGATCTGGCGTGAACATGACCGGCGGCGGGATGATGCAACCATCGCCCGCCGCCCACCTGTCCGGGGGCAAACAGACCATGCAGCGCATTGCCATTGTCGGCGCAGGGCCGACGGGGCTTTACAGTTTCTTCTCGCTTCTTAACGGGGACGCGCCGCTCGCCATTTCGATCTTCGAACAGGGGGAGCAGGCGGGCGTCGGTATACCTTATAATGATAACGACAATATCCGCCTGATGCTGGCCAATATCGCCAGCATCGAAATCCCCCCGCTCACCTGCACCTATCTCGACTGGTTGCAGGGTCAGGATGCAGCGCGCCTTGCGCGCTATGGCGTGGAAAAGACTGGCCTGCACGACCGCCAGTTCCTGCCGCGCATCCTGCTGGGCGAATATTTCCGCGACCAGTTTCTGGCGCTGCTGGACATCGGCCGGGCGCGTGGCTTTGCCATCGACGTCCATGAATCCTGCGCCGTTACCGATATAGAGGCGCGGGAGGATGCTGTCCTGCTCTGGGCCGGGCCGGGCATCGACCCGCACCGTTTCGATCGCGTCGTCATCGCAACTGGCCATGTCTGGCCCGATGAGGAAGAAGCGACCCGCGCTTTCTTCCCCAGCCCCTGGTCCGGCCTGCTCGATGCACAGATCCCGCCGTGCAAGGTCGGCATCATGGGAACATCGCTCAGCGCGATCGACGCGGCCATGGCCGTTGCCGCCCAGCATGGCCATTTCGCCAGACAAGCCGATGGCATCCTGCGGTTCGATCGGGATGCGGGCAGCCAGGCGCTGTCCATCACGCTGATGTCGCGGTCGGGCATCTTGCCCGAAGCCGATTTCTATTGCCCCATCCCTTACGAACCGCTGCGTGTCGCCACGCCGCAAGCCATCGCGCAGGAAATAGAGGTTGGCGAACATGGCCTGCTCGACCGCGTCTTCGCGCTGGCGGCGGCGGAAATCGCGCAGGCCGATCCGGCATGGAGCGCGCGCATCGCCCTGCCCGGCCTGAACGCGGATATATTTGCCGACGCCTATTTCGCCGATCGCAACCGGCACGACCCGTTCCGCTGGGCGCATTATAATCTGGCGGATGTCGAACGGAACAAGGCGGAACGCCACACCGTCCCGTGGCGCTACGCCATCCTGCGCCTGCATGAAGCGGTGCAGGCAATCGTCGCCCATCTGAGTGAGGATGACCGCGCACGGTTCGACGCGGGGCTAAGCCGCGTCTTTATCGATAATTATGCGGCCATCCCGTCGGAATCCATTCGCCGTCTGCTGGCGCTGAACAAGGCGGGCGTGATCGCGCTGCTCGAACTGGGAACCGATTATGATATGGACGTGGCCGAAGACGGCACATCCATTACTGTCGATGGCACGACCCATCATTATGCCATCTTCATCGACGCGCGTGGCCAAAAGCCGCTGGAGACGAAGGATCTGCCTTTCCCCCGGCTCAAGGCCCAATTGCTCGAAGAGGGCGACGATGTCCCCGATGTGGGGGACGACTATATCCTGCAATCGCCCGCCATCATCGCGGGCCGGATAGCCTTTGGCGCGATACCCTATCTGATGCGCGACCATCCCTTTACGCAGGGAATCACCGCCAGCGCGGAAATCGGCGCCACGATCGCCAATAAGCTAACGGAAAAGGGCGCTCCGACGAATAGAGCGCCCTGACCCGGTCAGCGAAACCGCTTGCGCTGGAACCAGTTGACCACCGCCAGCAAAATGACCGCGCCGACAAAGGCGATGATCAGGCCGGTCAGCGAAAATTGCTGCACGCTGCCCCGCACGCCCAGCAACGGCCCGGCCAATGCGTTGCCAATGACCGACCCGACGCAACCCACGACGATGTTAAGGAAAATCCCCATCGACGCATTGCGGTTCATGACGATGCTTGCCAGCCAACCGGCGATGCCGCCAACGATCAGTGCGATGATCCAGCCCATATTCCTACCCCTTCTGTCGAAACTATCCGCAAACCGTCGGGAAAATCAGTAGCGCCGCGCACGGCTGGCCCCACTGTTTTTCCGGTCGAGATGATGCTTGATCGCATAACCGCCCGCAAGCGCCATGATGAGGCCGACCGGCCCCGCCCGCTTGAGCAGCGTGGTCGCGGCCAGACCCGCCACCAGCCCGCCGGTTTCGCTCATGCCCGCCGTGTGGCTCGCGACCTTCTTGCCTACCAGAGCGCCTATCAGATTACCGATCATCATGATCCCCTTTCGTCTGGCAAAACTCTCAGGCGATCCTGCGGTTCCGGTGTTGTGGGAGATAGGGGGAAGGGGTGCCGGGCCGAAGGACGCCGATCACCCCCGGCAGATCACCCCCATTGCAGGTGCAGGTCGGGAACATGCAGGATGTTGCCGACGAAATACGGCACCTTGAACCCGTCCTTGATGCGGAATTCCGGCAATGTCGTGACGAATTCCTCCACCGCAATCTGCAATTCCAGCCGCGCCAGATGCATCCCCAGGCATTTGTGGATACCGCTGCCCAACGCCATATGCGCAGCCTTGCGGTCGAAACGGATCGCCTGCGGGTCTTCATAATAGGCCGGGTCGCGGCCGATGACTGGCGAACAGAAAGCGACATAATCGCCCGGCATGATCGTCTGCCCCTGAATTTCGATCACTTTGGTGGCGATGCGGAACGCCGTGACGGGCGCGAAGGCACGCAGAAATTCTTCCACCGCCAGCACGATCAGCGACGGGTTGGCGCGCAACTCCTGCTGCTTGTCGGGGTTTGCCGCCAGATAGTTAAAGATATTGCCCAGCAGCGACGTGACCGTGTCCAGCCCGCCGATATACAGGTTGAAACAATGGCCCAGCACTTCGTCGTCATTCCACAGGCGGCCATCCACCTCGAACGTCAAAATCTTGCTGATATAATCGTCGCGCGGTGCAACCCGGCGCGCCTCGATTTCCTCCATCAGATAGTTTTTGACGCAGCGCACCGCATTGCCGCGCACTTCCCAGTCATTGCTGTGGAGCAGCTCCTTTTCCCATTTCAGGAATTCGCCCATCCGCGCCTGCGGCAGGCCCAGCAGGTCCAGCACGATGAAGATCGGGAATTTCTCCGAAAAATCGGCAATGAAATCGCACCCGCCCTTGTCCCTGAATTCGTCGATCAGGGTGCGGGCGCGTTCACGCACCTGTTCCTTCATGGCGAACATCTTTTGCGGGGCGAAATGGCTGTTGAGCGCCTTGCGATAGGCGGTGTGGACTGGCGGATCGGCCTCGGTCGGGATCACCAGCCAGTTTTCGCCGATATTCTGCGCCCATTTGCCCATGCCATTCTTGGTGAAATTATCCGCGTCGCGAAGCATCGCCTGCACGTCCTCGGCATTTTTCAGCAGCCATCCGGGCTGGTCGCCGGGAAAAATGTTGGTGACATAGGTGATCGGCGGCAGGTCGGCGTGCATCTGGGGGATCAGCACGTCCTGCGGATTGTCATAGGTCACCTTGCGCGCGAACAGCGGCAGGGCCATCGCCAGTTCCGCCGGCACATGGGCTGGCAGGGGCTTTTGTGCGAGTGCGGTCATTTAACTCTCCGAAGGGGGATGGGATAAAGCCTGTCCTTGCCAAAGACAGGTGCGGCCATCGCCACCCGCGCCAATTTGGCACGCACGCGGATCGACCGCGACGACAGGAGGCGATGAACATGAGCGAAGCAGCGACGCTGGATCTGGAACAGGCGATCCGCGACAATTACCGATTGTGGAACGAGGGCGAGCGTGATGCGCTCGACCGGCTGTTCGCCGCGATGGGACCGAACGGCTTCACCATCGAATATGTCGGCGCGCCCGTCATGGACGGTCCGGTCGCCATGGCGGAAATGTGGACGCAATATGGCGGCCAGTGCATCACCGAGCCGGTGGAGGTCATCGTCAACGGATCGGAAGGGGCCGCCTATGTCCTCAACCGGCTTCAGACGCCGGACGGCATCGTCACCTTGCCTAGCCTGGAAACCTATAAGGTTAAGGACGGACAGCTGACCATCCGCTATTTCCACCGGGCCGCGCATTAAGGATCGGCAGGCAGCGGACATGGTCAGTCCGCTGCCTGCATGAAGGCCAGCAGGTCGGCATAATGGGGTTGATGCACCAGCCCGCCGCCGGAAATGGAGATATTCTCGCCGGTGATATAGCGCGATTCATCGGACGCCAGGAAAGCGACCAGCGCGGCAATATCTTCGGGCGTGCCGAATTCGGGCGTCAATATGTGCCGCTTGATGATTTCCTTCAGGCCCGGCACCGTTTTTTCCAGCGCGGGGGTCAACACCACGCCCGGCGCGATGCTGTTGCAGCGGATATTCTGCCGCCCATGCTGGGTCGCGACATATTTGGTCAGGCCGATGATCGCCGCCTTGGACGATCCATAGGCAATCCGCGCCAGATCGCCTGCCGTGCCGGAATTGGAAGCGGTGTTGATGATCGACCCGCCACCGCCCGCAACCATATGGGGAATCGCATATTTGCACCCCAACAGATAACCCGTCAGGTTAACGTCCAATATTTCGCGCCAGATGGCGATGGGTATATCGACGGCGGTCGTATCCTGCGGGCTTTTGGCCGGGTCGGTCATCGCCGCATTATTGTGCAATATGTGAAGGCCGCCGAAATGATCGACGCAACGGTCCACCAGCGCCTTGACCGACACCGGATCGGCCGCATCGAACTGCACCGCCAGCGCCTTGTCGCCCAGCGGTTGTGCAGCGCGGATGGCTGCATCCTCGAACAGGTCGGCGATCACGACGCACGCGCCTTCGGCGACGAAGCGTGCGGCTACGGCGGAACCGATGCCGCCACCGCCGCCGGTGATGATCGCAACCTTGTTTTCCAACCGCATCATGCCCGAACATTCTCCTTCTACAGGCTTGGGGAGAAGGCCGTTTCGCCCTCTCCCGTCGCCCCTTCTATCCGATCAGCCGTAGCGGATCAGAATTTGAACGTCGTTTCAACGCCATAAGTACCTGGCTGACCGACATAGGCCGCCGCAATCCCCAGCGTCCGGTACAGATCGGGGAAGCGCCGCAGCAGATATTTCTTGTCGCCGATGTTGCGGCCATAGACCGCAATCTCGACATTGGGATTTTCCAGCTGGAACGCGATACGGCCGTTGAAGATGCCATAGCCCGGCACCCGGCCCAGCGTATTTTCAACTTCATAGGCCGCCTTGGTCGCGGCCGAAGCCTGATCCGCGGCCTTGACCGCATCGAAATGCTGCGCGCCGATATAGGCATAGGCACCCGTGACGGCCAACGTGCCGCCGCCCAGCGGTATTTTCTGCGTCGCGCTGATGTTCAACTGCTTCTTGGGCAATTGCAGCAGCGGCAGACCGCTCAGGTCGACGACGCAACCATTGACCACGCCTGCGGAATTGGTGCAGCCGCTACCGGCAATCACCTGCGTCTCGCTAAAGCTGCCCTTGACATATTTGCCGTTCTGCAAGCTGCCATTGACGCTCAACGTCATGCCTTCCCACGGGACGACCGTCAGTTCGTTTTCGATGCCCCAGATGCGGACCTTGCCGTTATTCTGGATATATTGGGTGACACCGATGCCCGTGACGAAGCTGTTGACGATCGCCTGATTGTCATCCTTCCACGTATGGAACACTGCGGTGTTGAACCGCACGCGCCGGTCGAACAGGTCGACCTTCAAACCTGCTTCGACATCCTTGACCTTTTCGGGCGAAAAGGCGGGCAGACCACCTGCACGCAGGTTCCAGCCACCAGCCTTGGCCGCGCCGCGCGTGGCGAGGTAGAGGAAGATATTGTCGGCCGCCTGCCAGTCGACGCCCAGATTCCATGCCGGATAGTTGAACTTGGCATTCTGCACCTGGTTGCAGGTCGTGGCCGTCACAGGCTCCGATGGGGTCACGGTGCAATTGATGCCGGTCGGCGTGCCTGCCACCGGGACATTATAGGGGCGACCCAGAACCTGCGCATTATGCAGCACGCTGTTGCGCGTGTCCCATGTGTAGCGGAACCCGCCGACCGCGCGCAGCGTGGGCGTGATCTCATAATAGGCCTGCGCGAACAGACCGAACGTCTTGTTGGTGACGTCCGCGTTGGAATCGCGGATCAACCCGCCGAAAATCTGCGAACGGCTGAATTCATATCCGCTTTCCTTGCCCGCATAGGCGCCGGTGATGAAGCTCAGGCTGTCGGTAATATTACCCGAAACCTGCAATTCCTGCGACACATAATAGGAACCGGAACCGGCAAAGGTGCCAAGCAGCGGCACCGCCGTCGCGTCGGTATCGCTCAGCCCGTAATTCATCGAATGGCGATAGCCAGTGATGGATTTCAGGTTCAGCCCACCCAGTTCGACGTTGATCGTGCCGGAAAAGCCATAGACTTCCAGCGTGTTGAACGGCTGCACGCCATAAAGCGCCTGCGCTTCGGGCGTCAGCGTGCCGATGCCCGCCGCGATCGACGTGCCGGTCGCCATATTGTCCCACCAATTGGCCTTCTTGAGCAGACCGGCGGTCAGGCCGGGCTGGAACGCGGCCGGGACGATCGCGGGGTTGAAGGCATAGAGCGCGGTTTGCTGGCCCTGGTTGGTCTGGCGGTTCCAGTCCGCCGACAGGGTCAGATCCCAGCCATTGCCGTCATATTTCATCTTGCCGCGCAGGAATTTCGACTTGTTGTCGGAAAAATCGCGGTTGTTGAGCGGATTGTTGCCATAGCCTTCGCGGTCGTTGATCGCGCCGCTGACGCGGATCGCCAGATCCTGCGCCAATGGCACGTTGACGCTCGCCGACACGCCCAGATTGTTATAATTGCCATATTCGGCCTTGAACGTGCCGCTCAGCTGGTCGTCCGGCTCGCTGGTGATGATGTTGATCGCGCCGCCTGTGGTATTACGGCCGAACAACGTACCCTGCGGCCCGCGCAACACTTCCAGACGCTGAATGTCCTGAAGGTCGGTCATGCCGGTCGAAGGACGGGGGATGTAGATGCCGTCGATATAGGTGGCGACGGCGGGGTCATTGGCCAGGATCGGCTGGAGGTTGCCCTGCCCGCGAATGGCGACGAACACGATGCCGTCGCCGCCCGCCGAACCGCGCCCGATGACCAGGCCCGGTGCCGTGCGCTGAAGATCGACGACATTTTCGACTTTCGCCGTGGTCAATGCTTCGGGGCTTAGCGCAGTGACTGCGATCGGCGTGGTCTGAAGGCTTTCCTCGGTCCGCCGCGCGGTGACGACAATGTCCTGAATGCCAGTGACGGCACCTGTCTGCGGCTGCTGCGCGTAGGCGGGCTGTGCCATGGCGGCAATCAGCGCGCCTGTGGCAATGGTTCCCAGAGTGACGGCTTTGGTCATAAATCCTCCCTGCTTATTTTTTGTGATCGGTGCCTTCGACAGCACTTTGTTACGAAACCGTCCTAGCGGGCGGCGGATCGCGCCCATAGGGACCGGACCCTGATTGACTGTGCAGCGACAGGTTTTGGCCGCTGTCCGATATTTTGCCTGCTCAATGTACCTGCGTGGGCTGGCAGCGATAATCTTTGGGCGTCTGCCCCGTCGCCGCGCGAAACGCGGCGGAAAAGGCCGACGTGCTGCTGAAACCGCAGCGCCAGCTGACTTCCTTGATCCGGCTGCTGTCACCGCGCAGCAATTCCTTGGCCAGCGCGATGCGGCTGCGCGCCACAAATTCGCCCAGGCTGACGCCGGTGCCATCCTTGAACACGCGCGCGACGTGCCGCACGCTCATATTGCATCCGCGCGCAATGTCGGCGACGCCCAGCGAACCGGACAGGTTATCCATCACATAATCCACGATATGGCGCACCTGCCGCCCGCACCGCGAAGCGCCCGCGCCCAGATCCTGCGGTCCCATATGCCGCACCAGTTCGACCGCCAGCCCCATCATCATGGATTCGATCAGCGTCTGGCTGGCAAAACCGGGCGCGCGCAATTCCGCCGCCAGCCCCTCGAACATCCGGCGCATCGCGATATTCTGCACGTCCGCGCACGGGTCCAGCCCCTGGAGCGGCCGCTGCCCGTCGAACAATTCTTCCAGAAACAGGTCGCCCAGCGCAACGCACACCAGATGCCGTTCCTGCAAGGCAGGTTCGCCGACATATTGGCGATGCGGCGGCATATAGAGAATGTCGCCCGCCGCCGCGCGCCGGTTCGGCCCGCCCATGCTCACGATGCTGCGGCGCGGCTGGCTGTCGAGCGAATAGTCGAGATAATGTTTTTCCGGGCTGAACACGCCGGTGCAGGGCAAAACCCAGTTGAAATGACGCACATCGACCTGCGCATCGCCCATGGTCGCCATCGCTTCTATATAGAAGTCGTTGACCCCGAACCTTTCCTGTCCGGTCCAGTCGCTCTCCGGTCGAAACATCGTTTCCTCCGTCCGTTTCTATTCTGTCTTTCCCCCTGCATAGGCCATTAGTCCTACTTTGCCTCTATCTTCGGGTAGGTATTGGCGTGGCCCATATACGACATGATCTGGCCAGATGGCGGCATAGCCCCCGGTGGCTTGCGCCCCGCAGACAGCTAGGCTGCGCCAATCAAAAAAGACGGAGAGGCCCGCGATGCACATCCCCTTTATCCAACGACGGCGCGCGGCATGAAAGCGCGGGTGGAAAAGCCGACCGATATGGGCCGCTATCCCTGGTATGTGCTGGGCATATTGACGCTGGCGCAGACCTGCCACGGCATCGACCGCGCGATCATCGGGCTGGTGCTGGCGCCTGTCGGGCGCGAATTTGCCCTGTCCGATGGGCAATTGGGGATATTGGCGGGCTTTGCCTATGGCATCTTCTTCGCGCTTGCCGCTTTGCCCTTTGGCGTGGCAGTCGACAGCTGGAACCGGCGCAACCTGATGGCCGCAGCGCTGACGCTGTGGAGCGGCGCGACGGCGCTATGCGGGCTGGCGACCGGCTTCTGGACGCTGGTGATCGGGCGCGCGGCGGTCGGCACGGCCGAAGCGGGCGGATCGCCCACCGGCATGTCGCTGCTCAGCGACTATTTCGGGCAGGATCGCCGCGCCACCGCGATCGGCATCTGGTATCTGAGTTCCGGCATTGGCCTGGCCATCGCCTTCATCGTCGGCGGCGCGATTGTTCAGAGCGTCGGCTGGCGCTGGGCCTTCGTCGCGGCGGGCGTACCGGGGCTGCTGCTTGCCCCCATCCTTCTGCTGACCGTGCGCGAACCCCGACGCGGCGCGCTCGATGGCCCTGCCCCGGCGCAACAGGATGATCGCGTCGGCCTGATGCAGCGCATCGGCCTGCTCGCCGCACGGCCGGGCCTGCTCTACTGCATCGGCGCGATCGTCCTGATCGCGGCGGGCATTTACGGCATGAGTACCTGGCTCACCACCTTCCTCATCCGCGTCCACGACATGCCGATCGCACGAGCAGGCATCCTCATCGCCATAGCCTATGGCGGACTGGGGTCACTGGGCGGATTTCTGGCGGGCTGGGTGATCGACGCCATCAACCGCCGCCGGGGCGGCTTCGACCCTGCGCGCACGGCGCTGTTCGGTGCGTTCATTCCGCTGCTGACCGCCATCACCGGCATCGGCACCATGCTGGTCCACGACCTGCAACCCATGCTCATCCTGATGATGGCCTGCGGCTTCCTCAGCGCCTCCTACAATGGTCCCATCTATGCCGTCATCGTCACCATCGCCGGACCACGCCTGCGCGGGCTGGCGGTGTCGATGGTGCAACTGGGCGCGAACCTGATCGGCGTGGGCGCCGGCACCTATCTGATCGGCGCGGTCAGCGATTATGTCGGCGGCAATGAAGGCGTCGCCTGGGGCATCGGCACCGCCATGCTGTTCACCTTCGCCGGTGGCCTGATGCTGCTGATGGCGTCGCGCACCATCCGCCGGGCAGAGGCAAACGCATAAAAAAACGGCCCGGTCGTTTCCGACCGGGCCGCCCCTTTTTCCTCATGTCCGCTGGCTTATTCGGCTGCGGCTTCCCGCTCCTTGCGCCGTGCCTTGGCCGCCTCTATCCCCCGGAACACCGTGGTCGTATTGCCCGCCCCGGCGTAGAACAGCAGGAACAGCGGCAGGAAATCCAGCTCCTCATCCGTAAATTCGCCATTGATCAGCGCGCCGTTCATCTGGATCTCGACCAGGTCGGGCCGCCCCAGCATTGCCGTCGCGCCCAACACCATCAACCGCTTCTCGCGCATCGAAAACGTCTCGCTCGCCCACAGATTGGCGAACTGGTTGCCCACGATTTCCTGATTGAAGGCGGAATCGCGGAACGGCAGCGTCATGGCCGACATGCCCGGCCCATAGACCTTGTCGAAAACCTCCAGACCCTTCTGCCACTGTGCTTCGTCGACCTTCATGCCTTCTCTCCCATCACATCGGCCATGCCCACGACCGCCTGATCGGTCCGCCGGGTCAATTCGATCAGCGGCAGCGTGATGCCATAGCTGCGCGCCAGGTCGATCGCCGCGTCCAGATCCTTGATCATCAGCGCGCGGGTATATTCGCGGATCGCCGCTTCCTGCGCGCTAGTCGCCGGATCGTCGCGGATCGCCAGCATCAACGGGCCGCCCACGCTGTCCGAACTCGCGTCGATCACATCGCTCAACTGGCGCACGTCCACGCCCGCATTGCGGCACAGGATCGCCGCTTCATAACCGGCACGCAACCCGCCAAAGACGATGACGTTGCGCGCGATCTTGGCCGCCATGCCAGCGCCCGGCCCGCCCATATGCGCGACCTGCTTGGCAAAGCCGTCCAGCACCGGGCGCACCCGCGCCACGCTTTCGTCGCTGCCACCGACCAGGCAGACCAGACCATTTTCGCGCGACTTGGGACCGCCGGTCACACCGCTGTCGACCAGGGCGACGCCCGCCGCGTCGGTCAGCGCGCGAATGGCGTTCAGATCCTCGATCGAAACGGTCGCGACCAGCACGATGCTCATCTCCGGTCGCGCCTGCGACAGCACGCCGTCGGGACCGGACAGGACGTCCACCGTCTGCTTGGCATTGACCACGGCGATGATGACGACATCGGCCTGCCGCGCCAGTTCCGCCGGGCTGGCGACCACGGGCGGCACACCCTCCAGCGTGTCCGCCGCATCGGCCCGCACGTCATAAACCGCCGCCAGCTGACCGCTGCGCGCCAGACAGATGGCGACGCCCGCCCCAATCTGTCCCAATCCGATTACGCCTGCATTTTTCATCCTCAACATCCTTTCCGTCGCTTGTTAGCGATACTGTGGTCGTGATGGCGACAGCCTGACACAGCCATGCCCCCGGCGTCATCCCGCACCGAACGCGGTGGCCGAACATCGACAGCTTTGTCGCCGCTCACGACGCATTTGCCTCACGCGGCAACTGGCGCGCAGCCAGCAGATAATGGCCCACCGCCAGCAACAGCACGGACGCGGCCAACTGCATACTCAGCTGCAAACCATCGGCCGCCGCACTCAGGCAGGCGGGCGCAGCCTGCCCCGTCTGGCAATCGGCGGCATAGTCACCGGCATAGAGAAAGACGGCCAGCCGGTCGCTCAGATAGCCCAGCACGACAGAACCCAGCCCCAGCCCCGCCACGGTCTGGCCGAAACTGTGCAGCGCGGCGGCCGACGCGCGCATCCGGGGTTCGACCAGCGACTGGGTGATCGTCATGATCGCAGGAATGAACGCATATAATAATGCCGTCGCCATGAACAGGAAGCCGATCAGCCAGCGCCAGTCGGCCTGTTGGATCGCCAGCAGATAGAGCGGCAACGCCAGCCCTATCGCAATTGCGGGCGCCCACCCGCCCCAGCGCATGTCGCGACGGATCAGATGGCCGATCAGATAGCCGCCACTCACTTGCCCCACCATCGTCGCCAGGCTGAACGACAGGGCGAATATCATCCCCGCCTGCGCCAATGGCAGGTCGTATCGCCGCACCAGCAGCGGGATCAGGAACAGGTTGGTGCCAAAACCGACCATGCCGACAAAGCCACTGCCAAAGGTCAGGTGCAGGAAAGCAGGCGACCGGCCCAGACGGCGCAACACTGCGCCAAATGGCGGCGTATCCGCCCGGTCGCCCGCATCGGCACGAACAGGTTCGGCTATGGTCAGGAACAACAGGGCCGCCAGCAACAGGCCCGGCGCACCGACCGCCACCAATGCCATGCGCCAGCCGAAATGCTGCGCAATCGCCCCGCCACCGATTGCGGCGATCGCCCCGCCCAGCGGCACGCCCAGCGCAATCAGCGAAAATACGACCGCGCGCCGCCCGGCATCGAATCGGTCCGAAATCATCGACACCAGCGCAGGCGTAAAACCCGCCTCCCCCACGCCCACGCCCATCCGGCACAGCAGCAGTTGAACATAGCTGCCCGCCATGCCCGACAGCGCCGTCATGAACGACCATAGCACCGTCACCACCGCGATGATGCGCACCCGGCTGTAACGTTCGGCCAGCCGTGCCAGCGGAATGCCCAGAATCGCATAGAAGAAGGAAAAGGCCAGCCCGCCCAGCAAGCCAAGCTGAAGGTCGCTCAGCCGCAGGTCATGGCGAATCGCTTCGCCCACCACCGCAATGATGGTGCGATCGATGAAATTGAACATGTAGATTGCGCCCAACAGCAGCAAAAACCAGCGATCGCGTGCGCCAAAACCCGTCATTTCCGCCCTCATCCCTCGTTCGCGGTCGTCTTGCCGCTGGTCATATCAATACAGATAGAACAGATTCTTTCCGATGTGTATTGGTTTTCTCTTGAAACTCGCTCTCGCCTGCGCCAACAGATGACCATTATCGACAAGAGGATATTGGACATGAAGATGATCATCGCGCTCGCCGCTCTCGCCATGGCCGCACCGGCGCTGGCGCAGGCACCCGCTGTCGATCGCAACGCCGCGATCTTTTCCGCCGAAGGGACCAAGATCGGCAAGGTCGACAAGGTGCTGAATGCCGACGACGGCGCCCTGACCGCCATCCGCGTCATCTATCGCGGCAAGTTCATCACCATCCCCGCCACCACGCTCAGCGCGGGCGAAAAGGGCGTGATGACCAGCCTGTCGAACGCTGACCTCAAAAAGCTCTGAACCGGGCGAAGCATTGTAAAAAGGGCGGCTGGGCATTTCCCTGCCGCCCTTTTTTTCCATTTCGCCGCTATAAATGGGAATATCTCATTTATTACTTAGCACGCTAACGAATAAACGTCTTTATCGCTACATATGTCCATCTCGCTGTCTACCGATGGCGCCCTTCCGCTCAGGCCGCCTGCTCCTCGACCGGCGTCAGATTCTTCATGAAAGCCACGAAATCCGGGCCGAATTGCGGCACCGGCAGGCCCAGCTTCTCGGCCAGATATTGGGTCATGAAATTGTCGTTCAGCGACTTGTTGGTCGCCGGAATATTGCCGATCCCCACCTGCCGGTCGAACGCCCCGACCGCGACCAGCGCCATGCGCAACGCGGCCACAATATCGTAATAATCCAGATGCTTCGCACTCTGCCCGGACCCCGCTTCCCAGATCGCGATCGTCTCGTCCCGGCTCGGCAACCCCTCCAGCCGGGTCACGCCGAAACGCCGCCCGAACAGATCGTCGAAATAAAGCCACCAGGCCAGATCCAGCTCCGCCGGGCCAAGCGCGGCCAGTTCCCAGTCGATCAGCGCATTGACGCTGCCGTCCGGCGCGAACATCACGTTCGACGGCGTGGGATCGCCCCACAGCACATTGACGCCCGCATCATCGGGCATGTTCGCCCGCACATAGGCCATCGCCGCATCCACGATCGGCATCGCCCGCCCGCGCCCCGCCGCCCTGTGCCACGCCTCCAGCGCGCCGACATATTGGTCCAGCCCCGGCTGGCCATTTTCGGGCTGCGCCAGAAAATCGAACCCGTCGCGCCAGTCGATCGTCGCCATGCTGGCAAAGGCGGAAATGGCGTTGGCAAAGCTGGCCCGGCGCTGGTCCGGCGTCATTTCGACCAGCCAGCCGTCCAGATTATAATTGGGCTTCTGCTTGGCGCATTCCCCTTCGACCTTGCCCATCACCAGGAACGGCAGGCCAAGAATATCGGACTCCAGATACATGCCGATCCACGGCGGCACGGGCAGGTCGCCACGCGCATAGAGCGCGGCCATCATCTTGCCCTGCAACGCCAGGCTGCTGCCGAATACCACCTCCAGGTCCATCGGCTGGCGGCGCACCACCAACGTCTGGTTCTGCGCCCCGGCGGGGTCGACATAATCGACATCGACGAAGAAGATATCGGCGGAAAAGCCCGCCCCCAGCGTGACGTTTAGCGGCCTGACGACGATATCGCGCCAGTCCGGCTTTTCACTCGCCAGCCAGCCCTGCAACTGCGTGGTAATGCGCTCCGGCGTCAGATATTCCATGACTTACAGCCCCTTCGCCGCCAGAGCGCGCTTCAGCTCGACGGTCAGCGGACCCATGTCCTTGGGCGATGAACCATGCAGCAATATCTCGTCCGCCCCGGCATCCAGAAACGCCATCAACTGGTCGGCGCACTGCGCCGCCGTGCCGACGGCCGCGCCCTCGTCCAGCCAATGTTGCGGGATCAGCTTGCTGACATCGACCAGTTCCTGCCGCGTATAGGCCTGGTCCGCGGGCTTGCCGTTCAGGCTGGCAATCTTGGGGTGGGCGCGGATCTGGTCCAGCACACCCTTGTCCCAGCCATTGATATCCACGATCAGGTCGCCGAAACCGGGCAGCTCGAAATAGGTGATGGCCCGGCCGCCAACGACCGCTTCCTCCTCATCCTTGGGCAGGTCGGGGGCGACGATGATATTATGATAGATGCGCACCGCCATCGGATCGCGCCCGGCCTTTTCGGCGGCATCGCGCACGATCTTCGTGCTGTTCTTCACCCCCTGCGCCGATACGAAGGGATGCAGCAGCACCCCGTCGCAATGTTCGCCGGCAAATTCCAGGCTCTTGGGACCGATGGCGGTAAAGATGATCGGCGGCGGTGTGCCGCCATGGCGATCGGTCAGGCTGATCGCGGGGAATTTGCCCAATATGCCCTCATAATCGACCTTCTCCCCCGCCCACAGGCGACGGCAGATGGAAATGAGGTCGGCCAGCCGCTCCATCGTGATCGGCGGCGACCCCAGCATCTTCATATAAGCAGGCACCGCCCGCGCGAACATCAGGCGGAAACGGTCCCCGCTCATCGCCTGCATCAGGTCCGCGACGCTGGCAGTGACCAGCGGGTGGCGCATCGTCGCATACATGGTGCCGGTGATGCGGATCTTCGACGTCGCCTGCGATACCGCGCCCGCCAGCACCGCCGGTTCCTTCAGCGCATAGCGTTCGGAAATCCACACGCAACCCAGCCCGATCCGCTCGGCCTCCTGCGCCTCCTCAATACCCCGGCGCGGATCGGTGACACGTCCGGGCAGGATATAGGTGCCGAACTTGTCGAACAACGCCTGCGCGCCGGGTTCCATTGCTGCCGTCATATCCTGTCCTCTCAAATCTATGGCGGGCAGGATTGCCGCGCAGCGGACACTTCGCAACCTGTCAAAGGACAGGCGCGGGATGCACTTCGACATAGAGGCGGGTGAGTTTGAGGAAGGCGATCTTCCACGCGCCGTCCACGCGCACATAGCGTTCGGTATAATGGCCAAAGCCGGTGATCGATGCGCCGCCGGGGATGGGGCATGTGCCCGGCGCCCACACCACCCGGTCCTGCATGGCGGTGACGACATCGGCGCTGTCGCCTTGCAGTGTGATTTCGGACGAATGGATTTGATGTGCGGTCTGCGCATCGATGACGGCGGATCGCACCTGCTCCAGTATCGCGGCATGACCGCTGATCGGCGGATTTCCGGTATCCTCCTGCACGTCCATCACCGCGTCGGGCGTGAACAGGCCGATGAAGCCGTCCCAATCCTTGGTATCGAGCAGGCGGCAATAGCGCGCCTTCACCTGACGGATCGCTTCATAATCCAGCAGCATGGCCAGTGCGTCGCTCATGATATTTTTTCCCTCACCAGATGACGCGCATCTGCGCGCGCAATGTCCGTTCGCGGATCGCGGCGTCGCGCTCCTGTGGCGTCACCAACACCGTGTCGGCCGGCAAATGGATGCGCACCTCGGCCAGCTTTACCTTGCGCATCGTCGGCGTCGGTCGTGCGTCGCTGTTGAACCAGCGCCCCTGTACAGCGCCGCTGGCATAGCCTGCCGTATCGAGCCAGTTGTGAACGCCGGGATCGCGCGCCGAAATGACCGCGCGGAACACGCCATCGCCATCGACCACCCCCTGCGCATCGTTCAGGCTCGACTGGTTGTGATACCAGTCGGTCGTCTCGTAAAGTTCGTTGGTCAGGATCAGCGACCAGTAAGCGACATCGCCCGGAATCCGCACTTCGGTAATCAGTGCTTCGTCCTCGGCCAGATCATAGGCGCCCTCATAATAGGACTGGCGGGCCAGCCCCGTCATCTGCGAGAAGTCCACGACTTTGAGCGTGTTGATCAACCCTTCCTCGCGCAGTTTCTGCACCTTGTCGGGGAAGGCCAGCGCGCAAACCGCCGCAGTCCTGGGTATCTCGGCAAAGCGATGCGCCAGTTGCGCCAGCGTCGGCCGCCCCTTGGCCGCGCGCTCCGCGTCCAGCCGGACGATGCCGAAACGCGGCTCCCGCTCCACGCCCCAGTCGCAACCGACGATCCGCACCATCAGCTTTTCGGTGTCCGGTTTCAGCTCCCACCAGTCGCCGCTGTAGCCGTCGGGCCGGGCGGGCGAGAGGATCACGTCGAACCCGCCATCCGCACCGATCGCCAGATCATCGAAATCATTGGCGTCCTGTGCGGGATGATGCTGCCCGGTGCGCAGCGTGTCGGGGCCAAGCTGCGCCAGGATCATCATCCGCACCGTGCCGCGATCGCCACGAATACGGTAGGTTCCACCCTTTTCGATCAGCGCCGCCTTGTAGATGGTATCCGCGTTGGGCTGAAAGATATTCTGGCAGATATTGAGTTCCGGCACGAACATCGGGTGGCTGCGATCATGCATGATCGCGTCGTTGGTGGTGCGCAGCACGCCCGCCAGCAACAGCCGCATCGCTTCCTGCATCACCTGCGGGTCGCCATGCAGCCGCGCCGGAATCCGATCGCGCATCTGCTGCCCCAACGGGCGCAACTGGTCCAGCAACTGCTCCCATTCGTAAATCGCCATGTCCGTCATCTCATTCTCCACGGATTGCATATCGCTGGCGGCCCGCGACCAGCCTGCACCGCTGGTCAGCAGCATTACAGACGCCCCCAGGCACAAGTCGCGCCTAGTCGGCGACAAGAAGCTGCCGGAGTGCGTCGCGCCGATCCGCACCGACGCCCGCCGCCTGGAAATAGCCGTCGATCCCGCCCCATTGCGCGGCCACGACGTCGAGCGCGCGGTTCAGGAAATCGGCATGGACGCCGATCAGCACCGCGACCATCTCGTCGGGCGGAACAAAGCCGAACGTCTTTTGCAGATCGCCCTTCAAATGGCCCGACATCACCAGATTCTGGCCGAAAACGTCGGACTTGCGATAATCCGCATCGATCACATCGCGCGGCACGCCCAGCAGGTCGAGGACCAGCGCGACCACCACGCCGGTGCGGTCCTTGCCAGCGGTGCAATGGACCAGCATCGGCGTATCGCCCGCCAGCAGGGCGTCGACCATCGGCGCGACATGAGGCAGGAACGCCTGCGGCATCAGGCCGTAATTATGGGTCATGACCGCAATGGCCCGCGCCTGTGTCGGATCACGCCCCAGCGTCATCCACATATCCTCCCCCTGCGCGCGCAGGTCGGTGTTCATGTCGAGGTCAAGGATGCGGCAATCCGCGCCGCACCAGTCATGCGGTGCCTTATCGCGCTCCATTTCCGACCGCAGGTCCGCCACCGCGCGAAAGCCCAGTGCGACCAGTTCGGCATGATGCTCGGCGACGAAACTGGCTGGCCCTTCGGACCGGAACAGGATGCCGGGTCGCACCTGCCCACCATGGATCGTCGGCAATCCGCCAATGTCGCGGAAGTTGAGACGGGAAAGTGCGATCGTCATGCCGCGTCCTCCACAGCAGGATAGGCAGGCACGATGCCACGCATCTGCGCCAGCAAATCGGGCGACATCCACACATGCTCCACATAATGGCCCAGCGTCGCCCGCTCGTCGGTGTAGATGTAGCGCAGCATGTCACCCAGCGCCCCTTCGAACACGACTGGATGCCGCGCCAGGTCCAACGAGGCGACATGCGCGTCCCAATGCGCGATCGGCCCCTCGATCCGGCTGGCGATATGGTGGAAGCAGATGGCTAGACCATCGCTATCGGGCAGGACGTCGCTAAACAACGGCGCGGTATCGCCGACCGGCTCGATCAGTTCGATTTCCACTCCGCCGACCACGGCCAGCGCGATCTTCAGCACAGGCTTGCCGGTCGGGTCTTCCCCCGGCTGGATATTCGACATCTCGAAGAAACCGGGCGTGCCATAGTCGGCCGTCAGCCGCGCCATCGCGGCGGCCAGGTCGTTGGTGACGTAGGCAATCTGGGAATGATGGCTATTGGGCCGGGCGAACATGCGCTTCTCCTGTGGGACTTGTCTGGTCAGCCGCAACGGGGCCAAGGTGGCACCTGCCGGACGATCAGTTGGCGAACAGCTTGCCGCCATCCACCACCAGCGTGTCGCCCGTGTGATATGCGGCCATGTCACTGGCCAGATAGACGACCGCTCCCTCCAGATCGGCGGGTTTACCCGCACGGCCCAGCGGCGTCTTGGCCGCGACCATGTCGGCCAGCATCTGGCCGATGGCGGGGTCGGCAAAGGTCATGTCCGTTTCGATGAAGCCTGGCGCAATGACGTTGCACCGCACCCCGATCGGTCCCAGTTCAGCGGCCAGCGCCTTGGCCAGCGAATTTAGCGCGCCCTTGGCGATGCCATAATGGGCCATGGTCGGCACGCCCTGAAATATCGAGCCACTGCCGCAGATGATGAGCGACCCGCCCGGATCGCCAGCCTCCGCCCGCGCCTTCATATGCCGCGCACCTTCGCGCAGGGTGAATACCGCACCGTCCAGATTGACGTCGATCAGCTTGCGATAGGTGGCAACGTCCATGTCGGTAAAGGCCACCTGGCTGGCGATCCCCGCATTGGCGACCAGCGTATCGACCCGGCCCATCGCGTCGATCGCGCGCGCGAATCCGGCCACGATCGCGGGTTCGCTGGCTACGTCCACGCTATCGGCGAACACGCGGACCCCATATTGACGCAGCGCCTGCGCGGCCTCTTCATTCCTGTCGGCGCGGCGGCCCCACAGGATGACGTCGCTGCCCGCGCGGGCCAGCCCACGGGCATAGCCAAATCCCAATCCCGAATTGGCGCCCGTGACCAGCGCCACCTTGCCAGTCAGGTCGAACAGATTTTCCGGCATCGCGCTTCTCCTGATGGCCGCTCGTCATGGGGCGACGCTTTGGCGTAACAGTGCGGGCGAAGGCGCTTGGCGACAAGCAAGCTGGCTTTCGCAGTTGCGCCAAAGCCATCGCGAAACTGCCCTGCCCTCAATGCATCACAGATTCCCGAAACTGCCGGGGGGTCGTGCCAGTCGCCTTGCGGAAAGCGGCAGAAAAGGCCGCTGCGCTGTCGAACCCACATTCCCACGCGACCACCTTGATCGCTACGCTCCCCTGCCGCAGCAACTGCCTGGCCCGGTCGATCTTGCGGTCGGTCACATAATGAGTCAGCGTCTGACCAGTGGCGGCGCGGAACTGGCGAAAGAAATGGCGAGTGGACAGGCCGCACTCAGCCGCCAGATCGGCGACGGATGGGGGTTTGCCGGGCTGTTCGATGCAATCGGTTATCTGCCTGATCTGCGCACGGGACAGGCCGCTCCGCGCGCCATAACTTTCGACCGACAGGCGCAGATAACGTTGCAGGTCGATCGATGCCTGCATCCAGATCGCCTGGGCCAGCATCTCGCTGCAAAAGCCCGGCGTGGCAATCTCGCCCGCAATCCGCCGCAGCGCGTCGCGCACCAGCGGGCTGCGCAAATTGAGCGATGCCTGCAAGGCGTCATCCGACAAAGCCAGTGCGTCGCCGTCCAACGCCGCGCCGTCGAATCCGCAACAGATCGACGTCTGCTCCCCCTCCCCCCATGCTGTGTGCAACGGGTTTCCCGCCGGAATGAAAATGATGTCGCCCAACGCGCTGGTCGGGCCGTCATAGCCGCCGCAGGGCCGACCCGGCCTTGGCGACAGCGCCAGATCGAGGAAGCTGCGCGGCGAGGAAAAGACCCCGCCCTGCGCTCCGCGAAAGCGATAATGGTGCAGTTCCATAACTACGCCGGGCAGCGCGATCCGTCCCTTGACCATGCAATCCATGGCGGGCGTGACCGGCAGGTCATAGACTTGGGAAACAGCGTCCATTCATCCTCTCCGCTTGGCGCTTGGCTGCTCCTTTGGCGCGATGACGCAGCAATTGGCGCAGCGGCGATGGCCGCGCACCTTGCCGACGGCAGGGTCAAGGAGATTAGATGGCGCATCATAACAGGAGAGCGACATGGGCAGTCCCGCGCAGGAAGCGGCAGCGCGCCGCAACATCATCGACATTACCGACCTGCATCATCCGGTGCTGACGGAGGTTCAGAAACAGGTGATGGCCGGGGCCGAGGCAGCAGCGGACCAGATCGCCTTCCAGCCCGCGATCATTTTGGGCGCGGCGCAGGCCCAGACTGGCCTGTCGGATTTCGGCGCGGCGGATTTTCGCGAACGGCTGGCGGTGTGGTGCCAGGCGATAGACGAGGACGCCAATGCCTCCGCCGTCACGCGCGCCAACCTGTTCCAGATGATGATACGCTATGCCGCGACCCGGCTGCGGATCGAGGATATCGTCAAGCGCCACCCGGATATATTGGACATTCCGATCGACCGGCCGATCATCGTCGCGGGCCTGCCGCGGTCGGGGACGACGCACCTGCTGGGACTGCTGTCCGCCGATCGCCGTTTCCGGTCGCTACCCTGGTGGGAAGCGATCGCGCCGGTGCCAGCGCCCGACGAGGCACCGACGCCAGACGACGCCAATCCGCGCTGGACCAAGGCGGAACAGGGATGGCGGATGATGGAGTCTATCCTGCCGCACATGGCGATCATGCATGAATTTTCGCCCGACCATATCAGTGAGGATATCGAGTTGCAGGCGCCCGATTTCTCATCCTACCTGATCGAATGGCTGGCGATGGTGCCACGCTGGCGCGACTATTATCTGAGCCACGACCAGTCGGGCACCTATGCCTATCTCAAGAAGGCGCTCCAGGTGCTGACCTTCCTGAACGGCCCCAATCGCTGGGTCATCAAATGCCCCCAGCATATGGAGCAATTGCCTGCCCTCTATAAGACTTTTCCCGACGCAACTTTCGTCATCACCCATCGCGATCCTGTCGGGTCGATCCGGTCGCAACTGACCATGTACACTTATGCCGCACGGATGCTTCGCATGTCCGTGGATATTCAGGAGCCGCTTGGCTATTGGCCCGACCGCTACGAAAAACTGTTGCGCGCCTGCGTGCGGGACCGCGACATATTACCGCCCGAACAGACGATCGACGTCTATTTCCATGACTGGATCAAAAATCCCGATCCGATCCTGAAAGAGATTTACCGCATCGCCGACATTCCCCTGACCGACGAGGCGCTGGCCGACCTGCATGTCTATCTGGCCGAACATGGCGAGCAGACGAAGGGCAAGATCGTCTATGACCTGGAGCGGGATTTCCACGTCACCGGGGAAGAATTGCGGCGCCCCTTCGGCTTCTATTTCGATCGGTTTCCGGTCCAGGTCGAAGTGAAATAAGCCCTGCCCCGCCCTGTCTTTCGACAGGCAGGGCGGGGCGTCCGGGCGCATAGGACTGGCCGATCATTCCGATTCCAGACGAGGAATATCATGCCCGAACTGAACGTCATCACCCGCGACGGCACCTGCAAGACGATTGATGCGCCCGCCAATGTTTCGGTGATGGAGGCCATTCGTGATGCCGGATTCGACGAATTGCTGGCGCTGTGCGGTGGTTGCTGTTCCTGCGCGACGTGCCACGTCTATGTCGATCCGGCGGTCGCCGCGATCCTGCCGCCGGTAACGGAGGATGAAAGCGACCTGCTCGACGGATCGCCCCATCGTAACGAAAACTCCCGCCTGTCCTGCCAGGTGATGATGAGCGACGCATTATCCGGCCTGACCGTTACCATCGCGCCGGAAGACTGACGGCGGCGCAAGTCAGGCAATGGGAGGAAGCAGCGCGGCGAGCAGGAAGTCG
The DNA here is from genome assembly GCF_014280435.1 of Sphingobium sp. KCTC 72723. NCBI lineage: Bacteria > Pseudomonadati > Pseudomonadota > Alphaproteobacteria > Sphingomonadales > Sphingobiaceae > Sphingobium > Sphingobium sp. KCTC 72723. The sequence goes on along the minus strand of NZ_CP060388.1, from coordinate 3,090,528 downwards.
GCAAGCCGGTCGGCCTGCGCGGCGGCATGGGCGTCATCCACTTCGCCGCCAGCGCCCAAACGCTGTTGCATCGGCACGGCGCAGAAATAATAGCCCACACCCTGCACCAGCAGCGCCATCAGCGCCGGAGTCGACAGGCCATGCACCGACCGCTGCCGCCGCACCGCGTCCAGCAGGTCATCGAGCCGCCGCTGAAATGGCAACACGAAATGTTCGACGATATGGTCGAGCCGCCAGGTCGAGCGGCATCCTTCGACATTGGTGAGCGAGACGATGTCGCCATTGCGGGTCGCCCACAGGCAAAAGCGCTGGATCAGGTGACGCAACCGGACTTCGGCATCAGCCGGTTCGTCGAACGCGGCTTCAACGAAGGGCGACGCTTGCGCCATGCGCCAATCGACCGCGCGAACCCACAGATCCTCCTTCCGCCCGAAACGCACGTTGAGCAGATTGTGGCTGACGCCCAACCGTTTCGACAGGTCGCGCAGCGTCGTCCCTTCATAGCCGCGTTCGGCGAAGGTCGCAAAGGCCAGGCCCAGCAGCTTGTCCTCGTCCACGGCCTGGACGGCGTTGAGGGCGGGGCGGCCACGGGCGCGCGGGGGTCGATCGAGCATCAGCTGATCCATAGTGAAAAGACGTTGACATATAAATTGTCATACGTCAATTTAATCACAGGAGTAAGGATAAGCGCCATGAGTCTCGATACCGATCTTTGGTGGGCCGTCGCCCGGTCTGAGGAAGTCACGTCCAAAAAGCCGCTGTCGGTGGATATTGGCGAGCAGCCGGTGGTGCTGTGGCGCGACAATCAGGGCATTGCCCGCGCGCTGGAGGACCGCTGTCCGCACCGCCGCGCACCGTTGTCGCTGGGCTGTATCCGCGACAATGGGCTGATCCAGTGCGGCTATCATGGCTGGAGCTATGATGGCGAGACGGGGCGGCTGAAAGAGATCCCGAACATGAAGGATCAGCAGAAATTTCCGCCGATCTACAAGGCCAATGCCTTTGGCGTCAGCGAACAGGCCGGTTTCGTGCGCGTCTGTCTGAACCCCAAGGCGGAAGCGCCGCTGAGCGCGGAACCCAAATATCGCTATATCGGCACCGTCAATGTCAGTTGCAGCCATCAGGAATATCTGGATGCGCTATATGATGATCCCGCGCTGATCCTGTCGATCCGCGGTGTGCGGTTCAGCCCCTATATCATGTCCGAACTGCATGAAGAGGGCGGGATGCTGGTGATGGAGCGCAGTTGCCAGTGGTATCCGCTGCACTGGCCATCCCATTTCGTCGCCGAATTTCCGTTGACGCTGCTGACCCGCACCCATCCGCTGACCGGCGAGACGCATCTGACGCTGCGCGACGACGCCTTCAACGACCTGCTCCATGCCGTCCTGTCGCCCGTCCCAGCAGCGCGCGGTGTGACCGCAGTGCGCTGGCGCGCGGAACTGGGCGTCCGCCGGGCCGGGCTGCGCGGCGCGATGTTGCGCGGGGTCAATCCGCTGACCGTCCTTTCGTCCATCGACGGATCGAAGCTGCGGACCACCAAACCGACCGTATCGCTCCATGGCGAGGATTTGCGCAACGCCCTGCTCGACGCAACGCAGGATACCCATGACCAGACCGTAGCGGCCTGAAGGAGGATTTGAACATGTTGGAAATCGCCGATCGCCCCGTCTCTGACGAAAACCATAGCGCGCCGCCATCGGGTGGCAGCCCCATCGCCATGAATGTCGTCAACCGTTGGGTGCCGCACAATATCGTAATGCGCGACAGCTGGTTCCCGGTTGCCCACGATTATTCGGTGACGGGCAAGCCGGTGCGCCGCGCCGTCTATTCCAACCCTATCTTCCTGTGGCGCGACAATGGCGTGGTCGTGGCGAGCGAGTTCCACCCCAATGAGCGCGTGGTGCGCGACAAGAGCGATTACACCGACGCGCGCGGCCGTTATCCGGTGATGGAACATTATGGCGTCGTCTGGGCCTGGCTGGGCAATCCGCTGGCTGCCGATCCGCGCCATTTGCCCAGCCTGCCCTTCCTTCCGCCCAAGGGTGGCCTGCCCCGCCATATGACGGCGACGGTGCGTTTCGAAAGCTCCGCGCCGATCAGCCTGGAGAATCTGATCGACCTGACCCATGCCGATTTCCTGCACGCCGACGTGGTCGGCGACGAACGGTCGGATAGCGAAACGATCGAGACATTTTACGACAGCGAGACTGTCACCATGGTCCGCACCTGCGTCAACAAATCGGTCGCGCCGGTGATGAAATTCTTCAGCGGAATCAAGCAGCCGACCCAGAATGTGCGGCAGGTGATCCGCATCTATCTGCGGTCGCACTGCGCGATCGCCTATGGCCGGTTCAGCCCCGGTGACGACGTGCCGCTGTTCCACCCATGCACCCCCGAAACGCGGGACCGCACCCGGATGGAAATGGTCATGAATACCAGCAATGCCGGGCGCATGTTCAGCTATGTCATGCCCAAGGCCGGTTACAAAGTGTCGCGGCAGGACAGCTATATGACCTCCCCACAAAGCCCCCGCTATATGCGCCATACCGATCGCAAGGATTTGCACAGCAAGTTTGACCAGGCCGGCCAGCGGTATCGCATGGCGATGATGGAATTGAGCGATCGGCAGGCGAAGGGCGATTTTGCCTATCGCGATAATGTGAGCGCCGATTGCAGCGATATCATCGGCCTGCGTAAGGAACTGTTCCAGTTCTGATTTCCCCCTCCCCCTGAAGGGCGGACCATGACGGTCCGCCCGATTTTTTTCGGGAAATTTCCATGACACAGCTCGCCAATGCCGTCGGCGGCGAACGCCGCTGGTGGGGCGTCATGCCGACCCTGCCCGCCCCCATGATGGGCGGGATCGGGCAGCAGATGGAACAGGTCGGCTTCGAGGGCTGTTTTTCGCTCCAGATCTACGGCCCGCCCTTCGTGCCGATGGCGGCAACGGCCGCATTGACCAGCAATCTGAAAGTCGGCACCGGCGTCGCGATCGCGGGCACGCGCAGCCCAGTCGAAACCGCCTATGCGGCGATGGACGTCGACCGGATTTCGGGCGGGCGCTTCGTGCTGGGGCTGGGGTCCAGCATCAAGAGTTGCGTCACCGGCATGTATGGCGAGCCGGAACGCAAATTGCTGACCCATTTGCGCGAGAGCGTGAAGGTGATCCGCTATGTCATCGCCAATGCGCATACGGGCATGGACCCGATTGAGGGCGAATATTTCTCCGCCGATTTTGGCGAGATGATGCTGACCGCGCCGCCGGTGCGCCCGGAAATCCCGATCTGGATCGCTGCGTTGCAGGACAAGATGACGGCGCTGGCGCTGGAGGTTGGCGACGGGCTGATGGTCCATGCGCTGTGGTCGGCGGCCTATACGCGCAGCAAGCTGCCCTTCATCGAAACGACGCTGGCCAAATATGGTCGCAGCCGCGCGGACATCGAAATCAATGCCTGGCCGTGGATCGCGATCAATGACGACAAGCAAAAGGCGATCGACGACAGCCGTGCCACTGTCGCCGCCTATTCGGGCTATAAGGAATATGAGCCGTTCTTCGAAGCGACCGGCTTTGGCGACCAGGCCCGCGCTTGCCAGCTCAGCCTGGGCGAACATGGCGATATCGCCAAGGTCATCGGCAATGTGTCGGACGATATGGTCGAGGCGTTCGTGACCTGCGGCCCGGTCGACGAAGTGCTGGAGAAGATAGAGCCCTTCTGGGATGTGGTGGATTCGCTCTGCCCGATGACGCCCTATCGCGACCTGACGATGGAGCAGATGACGCAATATAATGCGGGTCTGTACGCGCTGGTCGCCACAGCGAAAGCGCGTGCCGGGGCGGTCGCCGAACCAGTCTGAGAATGCATGTAAGATGCCCGCGCTATCGCCGATAGCGCGGGCCTTGTCCTGTGCCGGTCAGGCGGGAACCAACGCCTCGGCCCCGACTGCGGCCATCGCCTGCCCCGCAATATAGCCTGTGACCATCGCCGGGCCGACATTGCAGCCATGGGCGGGCGACTTGCCGCGCCAGATCGAGTTGGCGTCCAGCCCTGCGGCATAGAGGCCCGCAACCGGCGCGCCATCGGTGCCGATCACCCGGCAATGCGTGTCGATCTTCAGTCCCACCGTGGTCGATCCATCACCGGGATGGATCTTGATCGCGTAGAAGGGCGCCTTCTCGACACGGCCCAGGCACGGATTGGGCTTGTGTTTGGGATCGCCGATTTCGATGTCGATCTGGGTATCGCCCTTCCCGAATTCGGGATCTTTGCCGGTTTCGGCATAGCGGTTCATCTTGGCCACGGTCGAAAGCAGGCCGTCGCCATCGACGCCGATCTTGTCGGCCAGTTCGCGCAAAGTGGGTGCCTCGATGACATAGCCTGCCGCGATCAGCTTCTTGAGGCCGCCGCCGCCGGGCAGCACCATGCCCATGCCATAGGTCTTCACGAAATGCGCGTCGCCGATGATGTGGGCGGGGACGGTGCCGGTGGCGTGCATGGCTTCGACGAAGTGGACGGAGGCTTCGTTGCCGAATCGCTCGCCCTTCGCGTTGACGGCGATGCAGCCGGGTTTCGACATGTCGATCAGATGGGCGTAGCGAGCGACATAGCCGTCGGGCCGGGTCATGGTCGATACCACGGCCCACACCGCGTTGACGAGGTTTTCGCCGTCCAATGAAGCGCCAGCATCCAACGCCATATTCATGCCGTCGCCGGTATTTTCATAGGGGAGGATGGAGACATGGTCCTCGGCATAGGGGATATAGGCTTTGCGCAATTGTTCGCTGGCGGAAAAGCCGCCTGCCGCCAGCAGCACGCCGACCTTGGCCGCGATATCCTCTCCACCCACGCGCACGCCGGTCACGCGGCCGTCACTGACCAACAGGCGATCGACGGCCGCGTCCTTGCGCAGGGTGATGCCCGCGTCGAGCGCCGACCGCATCAGCCGCGCGATGAGGGCATTGCCCATCGTCAGCCGGGTGCCGCGCGGGTAGCGGCGCAGCTTGTCCGCACCGAACTTGGCGGCCAGCTTGCCGAAATGGAACAGGGATTTGGCCGATGGCATGTCGGCCAGATAGGGCAGATCGAACAGGTCGATCATGAAGCCGCCCGGTGCGTTGAACTCCTCACGCGCTGGCCGCAGGTCGGCGAAATGGGCACCCAGTTTCTTGCCGTCATATTCCTGCGGCGACAGCAGGCGGCCATGATCGGCGGACCCCGCGATGTCGGGATACCAGTCGCTGCTGGGTGGCGAGAGGAGGAAGCGGACGGCGCTGTTGCTGTCCAGCCAGGCGACCATTTCGGGCGCGGCGTCCAGATAGGCGTCGACCAGCGCGGGGTCGGCGCTCGGCCCGATGACGTCGAGGACATATTGGCGCGCCACCGCCGCGCTATCATCGACCCCGGCGGCCTGCGCCTGCGGACTGCCCGGCACCCAGATGCCGCCGCCCGATATGGCGGTGGTGCCACCGAAATGCGCGGCCTTTTCCAGCACCAGCACAGACAGGCCCGCCGCAGCGGCCCGCAGCGCCGCCGTCAGGCCCGCCGCACCCGATCCGACGACGACCACATCATATTGGCTCATTATCTACTCCGATTCATCGTGCGGGTGGGCAATGCTCACACCTTGGGCATGATCTCTTCGGCCACCCAGTGCAGCCGTTCGATATATTCGGTAAGGCCCGTCATGCCCGGTGGCAGCGGCACGATCGTCTCATTGACGCCCAGATCCTTCAGCCAGCCGATCTGGTCGATGATCTTTTGCGCGTTGCGCGTGCCGGGCGCGCGGGGGTCGTCCATGATTTCGTGATGGGCGCCGACATTGAGCATTTCCAGCGCGAAGAACAGGTCGATCGGGCGGCCATCATAGGTCGGCTGCGCGCGGATGAGGTCGAGACATGCGGGGAATTTTTCCGGCGGGGTGCGGAAAGGCGACCAGCCGTCGCCGAATTTCGCGACGCGCTTGAGCACAGGCTCCGCATCGCCACCAAACCAGATCGGCAGGCGCGGCTGCTGCACTGGCTTGGGCGCGAAGCCGACATTCTTGAAGGAGACGAATTCGCCCTCGAACGTCGGCGTGTCCGACGTCCATAGTTCGATGATCGCGGCGACATATTCGTCCGCCATGCGCCCGCGATTGTGGAAATCGACGCCCAGCATGTCGAATTCCTCCTTCAGCCAGCCGACGCCGAACAAAGCGGTCGCGCGGCCGCCGCTCAGCCAGTCGAGCGTAGACCAGGCCTTGGCCTGTACGATCGGGCTTTGCAGCGGGAGGATGGAAACGGACGAGCTGACCCGCATTTTCGACGTCCGCCCGGCGAGGAAGGCGAGCGCCACCGTGCCATGGACATAATGGTCGCCCGACAGCGCGATATGTTCCTGCGGGATGATGAAATGCTCACCCAACATGCATTTGTTGAAGCCCAGATCGTCGGCGACCTTGAGCGCGCGGCCGATATCGTCGCCGGTGAGCGCATGTTCCCATGGCTGGGTCATCGCCGCCACATGCATCGAATTGGGCACGCCGATGTTGAGCTTCATTCCTCTATCCCCTGTATCGTTTATGCCCGGCAGGATGGCGCGCCCGGTGGCCCGGTCGCACCTTCCGCCCGGAAGGGGGCGCTCAATCGGCAGGCGGGATCAGGTCGCCGGTGATGCGGATGCCCGCGCCGTCGACCTTGTAGGTCTTGTTGAGGAAGATGAGGATCGAAGTCAGCGCTTCGGCTGCCGCCGAATTGCACAGCGCGCCGCCGTGCAGGCCGCGCAGGCCCATCGCGTCGGCAAGGGCGACCACTTGGCCGCGCGCCGCTTTGTCATCGCCGAACACCAGCACGTCGCAGCCGACATCGACATCCTTGGCCAGCTTGTGCGCGGCGACATTGTGGAAGGCGGAAACGACAGTCACGCCTTCGCCCAGCGCGACCTGCGCACGGAGCGCGGCCGATCCTTCGGCGGGGAGTTGGACGCGCATCACCCTGGGCGGGACCAGCGGGACGGTGGTGTCCACGACGATCTTGCCCATAACATGCGGCGCGATGTCGCGCAGCGTCGCGTCCTGCGCGGCGAAGGGCACGGTGACGAAGACGATGTCCGCCCCCGTCGCCGCGTCGATATTGGTGGCACCCGATAGGCCGTGGCCAAGCTCTGCGGCCGCCTGTTGCGCGCCGTCCGCGCTGCGCGATCCGATGACGACGGGATAGCCCGCGCGGGCAAGCCGCCAGGCGATCGCCGCGCCCAGATTGCCGGTGCCGCCGACGATGGCGATAGCAGGAAGGCTCATGACTGTGTCTCCGTCTGCATGGCGGCGAAGCGCATCATGTCCGCATAGACCGCCGAATGGGATGTGAAGCCGCCATCGGCGACGATCGATGCGCCGGTGACATAGCGGGCCTGATCGGATGCCAGGAAGGCGACGACTTCGGCGATATCTTCGGGGCGACCCAGATAATCGACCAGATTATGTTCGGTCATCAGCTTCTGCGCTTCGGGCGGCATATTGTCGTCCAGCGCCTCCGTCATCACCAGCCCGACTACGACGACGTTGGAGCGGATGCCCTGCTTGCCATATTGGGTGGCAATATATTTGGAGAGGCCCAGCATCCCCGCCTTGGTCGTGCCATAAGCGGGATAATCGAGGTCGCCCGCCAGCCCCTTGCCGGAACCGGTAAAGACGATCGACCCGCCGCCTGCCGACAGGAGATGGGGGATGGCGTGCTTGGCGCACAGCATCGACCCGCGCAGGTTGGTGGCGAAGGTGCGGTCCCAGAAGGCGACGTCCATGTCGGCGATCAGCGCATCTTCGTGCATCAGGCCGGTCTGGGCGGCATTGCTGTGGAGAATGTCGAGGCGTCCGAAACGATCGACCACCTTGGTTATCCCCGCCGCGATCGAGGCTTCCTCCATGACGTCCATGGCGACGGCCAGCGCCTGCCCGCCCTGCGCCGCGATTTCTTCGACGACATGCGCGAGCCGCGCTTCGGTGCGGCCCGTGATCGCGACCTTCGCGCCGCGCTGCGCCATCATCAGCGCGGTGGCGCGGCCAATGCCGCTGCCGCCGCCCGTGATGATCGCCACCTTGTCCTTCAGGGGGTGCAAGAGATCAGTCATAGGGACTCCGTGATGTGGGTTTGCCGGGGCGATACCGGCTCGTAGAGGGTGGTGCGCTGGCAGACGGGGCGTCCGACCGATGCGGCGAGCGCGCGCATTTGCGTGGGGCCGAATTCCTGGCCGTTGACGCCGCCCGCCGCGCGGGTGATCGATTCGTCCATCAGCGTGCCGCCCATATCGTTGGCACCCGCGTTCAGGATCGCGGCGGCCCCCTCCGGCCCCATCTTGACCCAGGATACCTGGATATTGGGGATCAGCGGGTGCAGGACGATGCGGGCGATGGCGTGCATCAGCACGGCCTCGCGATAGCTTGGTCCCGACCGGGCCAGCCCCTTGCGCCAGATCGGCGCTTCCATATGGACGAAGGGCAAGGGGACAAATTCGGTGAAGCCGCCGGTTTGTTCCTGCAAGGCGCGGATGCGCAGCAGGTGGCGCGCCCAGTGGCGATATCCCTCGACATGGCCGAACATGATCGTCGCGGTGCTGCGCAGGCCGATGCCATGGGCGACGCGCATCACTTCGATCCACTCGTCCGCGCTGACCTTGTCCGGGCAGATCAAGGCGCGGATTTCAGGGTCGAGTATCTCGGCCGCTGTACCGGGCAAGGTAGAGAGGCCCGCCGCCTTCAACTGCGCCAGATAATCCTCCAGCGGCAGGCCCAGCGTCTGCGCGCCATGGGTGACTTCCAGCGGGGAGAAGGCGTGGATATGAATATCGGGCGCGGCTTCACGCACGGCCTTCAGCACCGCCAGATAGGTGTTGCCGTCATAGTCGGGATGGATGCCCCCTTGCAGGCAGACTTCGGTCGCGCCGCGATCCCAGGCTTCCGCCGCGCGCCGTCCGACCTCGGCATAGTCGAGCCGGTAGGCGGGGCCGCGCATCGCCTTCGTACTGCCCTTGGAAAAGGCGCAGAAGCCGCATTTGTAGAGGCAGATATTGGTGTAGTTGATGTTACGGTTGACGGCATAGGTCAAAGTGTCGCCGACGCTCTCCTGCCGCAGCCGGTCGGCCTGCGCGACGATAGCGGAAAGATCATGGCCATCCGCATCGAACAGCGTGACTATGTCACGTTCGCTTAATCGCGCACCGGCTTCGGCATCGCGCAAAAGCGCCAGAACCGATGCCGATGCCTGGCCGACATCGGCCCCGATCAGGGCGGGCGCGGCGTCGTCACCATGTCCGGCGGCCCAATCGTCGGGCTTGGGCAAGCCACGTCCGTCGATGGCATGGAGGATGTTAGTCGCGACCGCCGGCGCAGCCCAATCCGGCGCCGCCAGCGCATAACGTGGTCCGATGGCGAGCCGCTGGGCGAGGGTGCGGCCAGCGGCGCGGGTGGCCTGCGCCAATGTCTCCAGATGCGGCCAGGGCGCTTCGGGATTTACATGGTCGGGCGTCACCGGCGACACCCCGCCCCAGTCATTGACCCCGGCGCGGATCAGCGGGGCGAGATCGACCTGGTCGTGCAGGTTGGGCGGCGCCTGGATCGTCATGTCCGGCCCAAGGATCAGTCGCGCGGCGGCGATCGCCCAGAGATGATCGTCGAGCGCCGGTTCGGCATGATCGGCCATCCGCGTGCCGGGCTTGGCCCGGAAATTCTGGATGATAACTTCCTGAACATGGCCATATTGGCGATGCAGGTCGCGGATGGCGACCAGCGCTTCGACCTGTTCGTCGCGGGTTTCTCCGATGCCGATCAACAGCCCGGTGGTAAAAGGCACTTTGGCGCGGCCCGCCTCGGCGATCGTGGCCAGACGGCGCGCAGGCTCCTTGTCGGGCGACCCGAAATGCGGGCCGCCGCGCGCGCACAGCCGATCGGCGCTGCTTTCCAGCATGATGCCCATCGACGCGGCATGGGGCCGCAACAGGGCATAGTCCGCCCCATCCATCAAACCGGGGTTAAGGTGCGGCAGCAGGCCTGTCTCTTGCAGCACCAGTTCGGCCATTTCGGCGAGATAGGACAAGGTGGAGTCATGGCCCAGACGCGCCAACGCCTCACGCGCCGCGCCATAGCGATCTTCGGGCCGATCGCCCAGCGTGAACAGCGCCTCCCGGCATCCTGCCGCAACCCCTGCCCTTGCGATCACCAGCACTTCGTCGCGGCTGAGATAAGCGTCGCCTGCCCGTGCAGGCGTGGTGGCGAAGGTGCAATAATGGCAGACGTCGCGGCATAATTTGGTCAGCGGAATGAACACCTTGCGCGAATAGGTGACGCGCGCGCCATGACCCTCCAGCGTCAGCGCTTCAGCCGCCTTCATCATCGCGCCCAGCGTGCTGGCACCCAGCAAAGCCGCAATATCGCCAGCAGAGGCTGTCATGCGATGTAGATTGTCCAACGTCACATCTTACTCCGCGGTTGCACTAACCCATGATGCGGGCGGAGCGACTTTCATCGCCCCGCCCGCCCATTGTCAGAAGCTGTATTTGGCGCTGACGCCCCATGTCCGCGGTTCGCCGGCATAGACCGAGCTGAGCGGGAAGGAGGCCAGCAGCACACTGGATGCCGAGAAATATTCTTCCTTGAATAGATTTTTGACGAATACACCCAGATCCAGCCCCGTTCCGCCGATGCCGCGCCAGTCGAGGCGGGCATTGGCCAGCTTGTAACCCGGCAGCTTTTCGCCATTCTGACCACCGAAATCGTCGGTCATGAACAGGTCCGCGTTAAAGGCGATGTCGCCGTCGGCAGGCTTGATCGGCAGGATCCAGCTGACACTCGCCGTACCGGAGAATTTGGGCGAGTAGGTATTGATCTGCGCCTCGCCCAGCGTCACCGCCGCTGGCAATCCGGCTGGTACGTTTACGCTTTCCACCTTCACATTGGTATAGGCGGCGTTGAACGCTGCCGTCAGGTTCCGGCTCGGACTGATCGACGCTTCCAGTTCGATGCCCCAGATCCGCAGGTTGGCGACATTGGCCGCCAGCGATCCGTTAGTCGGCGAATCCGGCGTACCGTTGGGAACGATCGTCTGGGTATTGAGGAATTGCAGCGCATTTTTATATTTGCTGTAATAGGCTGCAACGTTCAACCGGCCACGCGCCGACCCGACATGATAGTCATATTTCGAACCCAGTTCGACGTCGGTGATCGTTTCTTCGTCCGTCTTCTGGAACGCGCGCAAATCGGGGCAGATACCGCCGGTCGCTACACAAGCTGCGTTGCGGCCACCCGTTGTAAAGGGCGTTTCGAACAGCGGCGTGTTGATGTTCACGCCGCGATAGCCCCGCCGCGAAGCAATGTAGAGCAGCCAGTCAGGCGTGGCCTTATAGTCCAGACCAATGGTCCAGCTAGGCTCCTTACCCTTGTTGGCGACCGTACCCACGCCGTCGGCCAGGCCGAGGCTCGCCGTGGCGAGGCAGGTTTCTTCGTCCACATAGGTGGTGCCGATCGTGCCGCCACAGGCCGATACCTTGTCCCAGCTATAACGCGCGCCTAGGTTCAGCTTCAGCTTCTCGGTGATTTCATAGCCGATCTGGCCATAGACCGCGAAATTCTTGTTCCGAACATGGGCGCTGACCGCAGGCGCAGGCACGCCACCGACAGAAAATGCCGTGAATTGCGATCCGGTTGGACCAGCGGACTTGTCATTATTGTAAAATGCGCCGGTGATGAAGTTGAACGATCCGAAATCGCCCAGCAACTGAGTTTCGTTGGTCAGATATTGGCGATCAAGGACCGACGCGGCATGGAATAGAGTGAAAGGTACGGCAGCGGGGAATGGCGCTGGCAGGCCAGTCGGGATCGACAGATCCTGCAATGCGCCGGTATTGATCAACTGATCGCTGAAATTCTTGCGGAAGCCGAAGATGTTGCGCAGCGTCAGATCGCCGAAGCTGAACGACGTATCATTGGTGATCGACGTCATCTTGCGCGACGAACGACCGCCGTTGATGCCACCGTCGAAGGAGCCACGACGATTGGCGCGTTGTGTCGCCAGCGCGGTGGCTGCCTGCGGGTCGAGTACCCCAAGCCCGAACGCTGCAAGCGAGAAATTCTGGCGCAGCAGGTAAAGACCACCGGCCAGCTCGTCGCTCTTGAAATATTCATAGATGGTCGTGCTTTTCAGCCCTTCGATTGGCTCCAGCAGCAAGGACAGGCGGAAAGCGTCCTGTTTGATATTGTCGAAACCCGGCCCGCCATCGAACGCGATCGTGCGCGGATCCTGCCGACGGATCTGACCGGCCGCCCGGAACGCCACCTTGTCGGCGATGATCGGCACGTTGATGGCGCCTTCCAGTTCGCGATAGTCGAAACTGCCATAGGTGCCTTCGACATAGCCTTCAAACTCGTAGGTCGGCTTCTGGCTGCCCACGACCACCGCGCCGCCCAGCGTATTCCGGCCGAACAACGTCCCCTGCGGTCCTTTCAGCACCTGAATGCTGCCGATATCATAGGTCGGGACGTTGGAACCGACGGCGGGCAGCGGCGTGTCGTTCAGGTAGATGACCACACCCGGCGTCACTTCGCCCAGCGGCAACTGGCCGATACCGCGCAGCGTCAGCGCCACATTATCCTTGCCGCCTTCGGACGAGAAGGTGAAGCCCGGCGCGATCGTCTTGACGTCGCTTATGGTCTGGACCGTGCTACGTTCCAGCGCGGCAGCCGAAAAGGCGGAAATGGAAACCGACACGTCCTGCAACCGCTCTTCGCGGCGGCGCGCAGTCACGACGATGTCACCGCTGCCCGCACTCTCAACCTGGGGAGCGCCATTTGCGGCATCCTGCGCCCAGATCGGGGTCGCCATCGTTGCCCCGGTCGACAACAGCGCAAGTTTCAAAATGCCTAATTTCATTCTCTCTCTCCCGTGGTCGATGCGGATAGCCTGTTCTGTTCGCAGGCATCATCCTTACCGATGTATAGAGGCCGTCACGGCCGCGATTCTCCACCTACCGTCCGGCAGGAATCGTTGCACAGATGAAAACTAATCTGTCTATCGTGGCATTTATGCCGCACGCTCATTATGCGGCAATCAGGACCAGCGGCGGATCAGGTCGGCTATGTCCGCGCTTCCCGGTTCGGTGATCGCCCCCATTGTGCGATCGAGCCGTGGCGCAGGCGCTGGCTGGGCCATGCCACCCCGGTGAAGGAAGCTGTTGCGTGCCTGATTATGCGGGTGGTCCGGTGCTTCGGCCATGGACAGAACCGGCGTGATGCACGCATCGGTCGCCGCGAAATGATCGGCCCATGCGTCGCGCGTTCGGGTGGCGAAAACGGCTGCAAAGTCCGCCTGCATCGCGGGCCATTTGGCGCGATCATTCTGGTCATAATTGCGATCGGCCAAGCCAAGCCCGTCGACCATCTGGGCAAAGAATTTGGGTTCCAGACAGCCGACAGCGACATGCCGCCCATCCGCACAGGCATAACAGCGATAATAAGGTGCAGCCCCGTCCAGCAGGTTGGACGCCGGGGCATCCGTCCACAATCCCTTGGGCTGCCAGGCGTAAAACAGGCTCATCAGGGATGCCACGCCATCCGTTATACAGGCATCGACCACTTGCCCCTGCCCCGTTTTCTGCGCGGACAGCAATGCGCTGAGCAGACCGAAGATCAGGAACATCGCTCCGCCGCCATAGTCGCCGACCAGATTGAGCGGCACCGGCGGCGGCGCGCCCTTATCGCCCATCGCGTGGAGCGCGCCGGTGATCGAGAGATAGTTGATGTCATGCCCCGCGCGCATCGCCAGCGGACCCGACTGGCCCCACCCGGTCATCCGCCCGAAGACCAGGCGCGGATTGCGCGCCAGGCAGATGTCGGGACCAACGCCCAGCCGTTCCATCACGCCGGGTCGATACCCCTCGATCAAACCGTCTGCGGATGCGATCAGGTCGAGCAGTTGCGCCCGGTCGCTCTCCTGCTTCAGGTCCAGATAGGTCACCGTCCGGCTGCGGTGCAGAATATCGCCGCCGACATCCTCCCAATCGCCCGCACCCGCCGATGGCGGCCGCGCCACGCGCACGATCTCCGCGCCCATATCCGCCAGCAGCATCGCGGCCAGCGGCACAGGGCCGATCGCGTCGATCTCGACGATGCGGATACCGGCCAGCGGCCCCAATGCCGTGGTCATCAGATGTTGGTCCGGTCCGCACCCTTGAGGTCGAGGATAACGCGGGCCTCGTCCGGCGTAGCCACTTCCAGCCCCATGCCTTCAATGATCTGCCGCGCGGTCGTGACCTGTTCGGCATTGGTCTGCGCCAGTCGACCCGGACCGCCCCACAGCGAATCTTCCAGCCCGACGCGCACATTGCCGCCCATGGACGCGGCCATGGCGACGATGCTCATCTGACGCGCGCCCGCCCCCAGCACCGACCATTGATACTGGTCGCCAAATAGCCGGTCGGCCGTGCGCTTCATGTGCATGATGTCGTCGGGGTGGCTGCCGATCCCGCCCAATATGCCAAAGCAGGTCTGGATGAACAAAGGGGCTTTCACCAGTCCGCGATCGAAGAAATATTTCAGATTATAGAGATGGCTGGTGTCGTAACATTCAAATTCGAACCGGGTGCCGAGCGGTGAAAGCGTCTCCAGCAGATGTTCGATGTCGGCATAGGTATTTTTGAACACAAGGTCGCGCGACGCTTCCAGCGCGGCGGGTTCCCAGGCATGTTTGAAATCCTTGAACCTATCCAGCATCGGAAACAGGCCAAAGCCCATCGTCCCCATGTTCAGGCTGGCCACTTCTGGCGCGAAGGTCCGGGCTGGGCGGACGCGCTCCTGCACGGTCATGGAGGGATGACCGCCTGTTGTCAGGTTCAGCACAGCGTCGCTGCGCTGTTTGATGACTTTCAGGAAAGGCGTGAACAGATCGGGATTCTGGTCGGGCCGCCCATCGACCGGATTGCGCGCGTGCAGGTGAATGATCGCCGCGCCCGCCTCGGCGGCGCCGATCGCCGATTGCGCGATTTCTTCCGCCGTTACGGGCAGGTAGGGCGACATGGAAGGGGTGTGGATCGCGCCGGTAATGGCGCAGCTGATGATGACTTTACGTTTGGCCATGATGGTTCCTTTCGCGCAGCAGGGCGATGACAGGCACCTGCGGGTGCGCAATCTATCCTTCGATAGGCGTAGGGAAAGCGCTCAGGGCAGGATGCCCAATTGGCGCGCCCGCAACACCGCCTGAGGGCGCCGCCGCACCCCCAGCTTGTCGTAGATCTGCTGCATATACCATTTGACCGTGCCTTCGGTCAGGCCGAGGCGATCGCCGATTTCGCGGTTGCGTAATCCCCCGCTGACCATGGTCAATATGTCGACTTCACGGTTGGCCAGGCGGCCGGTCAGGCCAAAATCCTCGTCACCCTCCTCATCGGTTTCGATCTGCGGGCCGCTGCGCATCATCGACACGAGCCGTACGGCGAAGCGGTCGGCCGGCGTTTCCAGTTCCGGCCCTTGCGAATAGGCTTCGGTCAACAGCGTAGAGATGACTTCGCCTTCGTCGATGAAGGTGCGGACCCATCCCGCCGGCTCGGCCATTTCGACGGCGGTTCGCACGGCACGCCGGGCTTCCGAACGATTGCCCTGCAACACCGCGATTTCCGCCAGCAACAGTTCGAACGTGACTGCCGATCGCACAGCGCCCGCGCGCTTTACAAATTCCAGCCAGCGATAGGCGACCTTGCGCGCGCGGCCCAGGCGGTGGCGCTGCATCTCGATCCGCAGCCAGGCAATGGCAATGCTTTCGTTACGGCGCGTGGGATGCAAGGTCGGGATCGGTTCCCCTTCCAGTTGCAGGTCGCCCGCCGCAAAATGCCGTTCGGCCTCCTCGATCTGCCCTGCCTTGATCAGCAGCCGGACTTCTTCCGCCACGATGAACGCCCGCATCCGGTCCAGCCCACACTCGATCGCGACCAGATGCGCATCGTTAAGCGTGGACAGCGCGCCGGGCATGTCGCCGCGCGCGGCGCGCAGCCGGGCATTGACGATATAGCCCGACGCCATCTGGTCTGCAAAACCCCATTGCCGCACGACGGGCAAATGACGTTCGACCAGTTCTGCCGCACGGTCCATATCCCCCGCATCATATAATAATTCTGCCATCGGCAGCGCAGGCAGCGCAGCCAGACCGGAACCTTCACCATGGATTTCCCTGGCCAAAGTCAGCGCTTCATCCAGGAAACGCTGCGCCAATTGCGTCTTGCCCTGCGCCATCAGGGTCGGTGCGACCGATGCCTTGAGCGCAATCGAAGCAAAGTCCGATCCGGGGCGCGAAAGCGCGCGCCGCGTTTCCGCCTCCAGTTTCAGCATGTCCTGAAAATGATATAGTTCGCGCCGCGCCGACATTAATTGCGCCAGCAAAGTGCAGCTCAGATAGGCATGGCTTTCGGCCATTTCCGTCAGCAAAGGCTCGGCCTCCGCCTCCACTTTCACCATATCGTCGCGCGCCGCCGCCAGCATGACCAGACGATGCCGGATCATCAGGTCGAGCTGTTCGGCATCATGCGCGGATATATCGTCATTCTTGATGCGTGCGTCATGGATCGACCGTGCCGTCGCAATCAGCCGGTCGGCAGCAGCGAAGGATAATTGCCGTATCCGTCGCCACGCCAATGCCAGCAGCAGATAGGGATGCTGGGCAAGCACCGACCAGGGCAGTTCCGCCCCCAGTTCGTCGATCCTGTAAAGATAGCCCGAATAGGTCAACTGTTCCGCCAGCCGGTCCAGTTGCCCCGCCAGAAAGGCCTGATCACCGCTCAGTCGCGCATGTTCGATGGCTTTGACGATTTCGCCAGTCGCAGCGAAATGATCGCTCGCGCGGCAATGCATCATGGCCGCGCGGGCCGGCGCGCGATCCATCAGGCGGCCAAGCACCATCTCGCGGAACAGGCGGTGATAGGCGTAGCGGCTATGTTCCTGATCGATGGCGTTGAGGAACAAACCCTGGCGAAAGACGCGATCCAGCATAACCCGCGCGTCTTCGTCGCCGGTCACCGCCGCGCAAGCCGAAGGGGTCAGATCGTCCAATATCGATGTATCGACCAGAAAGCGGCGTACATCGTCGGGCTGCTGGCCAACCACTTCTTCATGGAAATATTCGGCAAATTCCGGGCGCAACCCGGTCAGCCGCATATTGCCACCGCCCTGTCCGCCGCGCCGGTAGAGATCACAGGCAATCACGACGCCCGACACCCAACCCTGGGTATCGCGGACAATATCCTGCAAATTCTGCGAATCGATCGGCGCGCCGACGCTCATCGTCACTAACTGGGTAGCTTCGGCCAGAGTGAGCGACAGATCGGCATTGCCGACTTCGACCAGAAAGCCGAGCGCCCGCATCCGCGCCAGGGGCAGGCCAACGACACCCCGCGCCGCGACGATCATGGTCAACCCGTCACGGGCGCTGGAGGATAATTGCGCGATGAACGCCAACGTAGGCTCGTCCAGCAACTGGGCATCGTCTATGATGATAACCGGCTTTGGCTCTGTCACGGTCGACAGGGTTTTCAGCCAGACCGCATCATCGGTATCACCGTCCAGATTTGTCCAGTCCAATCGGGCTGCAACCCCGGCAGCTTTGAGCGCGAGCAGGAACGAAATCTTGTTGCCAATCCCCGCCCTTGCCGCGAGCCACAATATGGGCCGCCCCTGCGCGCGCAGCAATTCCGCCCAAAACAGCATTGCGGTAGTTTTACCACTGCCTGCGGGCGCAGCCACCATCGTCATGCGTGATTGGGCGACCTTGTCGGTCAATGCGGCCAGCGCCGGACGCTTTATCAGCGTCGGCGTTATACGGGGCGGCAGGACGATTGTCGGGACAACGGCCATTCAGTCTCTCCTGTTCGTGCTGCTTGGCACGATTCGTTTTATTCTTCTAAATATATTCTGATCTGTGAAATCTGAAATGCAATCCCCTTTTCCTATCCACAGATAGGTCATCAAATCGGCAGAACATTGTCCAGATGCCACAACAGGCTGCGTCCCATACGCGCCGCCCATGAAAAAAGGCAGGCGACCCGAACCGCCGGGCCGACGCATCAGGAAAGGTTGACCATGAAGGCGCTGTATCTCGAAAAGATCGACGGACCCGATTCCGTAGTAGTGACGGATGTCGAAACCCCCGTGCCGGGTCCGGGCGAGGTTCGCGTCGCGATCAAGGCTGCGTCGATCAATCATCGCGAACTGTTCATCACCCACGGCCAATATCCGGGCATGACCGTTCCAGCGACGCTGGGTTGCGACGGCGCGGGTGTCGTGGACATGATCGGCGCAGGCGTTTCCGGCGTGAACGAAGGCGACGAGGTCGTCCTCTATCCCGCGCGCAACTGGGGTCCAAGCCGCCATGCCCCTGCCGCCGATTTCGGCCTGTTGGGGATGCCCTTTGCCGGGACGATCGCCGAATATATCTGCGTGCCGGTCGAAAATCTGGCGCCCAAACCGGCCTTCATGAGCTTCGAGGAAGCTGGTGCGATGCCGCTGACCGCGCTCACGTCATGGCGCGCGCTGATGTTCAAGGGCCGGTTGCAGGCAGGCGAGACGCTGCTGATCAGCGGCGTAGGCGGCGGTGTCGCAACCTTTGGCTTGGCCTTTGCGGTCGCCAAGGGGGCTAATGTCTATGTAACCGGCGAAAATCAGGACGTGATCAACCGCGCCATCGCCATGGGGGCCAAGGGCGGCCTGCTCTACACCGATCCCGACTGGCGCAAACAGGTCGGCAAGCTGACCGGCGGCATCGACGTCGTGCTGGACGGCGCACCTTCGCCCAGCTTTTCCAACTATGTCCGCGCCATCAATCCGGGCGCGCGCATCGTCATCTACGGTTCGACCGCAGGCAATGAGATCAAGGTCAACGCGACTGACATCTTCCTCAAAAGCGCCAGCATCGTCGGCAGTCAGGTCGGCGACCCGCAGGATTTTCAGGAAATGCTGGCGTTTGCGGACGAACATCAGATCAAGCCGGTCATCGAAGCCACTTATCCATTGGCTCAGGCCAAGGAAGCGCTGCTCCACCTGCGCGACGCCCATAAATTCGGCAAAGTCGTGGTGACGATGTGAGCGACCTGTTCAGTCTGGCGGGTAAATCTGCGCTCGTTACCGGCGGGGCGCAGGGGCTTGGCCGGATGATTGCCGAAGGGCTGCTGCGTGCGGGCGCGACTGTAGCGATCACGTCGCGCAAGGCGGATATTTGCGAAGCGGCCGCCAGCGAAATGTCCGTACTGGGAAACTGCATCCCTTTGCCCGCCGATCTTTCGACACCCGAAGCGGCGGTCGATCTGGTCGCCCGCTATCGCATTGCGGTGGGCGCGTGCCACATTCTCGTCAACAATGCAGGCAAGACCTGGGGCGGCGAGATAGACAGCTTCCCCGACAAGGCATGGCCCGGCGTGATGGCCGTCAATGTCCAGACGCCCTTTACCATGGTGCGCGAATTGCTGCCCGAACTGGGCGCCGCGGGGACGGCTGACGATCCGGCGCGGATCATCAATATCGGGTCAGTCGCGGGCATGAAGACCGAGCGGCTGAGCGCCTACAGCTATGCCGCCAGCAAGGCGGCTGTCCATATGATGACCCGCGATCTGGCGGGCGATCTGGCCGCGCGCAACATCACGGTGAATGCGGTCATTCCCGGCTTCTTCCCGACCAAGATGACGGCGCATATGCGCGATGAGGACAGCGTTGACGCGGGATTGCTGGCCCATATTCCGCTGGGTCGCCTGGGCAAGCCGGACGACATCGCCGGGATCGTCGTGTTTCTATGTTCGCGGGCGGGCGCCTATGTCACCGGCGCGCAGATTCCCGTGGATGGCGGCGTGGTAGGATGCGGCTGACGTCATGACGCACAGCCCCCAAATTCTGGCAGATCGTATCGCGATAGAGGAATGTCTGTATCGCTACGCGCATCTGATCGATGCAATGCAATATCACCGGATTGCCGACGAAATATTCACGCCCGACGGGATCATCGATTTCGGCGGAGCGCTGGCCGTGGGGCGGGATGCCATCCATGCGCAATGCATGACCTATCAGGGCGCTTTGCTGGGCTGCTCCCATAATGTCACCAATGTCGTGATCGAGGTGGATGGTGACGAGGCCCGCGCGGCCAGTCGCATCCTGGCCTGGCACTGGTTCGCCATTCCCGACGCCGACCCGCTCCGCCCTACCGATCTGCTGGCCGTGGGCGGATATGAAGACCGGCTACGGCGCACGCCTGACGGCTGGCGCATCCATGAACGGCGTGGTCTGAATTTCGGCACAGGCGTGGGCGCGGGGCAGGTGCCCGAAGCCATGCGGCCTATCTTTGCAGGGATGCAGGGGCGATCGCCGACCTGGCCAGCCTGAAAAGGCGGGGTGCAATACCCCGCCCCACATCCTATAGCTGCCACCCGCCACCCGCGACGATGACCTGCCCTGTGATATAGTCCGCTTCGGGCAGGCACAGCAGATAGACCGCGCCCGCCGCTTCCTCCGGCGTTCCGGCGCGACCCAATGGGATACCCTTTTCCATCGCTTCCAATATTTCGTCGCTGACCCCGGCCTTGATATCTTTGCCCTTGACCTTGATGGTCGAACTGCCCGCTTCGCCGGCCGTCATCCGCGTCATGATCGCACCAAATGCGACGGCGTTAACCGTCACATTATAGCGGCCCCATTCCTTCATCACCGTTTTGGTCAGGCCCACGATCCCCGCTTTGCCCGCAGCATAGCCCGCCTGCCCCGGATTGCCGCCCAGCCCGGCGACCGAAGAAATATTGACGACGGTGCGCCGCGTCGCGCGACCATGCTGCGCGATTTCCGCCTTGGCGGCTGCCGCAATGACCGGCTGCGCAGCACGCAAAATACGGAACGGTGCGCTCAGATGCACGTCCAGCATCGCCATCCATTGTTCGTCGCTGGTTTTCTGTAGCACCGAATCCCAGGCATAGCCGGCATTGTTAATGATGATGTCGATCGTACCAAAGGCTTCGACGGCAGCGGCAACGAATTTTTCGCCAAAATCCAGCGCAGTCACGTCCCCCACGCACACCACCGCACGCACGCCCAGCGCCTCTATCTCTGCGGCCGTCGCGTTGGCGACATCATCGTCTAGGTCGTTGACGACAATATGCGCGCCATTGCGCGCCAGCTTAAGTGCGATCGCTTTGCCGATCCCGCGACCTGACCCGGAAACCAGAGCGACCTTACCGTCCAATATCTTCACGTTGCTTCCCGTTCTTCTTCAAAATCCGGCGACGCAAGCACGTCCGCCATCCATTACCACGACGCTGCGGTCGGGGACGCTTGCCCGAAACAATATGTCATCGCCATCGCGCCAGATTTCGGTCCGCACCGTTTCCCCCGGCCAAACAGGTGCCGTGAAACGCCCACTCATCCCGGTCAACAGCGCCGCTTGGCCGCCGCAACACAGGTGAACCAGCGCCCGGCTTACCAGCCCCATAGTCGCCAGCCCATGCAAAACGGGTCGATCGAACCCTGCCAAAGCTGCCGTCCCTGCGTCGCTATGCAGTGGATTGCGATCTCCGGTCAGGCGATAGAGCAGCGCCTGATTGATCGCTGTCGGCAGGTCGAGCAGGACATGGGCCGGTTCGTCGGGCATCGCGGTCGCCATCTGACCCGGCAGATCGCGCGGCCCGCCAAAACCGCCCGCGCCGCGCAGCACCCAAGTCTCTTCCATCTCCGCAATCACCAGATCGGTCGGGGTCATCAGCGTTCGCTTTGCCCGCACCAGCGCAGGCTTGCCCGGCCCCTTGTCGGCGACATCGCCAATCTCGATCCGGCCATGCACCAACTGGCCCAGTTCCAGCGGACGCAGCAGCCGCAAACTCTGTTCCCCGTGCAGGATGCGCGGCCAGTCCCAGCCCAGTTCGCCGGCCATCGGCCAGAAACCCGGCGTACCCAGCACCAGCGCCATAGTCGGCAGCACCGCCAGATCGCGTTCGAAGACCAGATGCTGCTCGTCGATCGCACCCAACCCGGCACCCACGCCCAGCGCATAGAGGATGGCGCTGCGCGGATCGCACATATCCTCGGCAGCCGGAATGGTGAAGCCCCGCAGGCGATCCAGGTTCAACATCTACATTCTCCGGCAGCGATTCAGGACAGCTTGCGCTCGTCCAGCCCCAGCCCGCGCCCGATAATTTCGCGCATGATTTCGCTGGTGCCAGCAAAGATACGACTGATCCGCGCGTCGGTATACATCCGGCTGATGCGATATTCTTCCATATAGCCCGCGCCGCCGTGCAACTGGACGCATTCGTCCATCACCCGACCCTCCAGTTCGCTGCTCAACAACTTGGCTGCCGACGCATCTTCCGCCGTCAATTCGCCCGCGTTGAGCAGCAGGACACACTGGTCGACATAGGTCTGGAGTGCATCCAGTTCGGCGCGCATCGACGCCATCTTGAACCGGGTATTCTGGAACGCGCCGATCGGTTTGCCGAACGCCTTACGCTCCTTCACATAATCCAGCGTGATGTCGAAGGCGGTCTGCGCCGTCGCCATGAAGCCGATTGCGGCCACCAGCCGCTCCTGCGCCAGGAAGCGGGCGAGATATTTGAAGCCCTGGGTCGGATCACCCAGCACATTGGCCTTTGGCACCTTCACATCGTTGAAGAAGAGTTCGGCGGTATCCTGCGCCTTCAGGCCCATCTTGGCGAGTTTGCGCCCGCGTTCGAACCCGTCCATGCCGCGTTCGACCACGAACAGGCCCAGGCCGTGGCGGCTGTTGGGATCGGTGCGCGCGGCGACGACGATCAGGTCGCCCAATATGCCGTTGGAAATATAGGTTTTCGCGCCATTGAGCAGCCAATGGTCGCCCTGATCGGTGGCGCTGGTGCGCATCCCGGCCAGGTCGCTGCCGGTCGAAGGCTCGGTCATCGCGACGGCAAGGATCTTTTCCCCGCTGACGATGCCGGGCATCCAGCGGTCCTTCTGTTCATCATTGCCCAGCTTGGCGATATAGGGCGCGACGAGATCATTATGCAGGTTGATGTAGAAACCCACATCGCCATGGCGCATATTTTCTTCGATGATGATCTGTTCGAAGCGGAAATCGTCGATCCCCGCGCCGCCATATTTCTCGTCTGCCCAGGTGCAGAGCAAACCCTGCGCCCCGGCCTTGAGATAGAGTTCGCGATCAACGATGCCCTGTTCACGGAACCGCTCGGCATGGGCGCCGACTTCGGCGCTCATGAATTTGACGACGCTGTCGCGAAACTGTTCATGCTCCGCTTCGAAGATCAGGCGTTTCATGCCGGGACCGGCTCCTTGACCGTGGTTTCGCTGGCGGGGGTGTAGAAATCTTCGCCCCGCGCCGCCTTGTCACGCAGCCAGGCGGACGGCAGGAAGCGCGGGCCGTAAAGCTGCGCCAGACGATCAGATTCCTGCACGAATGTTTCGATACCGATGGTGTCGATATAGCTGATTGTGCCGCCGGTCCACGCCGGGAAGCCCCAGCCGTAAATGGCGCCAAGGTCGGCATCCTGCGGCGTTTCCAGCACATTTTCTTCCAGGCAGCGGGCGGTTTCCATCGCCTGCGCATAGAGATATCGTTGCTTGATTTCCTCGATATCCCAGCCAGCTTTGGTGGGAAAATGATCGGCCAGCCCCTTCCACAGATGCTTCTTGCCGCCTTCAGGATAGTCGTAAAACGCCCCGCCTGCTTTGCGGCTGGAGCGGCCAATCTCGTCCTTCATCCGGCGCATGACGGCAACGCCAGCAGGCGGCGTATAGGCGTCGCCTTCCTCGGCAATAGCCTGATCCACAATCTTGAGCGGCAGGTCGAGCGTCAGTTCGTCCAGAAGCGCCAGTGGGCCGACGGGCATCCCCACCGCCTTGGCAGCGTTCTCGATCACCGCAGGCGGCACCCCTTCGGCCAGCATCGCCGCGCCTTCGTGGATCAGCATCTGGAACACGCGGCTGGTGTAGAAGCCCCGGCTGTCGTTGACGACGATCGGTGTCTTGCGCAACTGGGCGATATAATCCAGCCCCTTGGCCAGCGTTGCCTTGCTCGTCTGCTTGCCCATGATGACTTCGACCAGCCCCATGCGTTCGACCGGCGAGAAGAAGTGCAGACCGATAAACTGGTCGGGGTGCTGCGATGCCTGCGCCAGTTGCGAAATCGGCAGGGTCGACGTGTTGGAGGCAAACACGGCATGGTCGGGCAGGACCGCTTCGGCCTTGCGTGTCGTTTCGGCCTTGATCCCGGTATCCTCGAACACGGCCTCTACCACCAGGTCGCAGCCATTGAGCAGTGCGAAATCGTCGGTCGGGGTGATGCGGGCCAGGATGGCGTCGGCCTTGTCCTGCGTCGTCTTGCCCTTTTCGATCAGCTTGCCCAACACTTTGGCCGCATAATCCTTGCCCTTTTGCGCGGTCGCGGTGTCGCGGTCGATCAGGATGACCTCTATCCCTGCATTGGCGGAGACATAGGCGATGCCAGCGCCCATCATGCCTGCGCCCAGCACGCCGACCTTCTTCGCCGCGAATTTGGGGAAGCCTTCGGGACGGCGCGCACCCTTTTCGGCGGCCAGTTTCGAGATGAAAGTGGTGCGGATGATGTTGCGCGCGACCGGATCAGTCAGCAGCTTGGCGAAATATTTGCCCTCGACGGTCAGTGCCTTGTCGAACGGCAATTGCAGCCCCTGAAACACGCAGTTGAGGATCGCCAGCGGGGCGGGTTGATTATAGCCGACCTTGGCGATGCCCCCTGCCGCCATCATGTAAGCGGTCGAGTCTTCAGGGACGGTCAGCCCCTTTTTCTGCGGCGGGGTCCAGCCCTTGACGTCCCATGGCTTGACCGGATCGGGCGCGGTCGCAAGCCAGGCTTTGGCCGCACCGATCAGCGCATCGGCGGGCGCGACTTCGTCCACGATTCTCAGCTTCAGCGCTTCAGCCGGGCCGACCGAACGACCCGACAGCAGCAGGTCGAGCGCGGTCTTCATGCCCGCGATCAGGCCCAGACGCACCGTGCCGCCCGATCCGGGGAGCAGGCCCACATTGACTTCGGGCAGGCCGACCTGCACCTTTGCATCGTCCACCAATATCCGTCGATGGCAGGCGAGCGCGAGTTCGAACCCGCCGCCCAGCGCCAGCCCGTTGATCGCCGCGACCCATGGCTTGCCCGACTGTTCGATCGCCCGGTGCATGTCAGTCGCGCGCTTGGAAAAGGCGTAGGCTTGGCCTGCAGTCAGCGTGCCGAAGCCGTTGACCAGTTGCTTGAGGTCCGCGCCCGCCATGAAGCTGGCCTTGGCCGATGTCAGAATGACGCCCTTGATGCCGTCATCTTCCGCGATCTGCTTCGTCGCCGCTTCCATGTCGGCGATGAAAGCATCATTGACGACGTTCATCGACCCTTCGGCATTGAGGGTCAGGATCGCAAAGCCGTCATCGGCCTTTTGCAGTTGCATGGTCTTCATGGAATGTCCCGCTCTATGGTTGGGTGGGCGCGTTCAGACGCGCTCGATGATGGCGGCCGTGCCCAGGCCATTGGCGGCGCACAGCGTGATGAGGCCAGTTGCGGCGTCGCGGCGCTCCAGTTCGTCCAGCACGGTGCCCAGGATCATCGCCCCCGTCGCGCCCAAAGGATGACCCATGGCGATCGCGCCGCCATTCACGTTGATCCGATCATCGGGGATGTCGAGGTCGCGCTGGAAGCGCATCACGACGCTGGCGAAGGCTTCGTTCAATTCCCACAGGTCGATGTCCTTTTCGGTCATGCCGCCTGCCTTCAACGCCTTGCGCGACACGGCGGTCGGCGCAGTCAACATGATCGTGGGTTCCGACCCGATATTGGCATAGGAACGGATGCGGCCGCGCGGCTTCAATCCAGCCTTCTCGCCGAATGCCTTAGACCCGACCAGCACCAGTCCCGAACCGTCGACAATGCCGGAGCTGTTGCCGCCGTGATGGACATAGTTGATCTCTTCCAGTTCAGGATATTTCGCCTTGCCCACAGCCTCGAACCCGGCCTTGCCATAGCCTTCGAAGGCGGGCTTGAGCTTGGCGAGACTTTCGACCGTGGTGCCGGGACGCATATGTTCGTCACGGTCCAGAATGACGTCGCCCAGCACGTCGGTCACCGGCACGATCGAATGCTTGAAATAACCCTGTTCCCACGCATGGGCGGCCTTGCGCTGGCTCTCAACGGCAAAGCGATCGACATCCTCGCGGGTATAGCCGTCGAGCGTGGCGATGATGTCCGCGCCAATCCCTTGCGGCGCGTAATAATTGCCGAATGCAACCGCCGGGTCTGACGTCCATGCCCCGGAGTCGTAACCCATCACCGTGCGGCTCATCGATTCAACGCCGCCACCGATGCCCGCGTCTATCATCCCGGCATGGACCTGCGCCGCGATCAGGCTGACGGCATCAAGCCCGGTCGCGCAGAAACGATGGATCTGCTGGCCCGCAACGGTCTGCGCATAGCCTGCCTGCAACACCGCCGCGCGGGCAAGAACGCCGCCCTGTTCGCCGACCGGCTGGGCCATGCCGATGATTACGTCGTCCAGCAGCGCCGTGTCGAGATTGTTGCGCGCCTGAAGCGCCTTGAGCAATTGCGTCGCCATTTCGACCGACGTTATCTCGTGCAGCGCGCCGTCCGGGCGGCCCTTGCCGCGCGGTGTGCGAACATGATCGTAGATATAGGCTTCCATCGTAAAATTCCCGACCCGTGATCCGATACTTTGCTGTCTCTGCTCTTGATGCGGCAGGGCAGGTCTGCACCTATCCAACGAAAGGCGCATGATGAGACGCACGCTGCAATCTGACGACAATCAAGGATCGGCGGATATTTAGGAGCGGGCTTTCGTGGGCATCAAGGGCGAAGACAGCGCCGCAATTCGCATAACGGCGACGACACTGGGCGATCTTCTGCTGAAAGGGTGGGACAAGGGGCGCGACAAGGACGCACTGATCTTCCCCGGCGAGCGCAAGAACTATGACGATCTGGTCGCAGGCGTGCTGCGCCGCGCGCGCGGGCTGAAAGCGCTGGGCATCGGGCGTGGCGATCATGTCGGCATATTGCTGCCGTCCAGCATCGAATTTGTCGAAACGCTGTTCGCCAATGCCATGTGCGGCGCGGTGTCGGTGCTGATGAATGCCCGCTACAAGGCACCCGAAATGGCCTATGTCGCGCAAAATGCCGATTTGCGCGCGATCGTGACCAATGATCTGGTGACCGAACATGTCGATTTCGGCGCGCAACTGGTTAAGGCCTTTCCCGATCTGCCGACAGCGGTCGATCCTGCCGCCCTGACGCTGTCCGGCACGCCGCTGCTGACGCAGATCATCATGCTGGGCGGGCGTTCTGCCCCCGGCTTTGTCGATCAGGCCCGGTTCGATGCCGCTGCCGATAGCGTCAGCGAGAGAGACATACATGACGCCCGTCTGACCGTGCGCGTGCGCGACACGGCGATGATCCTCTACACCTCCGGCACTTCCGCCAATCCCAAGGGCTGCCTGCTCAGTCATGAGGCTGTGACGCGCGAGGCGAACAACCTGGCGCGCTATCGCTGGGGCTTCCAGCCTGACGAGCGCGCATGGTCGCCGCTGCCGCTATTCCATATCGCGGCGATGCTGTGCATGTTGGGGGCGATGGATGTCGGCGGCACCTTCATTGGCCAGCCGCATTTCGACGCCGGGGAAAGCCTGCGCCAGATCGAGGCGGAGCAGGTCACGATGATGTTCCTGCCCTTCGTCACTTTCCATCAGGCGATGATCGCCCATCCCGAATGGGACAAGACGGATATGTCGTCCGTCCGCCTGCAAAATAGCTGCTTTGCCTTCATGCCGGACCGGGTCGGGCAGGCGTATCGCGACAAGGCACCCGATATGCTGCAAGTCGGCACGATGGGCATGACCGAAGCGACCGGCATCGTCACCACCGGCGGCCCGGCGATGGACCCGGAAATGGGGTTCAGGAAATTGGGCTATCCGCTGGCCGGGATCGAAATGAAGATCGTCGATCCCGATACCGGCGTGGAACGTGGCGTGGACGAGCGTGGCGAGATTTTGATCCGGGGCTATAATCTGTTCGACGGCTATTATCGCGACCCGGAAAAGACCGCCGAAGCGATCGACGCTGACGGATGGTATCACAGCGCCGACATCGGATCGGTCGATGCGCAGGGCCACATGATGTTCCATGGCCGGTTCAAGGATATGCTGAAAGTCGGCGGCGAAAATGTCGCGGCGGCCGAAGTCGAGGCGGTGCTGGCCAGCCACCCCGCCGTGCGGCTGGCGCAGGTCGTCGGCCTGCCCGACGATCGGCTGGCGGAAATTCCGGCGGCCTATATCGAACGCGATGGCGACGTTGCGGTGGAGCCGGACGAACTGATCGCCTACACCAAGGCGCGCCTGGCGTCGTTCAAGGTGCCGCGCCACATAAGATTTATCGACGAATGGCCGATGTCGGCATCGAAGATCCAGAAGTTCAAGCTGCGCGCGGCGCTGATGGACGAACTGGGCCTGAAAGACTGAAAAAACAGGAGAGGTTGAATGCGGGTCATCATCACAGGCGCGGCGAGCGGCATCGGTCGCGCCTGCGCGCAATTGCTGGCGGCTGGCAGCGTGATCGCGGGCGAGCATCAACTGCTGCTGGCCGATCGGGATGCCGCCAATCTTCAAAGCGTGGCCGATGCGATCGGCCCGGCGGCGGCGACCTGCGTGGTCGACCTGGCGGAGCTGGATTGCGGCGATCGGATCGTGGCAGCGGCGATGGCGCATATGGGCGGGATCGACGCGGTCATCAGTAACGCCGGGATCATCATGGGCGGCGCGCTGGTCGATCTGCCCGCAGGCGATTTCGACCGCATATTCGCGATCAACACAAGGTCCGCCTGGCTGCTGGGCAAAGCGGCGCATCCGCATCTGAAGGCCAGCGGGGGGGCGTTCGTCGCGACCGCGTCGATGTCAGCCACCGCGCCGACGCCCGCGCTGGGTTTCTATTCATGCAGCAAGGCGGCGTTGCTGATGATGATCCGGCAACTGAGCATCGAATGGGGACCGGACGGCATCCGGTGCAACACCGTGTCCCCCGGCCCGACCTATACGCCGATGACGGCGGCGGGCTATGAGGACAAGGCGCGACGCGATCAGCGCGAAGCGACCATCCCGCTGCGCAAGCTGGGCATGGCAGACGATGTCGCCAATGCCATTCTGTTCCTGATCGGTCCCCATGCCGGGCATATCAGCGGCATCGACATATTGGTCGATGGCGGGATGAGCAATATGCTGATGCCCGCCAGTGGCGGCGGCACCGGGCAGAAGCGGCAGAATTGATATGGGTTCAGGCCGCTCTTTCGCCTGGCAGGCGCATCGCTCCGTGCTGCGCATCGACCAGCAGACGCGCGGTCGCCATCAGATGATCGCCCAACAGCGCCACCGCGCGATCGGCGTCGCGGCCCAATGTGGCGGTGACGATATCGCTATGTTCGTGGACAAGATCGCGATCGCCAGTCGCCAACGGAACGGTCAGGTAGCGATAGCGTTCCGATTGGGCATAGAGCCAGTCGCGCATCCGCAGCAGCCACGGGCTGTCGCAGGCGGCCACCAGCGCATGGTGGAACGCGCCATGGGCGTCGGCATACTCCTCGTTCAGGCGGGCCGGATCGGCCGGATCGCGGGTCGGCGTCTTGCTCAGGCGATGGGCGGCGCTGACGATCGCCGACTCCCAATCCAGCCCACCGCGCGCGATCGCGCGGCGCAAACATTGCCCCTCAATATCGCTGCGCACCGTCACCAGATCCATCAGGTCGCCGATCGAAATCGGCGTCGCGCGAAAACCGCGCGCATCATCCTGCGTCACGAAGCCTTCGGACGTCAGGCGGGACAAAGCCTCCCGCACCGCGCCCAGGCTGAAGCCGCGATTGTCGGATACGTCTTTGATATTGATCCGGTCGCCCGGCACCAGCCGACACGTCAGGAGATCGTCCCGCAACTGGCGATAGGCCCGCTCGGTCAGGCTCAGTTTCTTCATCATCGCAAAAGCCATAGCAGTTTTGAAACCATAGGCAAATCCATATAGTATATTTCATATCCTAGAATATATTTCATATTGACCCGGACAACGCGCCGCCCCACGGTGGCAGGGTATCAGGAGGACAGAATCATGCGTTTGGCTAAGGTTGTAAAAGATGGACAGACAGGTTTGGCGGTCGATACCGGCGCGGGCGTCAAGGCGCTGTTCGGCGACGCCGCGCTCTATGATCTCGACGCGCTGATCGCGCAGGGCGGTGACGCGCTGACGCAGGCGGGCGATGCGGTCGTGTCCGGTGGCGCAAATGTCGCGATCGACGACCTGACCTTCCTGCCGCCGCTGATCAAGGCACCCAAGATCCTGTGTCTGGGCCTGAACTATAAGGACCATGCCGCCGAAGGTGGCTTTCAGGTGCCGGATTTCCCGACCATATTCGGCCGTTTCAATAGCAGCCTGATCGGCCATGGCGCGCCCATCATCAAGCCGCCCTGTTCCGACCAGCTCGACTATGAAGCCGAAATGGTCGCAGTCGTCGGCAAGGGCGGCAAGGACATCGCCAAGGAAGACGCGCTGTCGCACATCGTCGCCTATTCGGTATTCAACGACGGGTCGATCCGCGATTATCAGCTCAAGACCCCGCAATGGACCGTGGGCAAGAATTTCGACGATACCGGCGCGTTCGGACCATGGCTGGTGACGGCGGACGAGCTGCCCGCGGGCGGCGCGGGCCTGAAGATCGAGACGCGGCTGAATGGCCAGACCGTACAGAGCGCCAACACGTCCGACATGGTGTTCGACGTGGTGGATACCGTCGCCCTGCTTTCGACCTGCTTCACTCTGGAGGCAGGCGACGTGCTGGTGATGGGGACGCCGTCGGGCATCGGCCTGGCGCGCAAGCCCCCGCTGTTCATGAAGGATGGCGATGTGTGCGAAGTGGAGATCGAGAAGATTGGCCTGCTGGTCAACCCGATCAAGGCGGCCTGAATAACGCAAGGGCGGCGGCGCGATCCGCCGCCCGGCCGACGAAGGAGGACAGTATGAACGACAAGAGCATCGCCGGGCGGCGCGCCAATGTGCTGGGCGTCCATTCGATCGACCATTTCGCGCTGGCCGTCCCCGATCTGGAGGATGCACGCCGCTTCTACAGCCTCTTTGGTCTGGATGTGCGCGACGGCGACGGCGCGCTGCATCTTTACACACAGGGCAATCCCCATCGTTGGGGCGTCATCGCCAAAGGCGGCACAGCCAAGCAACTGCGTTATCTCAGCTTTGGCGTCTATGCCGACGAGATGGACGCCTTTGCCGCGCATCTCGATGCCTGTGGCGTCACCTATATCGACGCGCCTGCGGGTACGGAGGCGCAGGGCATCTGGTTCAGCGGCTTTGACGGCCTGCCGATCAATGTCTGCGCCGCCGACAAGGCGACACCGGCGGAAAAAAGCCACTTCTCCTTCGTCAGCGCCCCGCCCGGCCAGTCCGGCGCGATCCCCAACAGCCAGGCGCCCAAGGTTCACCCCCGCCGCCTGTCGCATTTCGCGATCTTCACGACCGATGTGAACGCGGCGATCGCCTATTATGAAAAGACGCTGGGCCTGCGCCTGTCGGACAAGAGCGAGCCGGGCGTCGCCTTCCTGCACGGCGTCCATGGCAGCGACCATCATCTCCTTGCGCTCGTCCTGTCCGACCGGCGCGGGATGCATCATAATAGCTGGGACGTAGGCTCCGTTATGGAAGTGGGCCTGGGCGGCGCGACCATGGCGCGGGCGGGCTATGGTCCCAACTGGGGGCTGGGCCAGCATGTGCTGGGTGCCAATTATTTCTATTATGTCCGCGACCCATGGGGCAGTTTCAGCGAATATTCCGCCGACATCGACTTCATACCCCATGACGTGGACTGGCCATCAGCCAATCATGCGCCAGAGGACAGCATGTTCCTGTGGGGACCGGATCCTTTCCCCGAATTTATTCAGAATACAGAAGCTGCGGAGGCCTGAACTGCCATGACCACATTTGTTTTACTCCACGGCGGCGGCATGGGCGGCTGGACCTGGAAATATGTCCGCGACCTGCTCGAAGCGCAGGGGCACAAGGTCCATACGCCGACCTTCACTGGCTTTGGTGAGCGCGCGCATCTGATCGGTCGCAATGTTGGTAATGCAACGCATGTGCAGGACATCGTCAACGTCTTTCATTTTGAGGATCTGCACGATGTCGTTCTGGTCGCGCACAGCTATGCCGGAACGGTCGCGCCGGGCGTAGTCGCGCAGGTGGGCGACCGCATCGCCAGCGTCATCTATCTCGACGCCATCGTGCCGCATTCGGGCGAACGTATAGCATCGCTTATGGGCTATGTTCCCGAAGATCAGCTTGCTGGTCTGGACGCCATGCTGGACGCGGGCGAGGGACCGATCGGCTCTGGCGTCGATGTGATGCAGCGTGAAGCGGCAAAAGCCCATCCCCACCTGATGGACGCGGACCGTCAGCAATGGCTGCTCGATAATCTGACCGACCAGCCGATGCGGGCGACATCCTGTGTCATTCCGGTCGGCGCGGAAACGATCACCAAGCCAGTCGATTATATCGCGGCGGCTATCACCGTCATGACCGCAATGCATGATCGCGCGCGCGCGCTGGGCTGGACTATCCACGACCATCCGGGCGATCATGCGCTGCTGGTGGGCGATCCCGAAGGGACAGTGGACCTGATCCTGAAGATCGCAGCATCGAGGGGCGGGGCATGAACATCGACGCGCTGTTTTCCGTCCAGGGCCGCGTTGCGCTCGTCACCGGCGGGTCGAGCGGGATTGGCCGCCACATCGCCACCGGATACGCGGCAGCGGGGGCCAAGGTCTATATCTGCGCCCGGACCGAGGCCAAGGTGCTGGCCGCGGCGCAGGCGATCAGTGAGGCGACCGGCGGCAAGTGCGTCGGGCTGACGGCCGACCTGTCGACGCTGGCGGGGATCGACGCGCTGGTGGCGCAGGTCGCGGCGCGCGAAGGCGCGCTGCACATGCTGGTCAACAATGCCGGGACGATGGCCGATGCGCCGATCGACGATTATAGCGAGGACGACTGGGACCAAGTGATCGACCTGAACCTGAAAGCGCCCTTCTTCATCCTCCAGAAATTCCTGCCGCTGCTGCGCGCAGGCGGCACGGCGGATCGCCCGGCTTCACTTATCAACATCGGGTCGGTGGGCGCGCTCAAGGTCGGGCCGAAGGAAAATTACGCCTATCAGGCGTCCAAGAGCGCGATCCACTGGATGGCCAAGGGACTGGCCAAGCGACTGGGCCGCGACAACATCACTGCCAATGTCATTGCGCCGGGCTTTTTCGAGTCCGAAATGACCGTGATCGCATCGGACGAAATGCGCAAGATGGTGGTGGGCATGGTGCCACGGGGGCGCGTGGGAACGCCGGAAGACTTGGCCGGGACGGCGATCTATCTGGCGTCTCGCGCGGGTGCCTACGTCACCGGATCAGTCATCCCGGTCGAAGGCGGGTTGTCCATCTGACGCCCGCCTACCCTATAGGACGATAGGTTCTCAACGCGCCCGACAGGTGCCTAACGGGCGGGCAAAGAGAACAGGAAAGACAATGGATTTTTCGCTCACCGAGGAGCAGCAGGCGTTTCGCGACATCGTGCGCCGCTGGGTCGATGCAGAAGCGCCCAAGGACTGGATGCGCGCGCTGGAGGCCGACGAGGAAAATTACCCCTACGCATTGTGGGACAAGATCGCCGAGCAGGGCTTCTTCGGCATCGGCATACCGGAGGAATATGACGGCCTGGGTGGCGACGTCATGATGCAGATGATCTTCGCGCGCGAATTCGCGCGGACGGCGGGCGGACTGTTGTGGGTCTGGGGTCTGACCTCCTTCGGTGGGGCCAAGACGATCAGTTCGGTAGGCAGCGAAGAACAGAAGAACCGCTGGCTGCGGCCGATGGCACAGGGCAAGCTGCGCGTGTCGCTCTCCATGACCGAACCCGATGGCGGGACCGACGTGCTGGGCGCAATGAAGACCCATGCCGAAAAGGTCGATGGCGGCTGGAAGCTGAATGGCGCGAAGATGTGGACGACCGGCGCAAAGGCGGCCGACCGCCTGCTCGTTCTGGCCCGCACCGACAAGAATGTCGAAAAGAAGCATCATGGCCTGACTATGTTCTTCGTCGATGCCAAGACGCCGGGCATCACCGCGTCGCTGCTGCCAAAGCTGGGGATGCGCGCGATGGGATCGTGCGAGGTTCATTATGAGGATGTGTTCGTCCCCGACGAAGATGTTCTGGGGGAACCGGGCCAGGCCTGGTACGCGATGCTGCCGACGCTCAATAACGAGCGGATCATGGTCGGCGCGCAGTGCCTGGGCGCGATCGACGGCGTGCTGGAAGATGCACTGGCCTATATGCTCCAGCGCAAGGCGTTTGGCGGCATCATCGGGCGGTTCCAGGTGTTGCAGCATTATGTCGCGGACATCGCAACCTGGCAGAAAACGACCGAATTACTGCTCAACAATGTCGCATGGATGCAGTCGAACGGCATGAATTGCGGCGTCGAGGCCAACATGCTCAAGATGGTGGCGACCGAAAATGCGGTGAAGGCCGCCGACCTTGGCATCCAGATATTGGGTGGCATGGGCTATTCGGCGGAAACCGACATGCAGCGTTACTGGCGCGATCACCGGATTTTGCGGATGACGCCGATCAGCAACGAAATGGTCCGCAACTCGATCGCCGAAAGCCTCGGCCTGCCGCGCTCTTACTAGGGACCAGCCATGAGCGATCTCGACACCCTGCCCCCCGCTCCCGACGCCGCCGGCATATCGCTGGACGGCACGACTGTCTTCACGATCAGCGCGGAGGAGAATGCCGCGCTATGCCGATCCACCGGGATCGAACCGGCCAGCGACGGCACGGCGCACCCGATCTATTATTATGTCGCCACCCAGGTCGCGATGGGCAAGACCGTCGCGGGCGTGTGCGCAGCGTGCGCGTTCGATGTCGATGACGGGCCGATGATGGGCAGTAGCGGGGTCAGGTTCGACGCGCCGCTGATGGTCGGGACAAGCTACAAGGTCACGGGCGAAATCCTCAGCCTCATTCGCAAGCGCAGCCGCAAGCTGGGCGTGATGGACGTGCTGACCTATCGCCTGCGCCTGCATCTGCTGGACGGGACGCAGGTTCTGGAAACCGACAATGTCTGGGTGCTGCCGCGCAAGGAGTTTGCCGCATGAGCTATGCCGTCGGAGACACGTTGCCGCCCTTCGCCATCGAGAGCGTCAGCCCCCAAGCGATGCAGCAATGGGCGGTTTTCCTGGCAGATCCCAATCCCATCCATCTGGATGTGGAAGTGGTGAAGGCCAAGGGGCTGGGCGACCGGGTCATCAACCAGGGACCGGCCAACGTCGCCTATATGATGAACATGTTGATGCGCGCCTTCCCCGGCGGGCGGATCACGACGATGGATTCGCGCTTTCTGGACAATGTCTATGGCGGCGACCGTGCGACCGTGACCGGCACGGTGACGGCGATCGACGGCAACAGCATTACCTGCGCATTCACGCTGGATATTGAAGGGCGCGGCACCGTCAATTCCGGCACAGCAACGATAGAAATCTAAAAAATCCAAGGAGATAAGATTATGCCTAGCGGACCTTTTGCCCATGTGTGCATGGTCGTGCGCGATCTGGACACCGCAATCGTCGACTGGACCAAGATCCTGCGGGTGCTGGACCCTGCTAGCCTGGAGAAGCGCATCGTCAAATATGACGAATTTTCCAGCGGTGCCGATGCCGGGATGAAATGGGCCACCTTCGTCAACGACGGCGGCACGGAAATCCAGTTCATTCAGCCCGCCCCCGGTACGCCGATGGGCGACCGGCTGGACAAGGTAGGCGAGCATGTCCATCACCTGTGCTATTCGACCGACGACGTGCCGGGTGCGATGGAAAAGCTGAAGGCCGAGGGGCTGCATTTGCCGGGTGGTGGCCAGACCTATAACGACCCCGACATGACTTGGCAGAAATGGAGCTGGGTCGGCCATAAGAGCACGCATGGCGCAATGATCGAAGTGGCCTCACCCTATGAGAGCCATAATGACGGCAAATGGCATCATGCGCCGGGCAAATTCGCCTATGCCGGTCCCGGCGAACATGAATGTTTCGCCGAGATCGCGCCGCCGATCGCCGCCGAATAAGCACGGAACGCCCGGCATGATGTCCCCCACCCGGATAACCCTGCCGGGCGATGGTGTGACGATGGTTGCGGACGCCTATGGCGATCCCGCCGCGCAGCCCGTCTGCTTCTTCCACGGCGGCGGCCAGAGCCGCCGATCCTGGGCCGGGTCGGCGCGGCGCGTGGCACAGGCGGGCTATTATGGCCTGACCTTCGACCTGCGCGGCCATGGCGACAGCGGCTGGGCCAGCGACGGCGACTATCTGCTCGAGGCCTATGGCCGCGATGTCGAGTCGATCATGGCCGCGCTTGACCGTCCGGTGGCGCTAGTGGGTGCGTCGCGCGGCGGCCAATCGGCGCTGGTAGGTGGATCGCGCCATCCGGGCCTCGTGCGCCTGATCATGCTGGCCGATGTTGCGCCGCATATCGACGATGACGGAGTAGAGGAGATACGCGGATTCTTCCGTGCCAGCGAAGCCGGCTTCGCTTCGCTGGACGAAGCCGCCGATGCGCTGCATCATCATCTCGGCCAGCCCCGCCTGCCCGATGTGTCGGGCCTGGCCAAGGCAATGCGGACGGAGGCCGGTCGGCTGTTCTGGCACTGGGATCCACGCACCACGTCGCACGAATTTCTGCATCCGCTGTCGGAAGGCGAAGCGCTGGTGGCCGCCGCGATGCGCGTCACCGTGCCGGTCGTGCTGGTGAAAGCGGAACTGAGCGAGATCGTGTCTGACGAGAGCGTCCGCCGATTTCAGGCACTGACTCCGCAACTGGAGGTCGAGGTCGCGCATGGCGTGGGCCATATGTTCACTGGCGACCATAATGACGCCTTTGCCGAACGGCTGCTCCGCCATTTGACCACGCATCTGCCGCTATGAACCGGGGTGCGGCCTTTGTCTTGGGCGGGACAGGTGGGCTGGGCAGCGCGATTTGTCGTCGCCTTGTGGACGAATGGGATGGCATCGCCATCGGCTATCGATCCAGCGCGGAAAAGGCGCGCGGGGTGATAGACACGCTGGGCGAAGGCCATGACCGGGCGATCCCCGTCCATTGCGACCTGTCCGAAATGGCCAGCATCCAGAGCGGCTTTGCCGAGGCCAAGGCGCGGTTCGGTGCGATCGGCACAGTGATTTTCGCCAGTGGCGTGGACATTGCGCAACCCTTCGTCAGCCAGATCGGCGAGGACCAGTGGCGGCAGGTTATCGAGGTCGAACTGATCGGCTTCACTCGCATCGTCGCCGCTGCCCTCCCCCATTTCCGCGCGCAGGGTTTTGGCAATTTCGTGTCGGTGGTGTCGGTTGCCAATTATTGTTTTCCGCCGGGCGACGCCCTGTCCTCCGTCCCCAAGGCGGGGATCGAGGCGCTGGGCCGCGCTATCGCCAAGGAAGAAGGCCGATATGGCATCCGCGCCAACATGGTCGCGCCCGGCATCATCGATGCGGGACTGGGGGCCGATTTCCTGGCCACTCTCTACACCCCCGCCATTTGGGAAGCGCAGCGCAAGCGGATCGCGCTCCAGCGCTTCGGCGATGGCGATGATATTGCAGAGGCCGTCGCTTTCCTGGCGTCCGAGCGCGCGCGTTACATCACTGGCCAGACATTGATCGTCGATGGTGGCTTTAGCCTCTGACCCGAAAGAGTGATTCATGCCGAAGTTCACACTGTCCCTGCCGGTCCAGACCATAGTCGATTTCGGCGAACCCATCCAGATCGCGGCGACTCTGGCGATACCCGACAGGCTGCCAGATGGCCCGATCGACCTGCTCGTCTGCCTGCATGGCGGCACCTATAGCCGGTGGTATTGGGACGCGCAGATTGACGGCCGGGCGGAATATAGCTTTGTCGACCATTGCCTAGCGCAGGGCAAGGCGGTGCTGGCGCTGGACGCGCTGGGCATGGGGGACAGCAGCCAGCCGGGCCGGGAAGATTTGTTGACGCCCCATGTCAGCGCGCAGGTGCATCATCTGGCGCTGGCGGACATTCTGGAACGGATGGACGCCGGGGAATGGGGCGCGGATCTGGCGGCGCGCGCGCGTCGGATCACCGGCATCGGTCATTCGATGGGCGGGATGCTGACCATCGTGCAGCAGGCGCAATGGGCCAGTTTCGATCAGGTGGCGGTGCTGGGCTTTACCAATATCGGCCTGGCCATGTCGGACGAGGTGCGATCCGCCATCGGCGCGCAGGTTGCAGGGCCGGGCTATGGCGCGGCAAATCGCGGCGCGATGCGCGGCTATTTCCATGCTGCCGACGTGCCGGAAGCCGTCATAGCGGCAGACGATGCACGCGCGTCACTCACCCCCAACAGCTATGGGCGGCTGGCCATCGTGCCGGGTGGCGTGGCGGCGCAAGCCGGTGCGATCACGACGCCTGTCTATCTGCATTTTGCCGATATCGACGTCAGTCCCGATCCCCATGCGGAACCATCGCTGTATCGCAGATCGCGCCATGTGACGCTGACGACTTTGCCCGATGCGGCCCATTGCCATAACTTCGCATCGACCCGGCTGCAAAGCTGGACGATGCTGCACCGATGGATCGACCATAGCGGCGCGACGGACTGATTAAGGCATCGCCCCGGCCACTATAAAGCAGCCGGGGCGCGTCAGTCTTATTTGTAGGGGTCGACCGGCTGCGGCACCTTGATGACTTCCAGATCCTTGAGCATGGTCAGCACGTCCGAGATCGAATAGATATGGTCGATCTTGCCGTCGCGGAAACGCAGCCAAGAGAACCACAGCACGTTGAGTTCGTTGCCGGTCGGCTGAACGCCCATATAAGGACCGCCGGTATGCTTGCCATGGTGATGGCACAGCACGCAGATTTCATCGTCGCCCCGGCCCCATGCCTTGAGCGTGCGATAGATGCTGGGCGGGAAAGTGGTGTACAGACCCTGCGGCGAGGTTTTCCAGACATGATAGGTACCCAGATCCGGCCGGTTGGGATTGTCGTAGGTCATGGTTTCGGTGTTGAAGAAGGCATCCATGCCATCCCAGTCACCGCGATTGATGACTTCGTGCAGGTCCATCCAGTGATTGACCATATATGTCTGACTATCGGTCAGCCCGGCGGTGATTTCAGCCCGCGTCTCTGCGGACAGGACGAAATCGGCTTCGGTGAACGGGGCGAGACCCATCTATACTCTCCTAGATAAACGCTTGATGCAAATTGGCCCGCTGACAATTGCCTGCGGTAACGCCTCATCCCCTGCCAGGACAGCTTCGACACCTACCCAACGAAAGGCGGTGGGCCAACCATCCTGTGCGATCCATGATTCTATAGAATGGAGGAGAGGCTATGACCCTGACCGTGCAGGAAATGTCGGATCGGTTCGAAATACAGGATCTGATCGTGGGATATTGCTATGCCGTCGACAGCCGTGACTGGGACGCAATGGACCAGTTTTTTACTGCAGACGCAGTGATCGACTATTCCGAAATGGTCGGCGTGGTCGGCAGCCTGACCGAAATAAAAGCCTTTCTTTCGGCGAGCCTGACGCCGATTCTGGCATTTCAGCACGCGGTGTCGACGACTCGCTACGATATCGATGGCGACCGGGCGCAGACCAAGACCGTCTGCACCAATCCGATGACGGTCAGCGATGGCACGGCCGCCGATACGCTGGTCTTTGGCCTGTGGTACATCCATGATTATGTCCGCACGGCCGATGGATGGCGGATCAGCCGCCTTTACGAGCAGAAATGCTACCGAATGAACGTGCCGGAATGGCTGGAGGCGCAATTGCCCGCCTGATGACGTCGTTCGACCATATTCTGCTGCACCGGGGTGCCATGATGCAACGCTTCCTCACTATCGCCTTCTTGTTCATTCTGGCCATGACGGGCGCTGCGCTGGTCTGGCTCGGCGGACGACTGCTGCTGCTGGGCGGGTCGCCCTGGTATCTGGTGTCGGGTCTGGTCATGGTGGTGGTTGCGATCCTGGGCTGGCGAAGGATTGCCGCTTCTGTCACGCTTTACTGGACCTTCCTTGCCGCCAATCTGGGCTGGGCCATATGGGAAGTCGGGCTGGACGGATGGGCGCTGGCACCGCGTCTGGCCATGCCGATGTGCATGGGCCTGTACATGCTGACCCCCTATTATCGCCAGCATGTCGGGAAGATGGCCGCATTGCCGGGCGCGCGCCTGTTGTGGCCTGGCCTTGCGCTCGCGCTGGCGGGCAGCGTAGGACTGGCGTTCTGGACCGATCGCACCCCTGCGGCCACCAGCGACATATGGGGTCCGGCCCCGGCGCGGGCGACAGATGGCGACTGGATCGCCTATGGCAATGACCGGGGCGGGTCGCGCTTTTCGCCACTGGCGCAGATCAGCCCGGCCAATGTCGGCAATCTTGCGCCTGCATGGACCTATCGGACCGGCAAGCTGGGCGACGGCAAACAAGGCACCGCTTTTCAGGTCAACCCTCTCAAGGTCGGCAATCGGCTGTTCCTGTGCGCGGGCAATAATGATGTCATCGCGCTGGACCCGGAGACAGGACGCCAACTGTGGCGGCATAATCCCAGGACCGACCTGAAAGGCGTCTATGGTCTGGTCTGTCGCGGCGTGACATATTATCGCGTGCCGCAAGCCGCCGGAGCCTGCGCGGAACGCATTTACACTGCCACGCTCGACGCGCGGCTGATCGCGCTCGACGCAGCGACGGGGCGGCCATGCCCCGGTTTCGGACGCAAGGGTCAGGTCGACCTGAAGGCTGGTCTGGGCAATGTCGACAAGGGCTATTATTTCGTGACGTCGCCCCCTGCGCTGATGCGCGGGCGGCTGGTCCTGGGCGGTTGGGTGACGGACGGGCAGAAAACTCGCGAGCCGTCCGGCGTCATTCGCGCGTTCGATGCCGTGACCGGCGATTTTGCCTGGGCATTCGATATTGGCCGCCCGGACGATCATGAACTGCCTTCACCGGGCGCAACCTTCACTCCCGGCACCCCCAATAGTTGGGCGCCGATGAGTTCGGACGAGGCACTGGGTCTGGTCTACGCGCCTACCGGCAACGCGACCCCCGATTATTTCGGCGGTCATCGCACCGCCAATGACGACCGTTATGCCAGTTCGGTCATTGCGCTAGACGCAGCGACCGGGGCGGTGCGATGGTCGTTCCAGACCACCCATCATGACCTGTGGGATTATGACGTTCCGGCCCAACCCACGCTGGTCGATCTGCCCGGTGGCGTGCGCGGCCTGCTCCAGCCGACCAAGCGCGGCGAAATCTTCTTTCTCGACCGCGCGACCGGCAAGCCGATTTTTCCGGTCGAGGAACGCCCCGTGCCGCAGGGCGCAGTAGCGGGCGAGCGGCTCGCCAGAACCCAGCCCTATTCGGCGGCCATGCCCAGCTTTGGCGGGCCGCGCCCCACGGAAAAAGGGATGTGGGGGCTGACTCCGATCGATCAGGCAGTGTGTCGTGTTCGCTTCAGGCAGGCGCGGTTCGACGGTGACATGACGCCGCTGTCGACGGAGCATCCCACGATCACCTGGCCCGGCTATCTGGGCGGGATCGACTGGGGCGGGGTATCGGTCGATCCAAAGCGCGGGTTGATGATCGTTAACAACAACCAGGTCGGCAATTATAACCGCCTGATCCCGCGCGCCGAAGCCGACCGGCGCGGCATCAAGCCGATGAACGCTGTCCATATGGGTGATGTCGGTGGCCCGGCGGCGCAACAGGGCGTGCCTTATGCCGCGCAAATCGCGCCATTTCTGTCGCCGCTCGCCATTCCCTGCCAGCAGCCACCCTATGGCCGGATCAACGCCGTCGACCTGAAAACCGGGAAGATGGTGTGGAGCCGCATTTTCGGCACGTCGCGCGACAGTGGGCCGCTGGCCCTCCCGACCTTCGTGCCGATCCCGATGGGTGTCCCCAATATCGGCGGATCGGTGGCAACTGCCAGCGGCCTGACGTTCATCGGCGCGACCCAGGAACATGCGTTTCGCGCCTATGACACGGCGACCGGCCGCCTGTTGTGGAAAGCGCGCCTGCCCGCCGGCGGCAATGCGTCGCCCAGCAGTTACTGGTCCAATGCCAGCGGTCGCCAGTTCGTGGTGATTGCAGCGGGCGGACATGGCGCGATGCTGTCCGGGTCGAGCGACCAGCTGATCGCTTATGCCCTGCCGAAGAAATGACCGGATATGCGCCGATCCTATCCTTCGACGGGCAAGATCGGCGCTTCCTTGCTTATGCTCCATCAGGACATGAGGGAGGACGAATATGGCGGCACATGGCAGCCTGACGCGCAGAGCGCCGCTTGGCGCAGAGGATGAGCGCGCGATCCATCATCTGCTGCTGCGCTATGCGACGGGGATCGACACGCGCGACTGGCCATTGTTCCGCACCTGCTTCGCGCAGGATTGCGAGGCCGACTATGGCAGTTTTGGCCATTGGCGCGGGCAGCGCGATATCACCGAATATATGGAACGCGCGCACCGCCATATGGGCGAAACGCTCCACCGGATCACCAATATCGTCGTGGAAAATCGCAATGATGAAATCGTCGCGCGCAGCTATGTCGACGCCATGCTGACCGATCAGGTTCAGGGTGTCACACACCGCGCCACTGGCTATTATGACGATTGCCTGATCCGCACGGCGGACGGGTGGCGCATATCGCGGCGAAAATTCACGATGGTGAAGGCTGGGCTGGATGGATGAAACGAACCGGCAGGTCATACTGACCGCACGACCGAGCGGCATCGCGCAGGCGGAGCATTTTGCTGTCCGGCAAGCAGCCATTGCGCAGCCCGGTCCCGGCGAAATACTCGTTCGCAATCATTATCTGTCGGTCGAA
Organism: Sphingobium sp. KCTC 72723; assembly: GCF_014280435.1. Lineage (NCBI taxonomy): Bacteria > Pseudomonadati > Pseudomonadota > Alphaproteobacteria > Sphingomonadales > Sphingobiaceae > Sphingobium > Sphingobium sp. KCTC 72723. The sequence continues at coordinate 3,047,563 of NZ_CP060388.1, read as the reverse complement.
CCGGCGATGCGCGGCTGGATCGCGGACAGCGACAATTATGCCGCGCCCGTCGCGATCGGATCGGTCATGCGGGCGCTGGCCGCTGGACAGGTGGTGTCGTCAGGCGACGATGCCTATCAGATTGGCGACGATGTGACGGGATGGTTCGGGTGGCAGGACTATGCCTGCGTCTCGACCGACCAGGTGGTGCAGCGAACCAGCGCGGCGGAGATGCGCGCATCGCTGGGCATATTGGGGATCAACGGGGTTACCGCCTATCTGGCGCTGACGTCGATCGGCCAGCCGCGCGCGGGCGAGACGGTGTTGGTATCCACCGCCGCCGGATCCGTGGGATCGGCAGTCGGACAGATTGCGCGCATTCTGGGATGCCACACGATCGGCATTGCCGGTGGCCCGGACAAGGTGCGCCGGTGCGTCGAAACATTCGGCTATGACAGTGCGATCGACTATCGCGGGGAAGATGTCGGCGCGGCGGTGGCGCGGATCGCGCCTCACGGGATCGACATTTATTTCGACAATGTGGCGGGGCGTATCAGCGATGCGGTGCTGCCCCATCTGGCCATGCGGGGGCGCGTCGTCGTGTGCGGCACGGCATCGATCGACTGTTGGATGCCCTGGCCGCAGGGACCGCGTGTCGAGCGCCATCTGCTGGTCAAGCGCGCCCGGATGGAGGGGTTCGTGATCTTCGACCATATGGACCGCTATGCCGATGCCGTGGCGCAATTGCGCGCATGGATCGCCGAAGGCCGCCTGACTTGGCGGGAGGAAATATTGGACGGAATCGAGGCCTGCCCGGACGCGCTGGCGGGGCTTTATCGCGGCGAAAATGATGGCAAGCGGCTGATACGTCTCGTCTGATCCTCAAAGCGGAGTAACATTATGAGCAGGCTGGCAGGGAAAATCGCAATCGTGACCGGCGCGTCGTCGGGGATCGGCGCGGCGACGGCCCGTGCGCTAGCGGGGGCCGGGGCGACGCTGGTAATCGTGGCGCGTCGGGCCGATCGGCTGGCTACGCTGGCGGCGGAACTTGGCGGGGACACCCTGCCCTTCTCCGACGACATGGCCGACCCGCTTGCCCCGCAACGGCTGCATGATGCCGTCATGGCCCGGTTCGGTCGGGCGGACATCATGGTCAATAATGCCGGCATCCTCCATGCCGCGCCGATCGACCAGTTCGACCTGGACCAGTTACGCCCGATGATCGCGCTGAATTATGAAGCGGTGGTGCGGACCAGCACGCTGTTCGCGCGGTCGATGAAGGCGGCGGGGACCGGCCAGATCATCAACATATCGAGCATCGGCGCGAACATCATCGCGCCGGGCGTGGGCGTCTATGGGGGGCTGAAGCGCGCGTTGGAGGCGTTCACCGATTGCCTGCGGGTCGAACTGGCGGGCAGCGGGGTCAAGGTGGGCATCGTCGCGCCGGGTACGACCAGCACCGAGATTTTCGACGATATGAAATCGCGCGGCCAGCCCGCCTGGGACAGCTTCATTCCTGCGATGCAGCCGGGCGATGTGGCCGATGCCGTGCGCTATATGGCGGAGCAGTCAGACCGCACCAACATGGCGCGGATTCAGGTCTATGCCGCCGCCGATTCGCATTAGTCCAGCGTGGCGTAGGCCTCCAGCCGGAACGGATCGAGAGCGCCCCCATCGCGCATTTTTCGGACCCATTGTGCATCCATCAACAGCGCGCGACCGACGGCGATCAGGTCGAACTCGCCCTGCGCCATACGGTCCGCCACCAGCGCCAGATTGTCGGTCATCACCGTGGGCTGGGCGAAGGAGGATTGCAGATCCTTGCTGAGGCCGACGCCGCCGACCGCGATCACCGGCTTGCCGGTCAGCCGCTTGATCCATCCGGCAAGGCCCATGCCGGACCCTTCGAATGCGGGAGTCGCAAACAGGCGGGTACTGGCATCGAAGACATCGACACCAGAGTCCGCGATGGGCGCAAGCATGGTGGCCAGCTCGTCTGGCGTCTGGGCGCTGCGGGCGTCGTAATCCTGCAATTTCCATTGCGAGAAGCGGAAGATGATCGGGAAATCGGGAGCCGTCGCGGCCCGGACGGCGCGGACGACTTCGGCAGCAAAAAGCGCGCGGGCCGCTGCGCCGCCGCCCCAGCGGTCGTCCCGCATGTTCGTGTGCTGCCACAGGAAGCTGTCGATCAGATAGCCATGCGCGCCATGCAGCGCGATGCCATCGAAGCCGACGGCGCGAGCGTTGGCCGCGCTGCGGGCGAAGGCGGCGATGATGTCGCCGATTTCGCTGTCGGTCAGCGGCGTGGAAGGATCACGCACCGCGTCGAGATAATCGGGCGGCACCATCGCCTTGTCGGTCGGACCCCAAATGCCCGATGGCCGGGCCGAGGGGGCGTCCGGATGATAGCCGGTACCCGGCACGCGGATGACGCCCTGATGCCAGAGTTGCGGCACGATCATCCCGCCTGCGGCATGAACGCCCGCGACGATGTCGCGCCAGCGCGCCAGTGCGGCGTCACCATGCAGCACTGGCGAAGCGCCCCCGCCCATCGATTCACGCCCCAACGCAGCGGGATGATCGACACCGATGCCTTCGGTCACGATCAACCCGACATCGGCGGCGGCGCGGCGCGCATAATAGGATGCGACGCCATCGGACGGTATGCCATCGGGCGCGAAATTACGGGTCATGGGGGCCATGACGAAGCGATTGCGTAGGCGCAGGCCAGCCGCTTCGAACGGCGTGAAAAGCATATCCCTGTCGCCAGCCATTATTTCACTCTCCCTTACCGATCGCTTGTTCCGCGCTGGTGCAACAGGGGCGAGCGTCAACGGACCTACCCATGGACAGGTTCATTGGGTGCGGAAGGGGCAGAGTCTTTCCGCACCGGAAAGAAGGAGCAGCCGATCAGGCGTCGACCACTGCCAATGCCGCTTGAGGACAGGCTTCCGCGCCTTCGCGGGCCAGGTCTTCCATGCCTTCAGGCACAATGGCGTCATCGACATAGACAATGCCATTCGCATCCAGCTTGTACACGTCGGGGCATATTTCGGCACAGACGCCATAGCCGCAGCAGGCTGCCTTATCGATTACGATCTTCAACTTCTGGCTCATCATCCTCTCCTTATGAACCAACATTACAGCTTGAACAGATTTAGTTCAATATGTATAACGCGACTCACGATGGATTTTCCAAGGAGAGGAAGATGCTGCACAAGGCCGGGTTGACTCTGAGCGACGGAACCACGCTCGACGACCTCATCAACCGCGACATGAACGAAGTGTCGCTGCGCGTGATGAACGACAAGGAACTGTACGAACTGGAAATGGAGCGCGTCTTCGCGCGGACCTGGCTGTTGCTGGGCCATGAGTCGGAAATTCCCAAGGCGGGCGACTATGTCATGCGCGACATGGCCGAGGATAATGTGATCGTGTCGCGGGCGCGCGACGGCGACGTGCATGTCATGCTCAACGTCTGTCCGCATCGAGGGATGAAGGTCTGCACGGCCGAAGCGGGCAACGCCGCCGCGCATCGGTGCATCTATCATGGCTGGGCGTTCCGTTCCGACGGCAGCTTCATCGGCGCGCCGATCGAAAAGGAGCAGATGCACGGCAACAAGCATAGCAAGGACGAACTGGGCCTGAAAAAGGCGCGGGTGCATCTCTATGGCGGGCTGATCTTTGCGACATGGAGCAAGGATCTGTCGTTCGAGGATTATCTGGGCGACGCCAAATTCTATCTCGACCAGCTATTCTGCCGCACCGACAATGGCCTGGAAATGCTCGGCCCCCCACAGCGCTTCATCGTGCCATGCAACTGGAAGATCCCTGGCGAACAGTCCGGTTCGGACGGTTTCCACACGCTGACGCTGCACCGTTCGCTGATGGAAGGCGGCATCATGGGCGGCACGGCCGAGTCGATCTACGACACCGCGCCGGGCATGTATGGCGTCGATATCTCGGTCCCGCAGGGGCATACGCTGCGTTGCCTGGAAGCGGCGCAGACGTTCAAAATGTTTGCCGACATCAGCTTCGAAGGCAAGACGACCGAGGAACGGCTGAACCTGCTGACCCCGCCGGGCGTGACCAAGGACATGATCCCGCAGCTGTTCAAGAATCTGTCGGAAGCGCAGGTCAACCAATTGGCGACCATCCCCCCGCAGGTCGGCGGCATGTTCCCCAACATCCTGATCGCCTTCATCTTTGCGCCACGCATGGATGGCGGCGCATCGGGCGCGCTCTCGCTGCACACTTATGTCCCCAAGGGACCGGACAAGGTGGAGTTCATCAACTTCATCTTCGCCGAAAAGGATGCGCCCGAAGATGTGAAGCGCGACATGCTCCAGAACGCGATCTGGTCCACCGGCACGTCCGGCACGATCGAGCAGGATGACGCCGACACCTGGCCCCAGATCATGCGCAATTCGCGCGGGCATATGAGCAAGACCATGACGCTGAAATATCAGGCGCTGCATGGTCATGAACGGCCCGAAGGCTGGGTCGGCGGGGGTGATCTCTATCCCGGCTTTACCAAGGACGACACGCAATGGGCGTGGTGGTCGGCCTATTATGACCTGATGGCCGAAGCCTGAGCGACGCGAAGAGAGAGGATCACAACATGACCGTGAACTACGCGACCGCCGCGATCGACAAGACCAGCGTCATGCGCGGGCTGGTATCCACCCAGCGCGTGCCGTTGGGGTCGGAGGTCTATAACCGCCTGCTCGAAACCCTGTATGACGAAGCGGCGGCATTGGACGAACGCCGGTTCGACGACTGGGTCGCCTATCTGGAGCAGGATCTGGTCTACACCGCGCCGCTGCGCCTGACCCGCAACGGTCCCAACAAGGACCGCGACGTCGTGCGCACGATGAAGCATTTCGACGAAAACCATGCGTCTATCCTGATGCGCACGGGTCGCCTGTCGAAAAGCGCCTGGGCGGAAGATCCACCGTCGCGCACGCGCCGCTTCGTCACCAATGTCCGTATTGCACAGTGCGAGACGGCGGGCGAATATGAAGTGGTCAGCTATCTGTACGTCGAGCGCAGCCGGTTCGATAACCCGGAAAACGAGTCGATCACGGCCGAGCGGCGGGACGTGTGGCGGCTGGTCGATGGCGCCTACAAGCTGGCCGTGCGCGAAATCATCGTCGACCAGTCGACGCTGGGCATGTCCAACTTCGCGATCTTCCTCTGACGGGGTGATGGCAATGACGCGCCCCCCGCATATCGTAGTGATCGGCAGCGGTCTGGCCGGCTATGGCGTCCTGCGCGAATTGCGCAAACTTGCGCCGGACGCCCGGCTGACGCTAGTGACGCAGGATGACGGGCATTTCTATTCCAAGCCCGCTTTGTCCACCGCATTGGCCAAGGGCAAGGTGGCCGATACGCTGGTCACCACGGCTGCGGAGAAAATGGCAACGCAGTTGAAGCTGGACCTGCGCGCCGGGCGGGTGGTCGAGGCGATCGACCGGCAGGACAAGGCGGTGCTGACCACCGGCGGGCCGATCTTCTATGACCGGCTGGTGCTGGCATTGGGCGCGGACCCGATACGGCCGCCGATCGACGGCGACGCGGCGCACCGGGCGATGGCCGTCAACAGCCTCGACCATTATCGCGATTTTCGCGAAAAATTGTCCGACGGCGCGCGCGTGCTGATCATGGGCAGCGGGCTGGTCGGCACCGAATTTGCCAATGATCTCGCGGCGACGGGCTATCGCCCGGTGGTGATCGACATGCTGGGGCATCCGCTGGCGCAATTGGTGCCGGCGGCTGTGGGTGCCAGTATCCGCGATGCGCTGTCGGCCAAGGGCGTGGAGTGGCATCTGGGCCGCAAGGTGATGGCGATCCACAAGGCAGATGGCGGCATCCGCGCCGAACTGGACGATGGCATGGTGATCGAGGCGGCAGCGGTGCTATCTGCCGTTGGCCTGCGCCCCAATGTGCAACTCGCGCAGGACGCCGGGCTGGACGTGGGACGCGGGATCACCGTCGATCAGACTGGCTGCACCAGCGACCCGGACATTTTCGCGATCGGCGATTGCGCCGAATATCCCAGTGGGGTGGCTGCCTATGTCACGCCGATCATGGCCGCCGCGCGCGCGATTGCACCCAGTGCGCTTGGCACCCCGACGGACATTCGCTTTCCGCCATTGTCGGTGCAGGTCAAGACCACCGCCTGCCCGGTCGTCCTGCTACCCGCGCCGCTGGGCGTGGCGGGTATGTGGGAGGAAGCCGCAAGCGACGCGCTGGGCCTGAAATATCTGTTCCGCGACGGCGATGGCGCCATCCGGGGCTATGTCTTTACACAGGAATATTGCCAGGAGCGTATGGATATGGACCGCGCCCTGAGCGAACAATTGGCAGGAGTGGCAGCGTGACGGCTTTGGTGCAGGATAAGGTTGCGATCATCACCGGCGGGGCCAAGGGGCTGGGCCATGGCATATCGCGCTGTCTGGCGCGGGAGGGCGCGCATGTCCTGATCACCGGGCGCGACGGCGCAGCGGCGGAGAAGGTGGCGGCGGAGATTTCGGCGGAGTTTGGCGTGCGCGCCGTGGGCATGGCCGCCGATGTCGGGGTGAAAGCGGACGTCGAAGCGATGATCGACCGCGCGGTCGCCGAATTTGGCGGCATCGACATATTGGTCAACAACGCATCGCTGCTGTCGCCCAACGTCCTGCTGGAGCAGAAAACCGATGAAATGCTCAAGCGCACGCTGGACATCGGCACCTGGGGCAGTTGGTGGGCGATGCGCGCGGCCTTCCCCCATATGAAGGCGCGCGGCGGCGGGTCGATCGTCAATTTCTATTCGATCGACGCGCAAACCGGCGCGTGGCTCCATGCCGATTATAATATGAACAAGGGCGCGATCATGGGCCTGACCCGCAGCGCGGCAGTCGAATGGGGTCGCTTCAACATCCGCACCAACGCGATTGCGCCGACCGGCATGGGCCAGGTGTTCGCGCAACTGGTGGAGGATGTGCCGGGCTTTCTGGACATGGCGACCGCCAGCAATCCGTTGAAGCGTGCAGGCGACCCGGAACTGGATATCGGCCCGGTCGTGCTGTTTCTGGCGTCGGACATGTCGCGTTTCGTCAATGGCGAACTGATCAATGTGGATGGCGGACAGCATTTGCCCGGCTATGTGAGCGTTCCGCATAATCTTGCCGAGATGGAAGCCCAGACATGAAGCTGATGCCGCACACCGACTGGAGCGAAATCGTCGCCACCGATCAATCAGGCAGCGTCCAGAAAATCATGGACGGCACCTTGCGCGCGATTGGCAGCATCGGTGCGCGCCGCCTGTCGATGAGCGACATCAGCGAAAGCAGCGGCGTGTCGCGCGGCACGCTCTACCGCTATTTCGCCTCCAAGGAGGATGTGCTGGCGGCGGTCAGCGAATATATTTGCAGCAGTTTCGAAAAGGGGATCGTGGAAGCGGGACAAGGCATTACCGACCCGATCGAACGGTTCCGCGCAGTGATGCGCTTCTATGGTCGCTTCACCATCGAACGGTCGCCCGACGGCATATTCGAAGTCGAACCAGCCTTTCACCTCAATTTCCTGCGCAGCCATTTCAGCCGCCACAAGGCCGCCGTGCAGCAAGCGCTCGACCCCGTGCTGGACCATTTCGAAACGCTGACGGCCAGCCGCCTGGATCGCGACATTTTCTGCGACACGCTGGTGCGGTTGCAACTGAGTACACTCATCATTCCGGCCACGCCGCAATGGCTGGACGTCTGGAACGGTGCGCCCGACCGATTGTGCGAATGGGCGTTGCAGATCGCCGGTCACCATGCCGAACATAAGAGAGGATGAACTGATGGCTACCCTGGCAAAGTTTGAATCCAGCACGAAGGTCGGCTTCGCCGACAAGAGCGTGGCCGATGCGCTGGTCGAAAAGGCGCGCAGCCTGCGTGGCTTCCTCCAGAGCGAAGCGCCTGCTGGCGAGAAACGCCGCAGCCCGACCCCGGCGGTCGACAAGATGTTGAAGGACGAGGGTTTCCTGCGCCTGCTGGTGCCGCAGCGCCTGGGCGGCTTTGGCCTGTCGCCGACCGATTTCTGCCGCGTGCAGATCGAAATCGCGAAGGGCGATCCGGCGATCAGCTGGGTCATGCAGATCATCAACGGAACCAGCTGGATTACCAGCCTGGCCCCCGACGGGGTGCAGGACGCGGTGTTCGCCGACGGCCCGCAAACGGTGTGCGGTGCCTACAACCCGCCCGGCAAGGCGCGTAAGGTCGATGGCGGGTGGATCATCAATGGCAAATGGCCCTACATGTCCGGGTCGCGCCAGTCGAACTGGGCGCAGCAGGGCGTTGTGCTGGAGGATTATGACGGTCCCGTCGTTCCGGGTATCAACATGTGCTACCTGCCGATGGATGCCATGACGATCGAGGACACATGGTTCGTGTCGGGGATGCAAGGCACCGGGTCCGACACCGCGATTGCCAAGGATGTGTTCATTCCCGACGCGCAAATGGCGTTGATGAACGAACGATCGGGCCAGATCGACACCACAAAGCGCCATTTCGGCGCTCCGTCCGACCTGTTGCCCGCCGTTCCGGTAGTCCGCACTACCGGCATTGCGCAATTGATCGGTGCGGTGGAGGCGATGCTGGAAATCGTGACCGCCGAAGCGCCCAAAAAACCGGTGCTGACCACCATCATCGGCACGCGCACCAGTTCAGGCGCCTATATGCGCGACCTGGGCGAAGCCGCCGCGATGATCGACACGGCCAAGCTGATCCTGTTCGACCTGACTGCCAAGCTGGACCGGATCGGCCTGGGCGAGGAATTTTCGATCGCGGAAAAGGCAAAGCATCGGGCCGCGGGCGCGCAGATGATCGAACTGGTCCATGGCGCGAGCGAATCGCTGATGTTCCAGGCGGGGTCTTCGGCCTTTGCGCTGGACAAGCCGATCAACCGCTATTGGCGCGACGTGTCGATGGCGACGCGGCATATTCAGAATATCCCGACCATCGGCTATGAAATCTATGGCCGTGCCACGACCGGGGCGGACCCGATTTCGCCGCCCGGCGCCTATTGATCGCCAGAGGCCGCCTGCCCGGATGCGCGGGCGGCCCTGTTCGACCGACGCGATGATCGCAATGTCCCCGGCCTATGTCGATCCGACCGTTCGCCTGTTCGGCGACGTGCGGCTGGGTGAAGATTGCAGCCTGTGGCCCTATGCGGTCATCCGGTGCGAGCGGGCGTTCGTTTCGGTGGGTCGGTGCGCCAGCGTGCAGGATCATGCGATGGTCCATATCGGTTGGGACGATCCGACCGTCATCGGCGATTATTGCACCATCGGCCATCGCGCGGTGGTGCATGGCTGCATCATCGAGCCGGGCTGCCTGATCGGGGTTGGCGCAACGATCATGGAACGGTGCGTTATCGGCCAGGGGTCGATCATCGCCGGGCATAGTTTCCTGCCCCCCGACAGCATCGTGCCGCCCCATTCGCTGGTGATGGGGACGCCCGGCCGGGTCGTGCGCCGGATCGACAAGTTGCGCGACCATGTAATCGACGCACTGCTTTATCGCGACAATGGGCGTGGCTATGCGCGCGGTGACCATCGAGTGTGGGAGCAAGCAGACCGGGCGGCGCTTGGTAGAGAGGCGGACGATATTCTCGCCCGCGAAGCGCCGGGCTGGGGGACGCCATGACCGACATGTTGGATCGACTGTTCCGGCAGGCACGCACCCATAATGGATGGACCGACCAGCCCGTCACCGGCGCGATGGTCCGCACGCTCTATGATTTGGCCAAATGGGGTCCGACGACCGCCAACAGCAATCCGGCGCGCTTCGTCTTCATCCGTTCGGCGCAGGCGAAGGCGCGGCTGATGCCGCATATCAATGCGGGCAATGTCGATAAGGTGACGCAGGCGCCCTGCACCGTCATCATCGCCGGGGACACGCGATTCTACGAGGAATATGACACGCTGTTCCCGTCGCGGGACATGCGGAGCGTATTCGAGGGAAAGGATGCGCTGGTCGCCGAAACGGTGGCGCGGTCATCGACTTTGCAGGGTGCCTATCTCATCATGGCGGCGCGAGCGCTGGGGCTGGATTGCGGGCCGATGTCGGGCTTCGACGCCGTCGGCATGGATAGCGAATTTTTCCCTGATGGCCGGTGGAAGGTCAATTTCCTGTGCAATATCGGCTATGGCCGACCCGAAGCGCTGCATCCGCGCAACCCGCGCCTGGATTTTGATACGGCCTGCCTGGACCTGTAGCGGCGTCCGTCGCGAGACGAACGCCCCCTCTAAGGTCAAGCGGCGGGCGTCCATACCAGCGGCAGCGCCACCGGCTGAATCATGCCCAAATGACATTCGACCGTGTGACCCGGCGCAATGCGGAATTGCGGGATACGGGCGAGAAATTCCTCCATCGCGATCCGCAATTCCCGCCGCGCCAGATGCATCCCGACGCAGGTATGGATGCCAAAGCCAAAGCCGACATGGCGCGGCTTGCGGTCCAGCCGCACCTGTGTGGGTTCGTCGAACTCGGCGGGATCGCGCCCGGCGAGCGTGGTCGACATCGCGACCTTTTCGCCCGGCATGAAGCGCACGCCGCCCACCTCGGTTTCCTTGATGCAGGTGCGGAAGGTCGTCACCGCACCATAGGCTCGCATCAACTCGTCGATTGCGTGCGGGATTTCGGACGGATTGGCGCGCAGATGCGCCTGATCTTCCATCGCGCTGCCCAGATGGCGGAAATGCAGCCCCATATTGGTCGAGACGGTATCCAGCCCGCCAATGAACAGGTTGAACATGAAGCCCAGCAATTCATCCTGCGTCAGTGGCCGACCGCCGATTTTGCCATGAACGCCAAAGCTGATGAGGTCGTCGCGCGGATTGGCGCGCCGATCGTCAATCTCTCCACCCAGATAATCCAGCACGTTGCGGGTCGCTTCAGCGATTTTGGACAGGTCGTGATTGTGGAGCAGGTTCATTTCCCACTCCATAAATTCCGCCACCCGATCATGCGGCAGGCCCATCAGGTCCATAAACACCTTGATCGGAAATTCGAACGCGAACTCGCTCATGAAATCGCACGAACCGCGCGCGGCGAAGGCGTCGATATATTCGACCGCATATTGGCGGATCTTCCCCTCCAACGCAGCCATCGCCTTGGGCGTGAAGGCGGGGTTGACCATCTGGCGGAACGGGCCATGCGCAGGCGGATCCAGCTCGGCAGGCGAATTGATCCAGCTGCCACCGACCAGTTTGGAGAAGGGCGAAAAGTCGGTCGAGGAGAAATGTTCCGTATCCAGGTAGATGGCGCGCATATGCGCCATCCTCCGTGGCACCCAGGCGGCTGTTCCGCCCGGATAGGCGTGGGGCGCATAAATGATATCCGGCCCTTCATGTACGGCCATCGCCATGTCGTCGAACGGATCGCGATCCGTCGTCATGCCAAAGATGAAGGGGAAGTCGGGCTTGACCAGATCGGCCGGTACATGATCGGGAATGGGTTGCGGCGGGAACATCATGATCGTCTGTCTCCTTGATCGACGGGGAGGCAGCACGCCGGCCCCGCCATTTCACCTGTCTTTGAGAAGGGCCGGGTTTCAGAATGAGCGCGGCAGCCCCAGGCTTTCGGCGATACCGTTGCGCACCATTTCATTGGTGATCGGGCCGATCCGCCACAGGCGGCTGTCGCGCCAGTAACGCTGCATGTCGGTTTCGGCCGAATAGCCCATGCCGCCCAATATCTGGATGCCCATGTCGGCGGCCGCATTGGCATTTTCCGATGCCATGAGTTTGAGCATATTGGCCTCCACCCCGACATTTTCGCCGCGCGCCTGCTTGTCGGCGCAGAAATGCAGCATCAGTTCGGTGGTTTTCTGCATGGTCGCGATGTCGGCGACATAATGTTGCAGGCTCTGGAAGCGGCCGATGATGCCGCCGAACGCCTTGCGCTGCTTCATATAGTCGACCGCGTCCTCCAGCACCCCGTCGATCACACCCAGGCAGAAAGCGCCGACCATGATCCGCTCATTGTTCAGCGTGGGCAGCAACATATACCAGGCCTTGTGCGGCTCCCCCAGCACCTGTTCGCCGGCGACGAAGGCATCCTCGAAATGGACCGAGCAACTGCCCATCGAGCGCATACCGAGTTTGGCGAGCGGCGTGATCTTCACGCCCGCCGTTTTGGTCGGCACCCAGAACAGGGTCAGCCCCTGATGCTTCTTCTCCGCAACCTTGTCGCTGCGCGCGATCACCAGCAGATAGTCGGCGACATGGGCGGAGGAGGACCAGATCTTCTCGCCATTCAGTTTCCAGCCGCCCTCGACCCGTTCGGCGGTTGTGGTCATTGCGCCCAAAAGGTCGGTGCCGCCGCCCGGTTCGGTAAAGGCGATCGCCGCCTTCAACTGGCCGGTGGCGATCAGCGGCAGATATTTCGCCTTTTGTTCGGGCGAGCCATAAAGGCCGATCGATTTCGACCCGGCAAAGCTGGTGATGCCCCATATCCAGGCAAGGCCGCCCAGCGACCGAGCGAGTTCGCGCGCCAGCAGCATCTGCATGACGACATCGCCGCCCTGCCCGTCATATTCCTCCGATATGCCGATGCCGTGGAAGCCTGCCTCGGTGAATTTATCCCACAGGGCGAAGGGGTAGTTATGTTCGTCCTTTTCCAGCGCGCGCGCCCATTCCTTGGGCACTTCCTTGTCGACCCAGCGCCGCACCATGTCCTGAAAGGAACGATATTCCTCTGGCAGTTCGAAATCCATGTCCTGTGTCTCTTTTGCTTATTGGGAAGGATGGTCGGATGCGGCCGGGCAGCCTGCGTCCGCGATGGCGATCAGGCGCGTGGCCATGCGATCGAGGCAGGCCAGCACGCCGGGATGGTCGCCGGCCTTGAACGCGGTCAGGATCGCCTGATGCTGTTCCAGGCCGATCGTCGTCAGCGTCGCAAGGCCATGCAGCAAAATGAAGCGCGCGATCAGACCCCGCCGGTCGAGAGTCGAGCGCAGCAGTTCGCGGTTCGCCGACGCGGTGATGAAGATAGTGTGGAAATCCAGACCCGCCGCGATCGCACCGGCATAATCTTCCCCGTCCAGCGCCATGCGATAGCGGGCGATCGCCTGATCGAGCAGCGCAGTTTCCCCTGCGCCGATATGGCCCATCCCCCAAGCATAGCCCAGCCGCCACAATTCCCATTGCACGCGCAACAGGTCGCGGGTCGCGGGAAAATCAATCGGGGTGACGCGCTTCAACCTATGCGCCTCGATCTCCACCAATCCTTCGGACGCCAACGTGCCAAGCGCCTCACGGATCGGCGTGGCGCTGACGTTCAGGCTGGCGGCGAGTGCGGTTTCGCGCAGCAGGGTGCCGGGCGCGATCGTGCCGGACACGATCGCGTCGCGCAGCCGATCGACCACCGCCTGGCGTAGGGTGGAGGGCGAACGCAACGGTTCCCCCATCATCCCGCCCGATGGCGGGAAAGTCGGCGCTATGGCCGGGGGGAGGCTGGGCAATTCCATAGTCTATAGAATGATCGCGCCCCGCCGCACCCGCTCCTGTCGAGCGATAGGGTAGGGTGAGAGAGATGCGCGCTAGTGCGCAGTCATGAACTGCCCGAAATGTCGCGCGCCCATCGACGGCTTTGGAACTGGCTGCATCGCGTGCGGCCATAGCGGCGGCGACCTGCGCCGGGCATTGTTATGGACGCTGGTCCCGACCGGCGTGATTGCCGCTACGTTGGGCGCATCCATCGCCATCGCCGAAGCGCATCGCACTGGCAGCAGCCGAAACCGCTACAGCAATGCGATCGAGGAAAGGGACGCGGCCGGACGCACGCAATCCTTCGCCAAGCTGATGCATGATGCGGGTGAGGTCTGTACAAGTACGAAGCGTTCGCTGTTTCGGGGCGACATCGGCACCAACGCGGTCTGGGCCATTGGATGCGGCGACACCGGCGACTGGATGATCCTGATCGCGGACAATGGCGCGACCCGCGTGGCACAATGCGGGCCGCTGGAAAAAGCAGGCACCCCTTGCTGGACGCCGCTTGATTCCTGATCGTTTAGCGCAACGGACAGCCTCTTAACCGACCGGAACCCCCTGCTCCACGGACCACCAGGCAAGGCCCGGCCCGTCACGCGCCAGACGTAGCCACACCGTGTCGAGCACCGCAGCCAGCGTGACAGCGGGAGCATCCAGCGCCTTGAAAATCCGCAGGAGCATTTCGTCCATATAGGAACGCGGGGCTATGCCCCCGCGCATCAACCGCCGCCGCGCTTCGATCGTGACGCCGACGATCAGGTCGACGGCCATGTCGCTGGAAACAAAATCCATCTGCCCCTTACGCCGGGCATCGTCCAGCGCATCGCGGACCATCAGGTCGAAGCTGCTCGCGCGCTCGAAATAATCGACATAATCGACGCGACAGGTAAAGCCGCCCCAGCGCGGATCATGCCAGGCGCGCAACATCGTCATGGCCGCGCCGCCCACCGCGCGCAGCAACGGGGCGTCATCGTCATCGAACAGCCGACGATAATCGCCGATCATGCCCGCCGTCAGCCGCTCGCCCAGCGCATCGACGGCCGCTTCCAGCGAATCGAAATATTTGTAGAAACTGCCCCGCGACACATCAGCGGCGCGGATCACATCGTCGATGACCAGATGCCCGTTCGCCTGCCCCGGCTGGTAAAGGTCCAGCACAGTGTCGAGCAGGCGGTCGCGCATCCGTTCCCGCCGCAGCGCCGCCGCCCGGCTGCGCGGGTCGATCATGGGCGGGGCGGAAACGGTGTCGGACATGTCCTGCTACTGCATCGGATGGAAATAGCGCGCAAGCAGGCTGCCATCCTCCCCGAACACATAATGTTCGATGCTATAGACTTTGACCGGATGCCCTTCATGCACGCCTTCGTTGCGGACATAGATGACCGCTTCGTTGCCGCTGACCTTCACATCCTCGACCACCAGCTTCCAGCCGAGATATTGGTGGCACAACGCCTCCAGCTTATCCCACCCCTCCTCCACCGGGGCAGTCGCAGGATCCTGCACCTTGAACCCGCCGGGCGCGATGGCGCGGAAGGCAGCCATGAAATCGTCGATCCGGCCTTCGCTGAACATGACCGCCTGATTCGTCAGGAATGTCGCTATCTCCTGCGTCGTGGGTGTCGGCATTTGTCGTTCCTCTCATTTGTTATGATGTTGCCCAGCGAGGCGCTGGCGCAATGTCCGGCAACAGGCGGATGTTGGACGGCAGGCCCGCAATCGCCCGGCCGTAAAGTTCGATCGAAAGGGGCGCGCTCAGCGCATTGTGGCGCGTGCCGACATTCAGGTCGCGCCAGATGCGTTGCAGCGGACTGGCCAGTGCGAAGGCACCGGGTCCGGCCACATCCATCAGACGGTTGCCCGCAGCGCGCAGCAATTCCATCGCATAGCCGCAATCGGCCTGAATCTGCGCCTTGTCATAGCCGGTCAGCGCCCGTTGCTGCGCCACGTCGTCCAGCATCGCAGCGGCACGGCGGATATGCAGCCAGGCCGAATCAATCTCCATCGCGGCGCGCCCCAGCAGGCCGACCAGCGCATCCGATTCGCCTTGGCTGGCATAGGTCCATCCCACCACCGGCCTTTTGGCCATGGCTTTGCTCACTCCCTCCAGCAGCGCGGTCGCCGCGCCCAGCATCGGCGCCAATACGCCCAGCGGGAAAAGCGGCTCCATCGGCCAGCGGTCGCGCGGTTCCAGCCCCACCATCGTCAGCAATATATCGGCTGAGGGCGCACGGCCCGTCCACAGGATCAGCGCGTCAGGCACGAACAGATCGTCCGCCACGATCATGTTGCTGCCCGATCCCGCCATGCCTGCCATGTGCCAGTTATCCTCGATCCGGCACGCCGCATCGCGCAGGTCGAGAAAAGCCATCGCTGGTTCGCTGCCCTGCGCCGTGTCGACCATGACGCCGTTCAACGCCCAGTCGGCGTGCAGGCATCCCGATCCGTAGCCCCAGCGGCCCGACACCCGATAGCCACCCGGCACGACCACTGCCTTGCCCGTCAACGCGGATGCGCTGCAAAACAGTTCCTCCCCGCTACGGAAAAGCAGGTCAGCGACCGACGGTGGCAGCGCCAATGCCGTGCCGGTAATTCCCGACAAAAGGCCATAGGCCCAGGCAGTGCCGACGCAGCCCTTGGCCAGTTCCGCCACCGTTTCGATATGCGTGATCAGCCGATGGCCCGGCCCACCTGCACGACACGGCGCGGTTATGTGAAACAGGCCGGACTCGTGCAGGGCCGCCATCACCGGCGCGACGATCCGTCGTTCCTGCTCGCAATCGTCGGCATGGCTTTCCAGCAGCGGCCGTAGCGACGCTGCGACGGCCACCGGGTCCGCGACATGATCTACCCGCGTTCGTGATTTCAGCATTTCCATTGCCATGACTCGCACCCTTACGACATTGCTGACTATATAATGACAATAATGTCGTTATATGCAATTACCAATTGTCGATGCGTTGTGCAGCAGGGATGGCCGCTCCCCTTCCTCTCGATAGGCAGCATGAAGACAATTGCCTTATACGGTTCGCGCATAGCCATCAGAATGCCGGCGAACGGCTGGCACCAAGAGAGGACTTTCATCCGATGCGTACAATCGACCTGCCCGCTTTCGATGCTCCCGCCTTTGCCGCAGCCTATGGCCCATGGGCCATCATTGCCGGTGCATCGGAAGGAACGGGCGCCTGCTACGCGCAGCAACTTGCCGCCATGGGCATCAATCTGGTCCTGGTGTCGCGTCGCCTGCCCGCACTCGAAGCGCTGGGTCAGCAGCTCGCCAAAGACCATGGCATCGCGTTCCGCGCACTGACCGCCGACCTGACCGAAACGGGCGCAGGATCGCGCCTGGTCGAAGCGACCGCCGATCTCGATATCGGCCTTTATATTTCCAACGCGGGCGCAGATGGCGCGGGCAACAGCTTCTTTGGCGTGCCGGTCGAACGGTCGCTGCGCCTGTTGACCATGAACGCGGCCAATGTGCTGGAGGCCGTCCATGGCTTTGGCAACCGGTTCCTGGCACGCGGCAAGGGTGGCTTTGTCATCATGTCGTCGGGCGCGGGTCTGGGCGGGCAACCATGGCTGACCATGTATTCGGCAACCAAGGCGTTCGAGTTGAACTTCGTGGAATCGCTTTGGGCCGAACTAGACGGGCAGAATATCGACATTGTCGGCGTCGCCGCGCCGATCATGGACACGCCCACCCTGCGCCGCGCGACCGAAGGGCTGGGGATGGATTACAGCATCGCCTATGATCCCGCGCAAGTCTGCGCGCTCGCGCTCGCCAGCCTGGGCAAGCAGCCGTTGGTGATCGTACCGGATGGTCCCGACGAAGACAAGATTCCGCAGATCCAGGCCGATCGCAAGACCCGTCTGGTCGCGCTCGCCGAATGGGGCAAGGCCTACACCGCCGCCGCCACCGCCTGAACAAAGGAATAGTCGCATGACCGATCAGGTGGACGTCGTCGTCATTGGGGCTGGCCATAATGGCATGGCCGCCGCGGGTTATCTGGCGCGTGAGGGCAAGAAGGTTCTTGTCGTCGAGCGCATGGCCAAGGTCGGGGGGATGACCAGTTCGGGCTATATGATACCCGAAGCGCCCGACCATCTGGTGACGCCCTGCGCCGTCGAGCTGCTGTTCGCGCGCAAATCCGGCATTATCGAGGATTTCGAGCTGGCCAAATATGGGCTGAAGACAGTCGATCCCGACCCGACCTATGCCTATCTCCACCCCGATGGCAGCTCGATCGCCTTATTCTACGATTACAAGCGCACAGCTGAGGACATAGCGCGGATCAACCGCAACGATGGCAAGGCCTATCTGAAGTTCATGGAAACGCTGAACGTCATGATGGAGATCGGCTTTCCGATGATGATGGCCGAACCGGGCCGCCCGGACATGAAGAATCTGTCGAAAATGATCGGCAGCGCGGTGCGCAACGTGCGGTTGAAGGACGAACTGATCGCCATGTCAAAAGCGACCGCCGATCAGGTCGCGTGCGAACGGTTCGAACATCCCGCGACCATCGCCCTGCTGCTGGGCATCGCGGCGGGTGCGGGGCCGGTGGACGATGATGGCAATGCGGCGGCCTATATGATTTTTGCCGTCACCCATAAATATGGCACCGGCAAGCCGATCGGGTCGCTCCAGTCCTTTTCCGACGCGCTGGCGCGCAGCATCGAAGCGTCCGGCGCGACGATCCAGCTTAACGCCCCTGTTGCGGAAATCATCGTCGACGATGGCGCGGCAAAGGGCGTGCGGCTGGAGGATGGCCGGGTGATCCGGGCGAAGATGGTCATTGCCACCTGCGACCCGCGCACCGCCATGCGCCTGACGACGCCGGGCGGGGTCGATCGCGCGCTGATGCAGCGGATCGAACATGCGCCGTCCAACCGATCCAACGCTGCGCCGTTCCTGGCCAATATCGCTATGTCGGGACCATTGCGCCTGAAAAAGCATCAGGATTTGCGCCACGACGATGCGGACCTCAACAAGGCGGTCGGCCTGATCGGCACGCCCGAAGAAGTGCGCGAATCCTTCGCCACCGCGCGGCGCGGCGACATTCCCGATCGCCACGCCATGTCGCTCAGCCCACTGTCGAACAGCGACCCGACGCAGGCACCGCCGGGCGGATCGCTGGCCTATGTCTATCTGCCCGCCATGGCGGTGGACGCGCGCGACGGATGGTCGCCCGCGCTCAAGGACAAGACCATGTCCTCGGTCATCAGCCATCTGGGCGAATATTATGACGGGCTGGACACCGAAGTCGGGCGCTTCGTGGAAACCGCGCGCGAACGGGAAAAGCGGCTGAACGTCACCAATGGCTGCGTCACTCATATCGATTTCGGCGCGCTGCGTTCGGGCGTGCATCGCCCCGCCACGGGCTTTGGCGGTCCCAAGCCGCCCTTCCCCGGATTCCTGATCGGCGGCGCAGGCGCGCATCCGGGTGGCGGCGTATCGGGCATTGCCGGCCGCATCGCGGCCAACCGCGCGCTGCGCGAACTCAAGAAAATGAAATAAGGGATGGATGCCATGACAAGTCTCGCAAATCCGGTCGGTATCCCCGCCCGGCTGGAGGATGTGACCGCCGACTGGCTGACGCAGATCATGCAGTCGCGCTATCCCGGCATCGTGGTCGAGGGGATGGAGAAGGTCTTCCTGCGCAACAGCCACACGACCAAATATCAGGTCAAGCTGACGCTCAACGATGTCGGCAAGGCGGCGGGCATCCCTGAAAATGTCTGCCTGAAAGCCAATTGGGCGCAGTTCGAAAGCCAGGGCATCTGCCGCCTGGAAGCCCGCTTCTACGAAGATTTTCGCCGTCTCGTCGCCTTCCCCGCGCCCCGCTCCTTCTTCGAGGCGTGGGACCCGCGCGAGGATAGCGGGCAGGGACTGGTCGTGATGGAAGATCTGTCGATCGAGGGCGGCCATTTCGGCGTCAGCACCGACCATATGGGCGTGGAGGAAGCCGCGCGCGCCGTCGCCAGCCTGGCGAAAATCCATGGCGCGTTTTGGGACAGCCCGGTGCTGCACGCGGCCGACTGGCTGCCAGTGTCGATGGTGACGCCGGTGGACGCGCAGCAACTGCACATGATGTACAGCTTTGCCGAAAAAAACCACGTAAAGCCGGAATATCAGGCATTTCTGCCCGGCTGGATCAAGGGCGACCTGTCGCGCCTGCACACCGTATTCGACGCGCTTATCGACTTTGCGCAGCATAAGGAACAGGGACCATGGTGTCTGGTCCATGGCGACAGCCATCAGGGCAACAGCTATCTGCGCCCCGATGGCGAGCGCGTCTGGCTCGACTGGCAACTGGTGCGCAAGGGGCGGCCGATCCGCGACTTCACCTATTTCATCCTGGGCGCACTGACGATCGAGGAGCGACGCGCCAATGAACGCGACCTGTTGCGCCATTATCGTCGCTGCCTGGTCGAAACCGGAGCGCAGGGCGTACCGGACGATGAGACATTGTGGGAATATTATCGCCGCTGGCCGCCCTATGCGATGCAGGCATGGATCGCGAATATGGACGAGTGGGGACAGAAGGGGATGCACATCGTCGAGCGTATCTTCGTGGCTGGTGAAGATCTGCGCACGGTCGAAGCCCTGGGCGTCAGTTTCTGAAACAAGGGCAAGCCGTTATGACCGATAGCATCAAGCCCTTCACCGTGGCCGTGCCGCAATCAGCGCTTGACGATCTGCACCAACGGATCAGCAATACCCGCTGGCCAGCGGCGGAAACGGTGGCGGACTGGAGTCAGGGCGTGCCGATCGCCGCGATGCGCGATCTTTGCGCCTATTGGGCCGATGGCTATGACTGGCGGCGGTGCGAAGCGGCGCTCAACGCCATGCCCCAGTTCACGACGCAGATCGACGGCCTATCCATCCACTTCCTGCATGTGCGCAGCCCACGGCCCGATGCCGTGCCGCTGATCCTGACTCATGGCTGGCCCGGATCGGTGCTGGAATTCATGAAGGTCATCGGGCCGCTCAGTGATCCTGCCCCGGACGCGCCTGCCTTCCACCTCGTCATCCCCTCGCTGCCCGGCTATGGTTTTTCCGACAAGCCAACCGCGACCGGATGGGGCGTCGAAAAGATCGCCGATGCGTGGATCATGCTGATGAGGCGGCTGGGCTATGATCGTTTCTTCGCGCAGGGCGGGGACTGGGGCGCGGCGGTCACGACCGCCATCGCCATGGCCGCGCCGCCGGAACTGGCGGGCATCCACCTCAACATGCCGCTGGTTTTTCCCGAAGAAGGCGACTTTGCCGACCTGACCCCCGCAGAAGCCAAAACGGTCGAGCGGATG
Source organism: Sphingobium sp. KCTC 72723 (assembly GCF_014280435.1). Lineage (NCBI taxonomy): Bacteria > Pseudomonadati > Pseudomonadota > Alphaproteobacteria > Sphingomonadales > Sphingobiaceae > Sphingobium > Sphingobium sp. KCTC 72723. The sequence continues at coordinate 3,026,757 of NZ_CP060388.1, read as the reverse complement.
CAATATTATCAGGACCATGATGCAGGCTATGCCAAGCTGCAAGGCACAAGGCCGCAGACGGTCGGCTATGCGCTGGCCGATTCCCCGGTCGGGCAGGCAGCCTGGATCTACGAGAAATTCCAGGCCTGGACCGACAATGACGGCATGGCCGAGGACGCCCTGTCCCGCGACGCGATGCTGGACATGATCAGCCTTTATTGGCTGACCAACAGCGCCGCATCATCGGGGCGGCTCTACTGGGAAAGCGCCAACGCTTTCAAAGCGCAGCGCCTCGACCTCCCGGTCGGCGTCAGCATCTTCGCGCAGGAAATCTTCCGCCCCTCACGCCGCTGGGCCGAACGCAGCTATCCCGATCTGGTCCACTGGAACGAACTGCCCGTCGGCGGCCATTTCGCCCCGTTCGAACAGCCTGCGCTGTTTGCGGAGGAATTGCAGGCCTGCTTTGGCGCAATGCAGGCCCGCGCTTGATATCAGCCCGGCATAAATGTGATCGGCGCGCCCATCGTCGCACGATAGGATAGAGGCTGCTTGCCGTCCGTGTCCCGCACGCCATAGCGCTCGCCCAACTCAGCGCCGATCAGCGCTTTGCCGGACATGGAGACAAGATCGGCGTCCTCCATCAACCGATCGAGGACGAGGCCCGAAAATTCCGGCGTTTCCCACGATGGCAGCATCGCGCGCAATTCTTCGGGCAGCATTTCGGGCGGCATGGCGCGCACTGCATCGGTCAGGATGAAACCGGGCCATAAGGATACCGCCGATACGCCGTGGGGCGCAAGGTCTGCCGCCATGTCGGCGGTCATCTTGTCCGTCCCCGCCTTTGCCGCGCCATAGGCTGGACCATGGAAAAAGGAGACTGCGCCATAGAAGGATATGCTGGCGATCAGCCCGCGTCCCGCCGCGACCATCATCGGCGCGGCATGATAGGACGCGACATAGGCGGACCGCAGGCCGACAGTTATCATATCGGCCAGCTTGAGCGATTTTTCCCAGAAACCACCCGGCGCGATCAGCTCCATCGCATGGACGGCGGCAACATTGTTGACCAGCAGGTCCAGCCTGCCCCCCGTCCTGTCCGCCAGCATGGCGAAGGCCGCCGCCACCGCATCGTCATCGCCATGGTCGCATTCCAATGCGAAGCCCCTGCCCCCGGCATGGTCGATTTCCATCACTACATCAGACAGTTGCGCGCCATCGCGTCCAGTGACCGCAACCATATGGCCACGCGATGCCAAACCGCGCGCAATGCCACGCCCCAGTCCGCGCGTCGCACCCGTCACCAGCACTATCTTGTCGCTCATATATATCTATCCCGATCCTGTTCAGCGCATAACCGGCAACACGACATGGCTCGCCGCGATGCCCAGCGCGGTCGGACCGAAAATCTGGAGTCGTCGCCCCTCGATCGTGGCTAGCAAAATAATCAGGGCCGCGTCCGCCTCTGCCCCCGCAGCGCTCACATATCCCTCCAGCGCTGCGGCCGCCGCGTCCCAACCGTCGAACGGTCGGCCCAGCAGCGCCGCCACATCGGCGATATTGCGCGCGACCATGTCCGCGCCATGGGCGTCGGCACGTTGCGCCCATTCGACTAGTTCAGCGACCTGCGCCTTCTGCATCTGCGCGCCTTCATCCGCGACCGCTAACCCGGCCAGCGTATCGGCAATCTTGGCCATCAACGGCGCATTATCGCCCTGTCTTTCGGCCAATGGCGACAGTTCGGGCAACGCCACGCCAGACAAAGCGGACAATGCCAGCAGGATCGACCGGCGCAGCGCCAGGTCGAACATCAGATAGACCGAATGGGGATCGCCCGCTTTGGGCGCGCCAACCGTCCCGGCAAATTGCATCGTTCCCAGCAGCGAAAATTGCAGCACATGGAACAGCACCACATCATGATCGACTGGCTCGCCCGTCGCTTCCTCATAATAGCGGATCAAGTCGGGCAAAGGCGCGCCGAGGGGTTCGAAACTGTCGCGCATCCCCATCGTGGCAATATCGACCATCGGATCGCCGATCATCGAAAATTCAAAATCATATAGTTTCGTCATCGCGCCATTATCGACCAGATATTGACCCGAATCGAACTGGATGAAGCTGGCCCGATCCCGATGATGCGGCACGTTGCGGCGCAGCCAGCCGATCACGAACGCCAGCAGCGGTTCGGGGCAGCTTTTGGTGCGTTGATAATGGGGCATATAGGCGTCCAGCCCCGCCAGCGCGATCGCCTCGGCACCCTTGGGCTGGTGTAGCCCTGCGGCGATGAAGGAGTCGATTGGCAGCCGGTGCATCGCCGCGACAGCGTGCATATAGTCGCGCCCGATTGCGCTTTTGGTCGCATCGTCCAGCGCGGAAAAATCGCGCGTCCCTTCGATCGCTTCCATGACGATGCAGGGCGGATCGGCCAGATAGCCATGGATCTGCGGCACCGGCAGGCCATGCCTGTGCAACAGCTCGATCATGTCCGCCTCACGCTTGAGGTCGGGAAAGATCGACACGTCGCCACCCCGGTCACCGCGCAGGTGCAGGCGACGCACGACACCATCCACCGCGACATCGGCAAACCAGGACGGACGCCAGCGGACCAGCCGTTCCAGGCCGACCACTGTGCCGCCTGTCAATTGCTCGACGAAATGGGTGATGCGCCCGACGGCAGCTTCGTCATAATCGTTAAGGGGGGCTGGCGTGGTCACGGCGCAAATGCCTCCGCCGCTGCGCGCGTGTCCATATATTCGCGCCCCGATAGGATCTGGCCATCCCGTATAACCAACAGGTTATGGTAATCGTTGCGATAGACCCGGTCGGGGAAAACCATTTCGCCCCGCACTTCCACCGCGACCCGGTCACCTTCAGCGGTAATGCCGGTGACCTGCGCCGTCCGCTGTTGCGCCGACAGCAATCCGCCCGCGACGCTGGCGATGAAATCGGCGCGGCTCATGTCGCCAAAACCGGCTATCCACCATGTGCAGTCGGGATGCTGCAATGCCTCTATGGTTGCAATATCGCCATCCTCGACCGCCTGCATATAGCGGCGAGCGACTGCCTTGTTCGCTTCGATGTCGTGCATCATCTTCTCCCGCGATACATCGCCGCGTCCAACAGTACGCGGTCGCTTTCCCTTGTTCCGTGCAGGCAGCATCGGCGCCGTTGATCCTGTCGGACGACAGGCGGCTGATGCTGTTCTGCGGCTATTTGGCACTCCACCCGCCATCGACCGGCAGCACTTGTCCCGTGACCATCGCGGCAGCGTCCGAACAGAGCCACAGGATCGTCGCAGCCTGCTCGTCGGGGCTGATCGCCCGACGGATCGGCTGGTTTGCGACCAGATCGGCGATGATCGCCTGTGCTATGTCTTCGCCCGCTATCTTATAGGCTTCCGTCGGCACCACACCCGGCGCAATGCAATTCACCCTTACCCCGCGATCGGCATAGGCAACCGCCGCGAATTTGCTCAGGCGAATGACGCCCGCCTTCGCCGCGCCATAGGCTGCGCCCGCCGCACCGACGTGCAGCATCGCTGCGAGCGACGTGATATTGACGATGGCACCGCCGCCATGGTCGATCATATGCGCAATCTGGTGCTTCATACCCAGAAATACGCTGCCCAACGACAGGCGCTGGGTAAATTCCCATCCATCGAGCGGCTGAAGATGCAGGTCGGCACCCGTAGCGCTGATCGTCGATCCACCCGCAATATTGGCGGCAACATGCATACCGCCGAAATGATCGACCGCATGGCGGACCAGACCAGCGACATCGGCCTCCACCGTCGCGTCGGCGCGGCGGAACAGCACATCATGCCCCTCCCCGCGCAAGGCAGCGGCAGTCGCTTCGCCGCCATCGGCATTGATGTCCGCCATCAGCACGCTGGCACCCGCTCGTGCAAAGGCCTGCGCCGTCGCCTGCCCGATACCGCCCGCCGCCGCCGTCACCAGCACGACCTTACCCGAATAATCGTAGCGGATCATGATCGCCCTTCCTGTTCCGTCGTCATACGAAGCGCGGCGCGATGGCCGTAGAGCATCCCGCGCATGTTCGCGATGCCACTATTATAACCCCCGCCCCAGTCCATCCACGCCGCCGCGTTGCCCGCCGCATACAGTCCCGCCACCGGATCGCCATGGGCGTCGATGACTTGTCCTTCGGCGTCGATCGGCAATCCGGCCGTCGGCACGCCCATCGTCACCCGTATCAACGGCACGGCGTAAAAGGGCGCTCGTCCGACCGGGGCCATGTTGGGATGGGGCAGGCGCGGGTCGCCGGTCATGATCCGGGGCCAGGGCATCTTGCCCCGGCCAAAATCATCATCGCTCCCGCCCACGCAAAATCCGTTGAATCTCTCCACCGTGGCGTACAGCCCCGCCACGTCGATCCCCGCCGCTTCCGCCAACGCCTCCAGCGTCGGCGCTGACATCGCCATCCCTTCGGGCAAAGGCTGACCCGGCCAGGCAGGCAACAGGCCATAGTTGTCGAGCATATCCTGATCGAAGATGATCCAGGCAGGCCAGTTGGCAAGGCCACCCTCCTGCCCATCGAAGCGCGCAACCCGCGTCGCCAGATCGGGGTAGAAACTGTCGTCGGCAAAGCGTTGCCCCTTGCGGTTGACGACAATGCTGTGCGGCGCGCCGGGCAACCACATCCGCGTCGATGGCTGGCCATAGATGCTTTCCCCCGGCACGGCATAGCCAAGGAAGATCGGCGTTTGCGACGGCGCGCGGGCGGGCAAGGGCATGACCCCGGCCGCAGCGGCCAGCGCAAAATGATCCCCGGTGACGCTGGGCGGCGCCATGCTGCCCGCGTGCGGCAATGCGTCGAACGCGCGCACCAAATCGGGCCGCCAGTCATAGCCCCCCGTCGCCAGCATCACGCCCCGCCGCGCCCGAATGGCATGATCGCCCGTCGCGTCGCGCATGATAACGCCCTGCACTGCGCCATTCTCGACGATCAGTCGCACGACTTCGCTCGACGCACGCAGGTCAACCCCGCGCGCCACAGCCGCGACGATCTGTGCAGCGGCCAGCCCCGCCCCCGCGCATCGTTCTCCAGCCGCCAGATGCTGTGCCAGCCGATCACCGATGAAGGTGCCACCTGCCTGCATATCGATCCATTCGCTGGACATCGTATAGCTATAGCCATCGCCATAGGGAGAGGTCAGGACGACATCGGCCAGCGCGCCAAGTCTTTCTGCTGCAAAGGGTTTCACCTCGACATAGCGCCCCTGCGCCGCTGCGCCGTCGACCAGCGGATAATAATAATCGGGCAAACCGCGCACGACCTGCATTTCCAGTCCGATGACATCGGTGAAGTAGCGCAATGCCTGCCGACTATGTTCGAAATAGACGTCGCGTAGCGCAGGAACGGCAAAGCCCTGGTTCAAATGACCCAGATAGGCGTTGGCGTCCGCCATGCTGTCGGCAATGCCCGCTTCCTCTGCCAAATGGTTTGGGCCAAGCCACAATTGGCCTGACGACAGCGCGGACACGCCGCCGAGTTGGACGAATTTTTCCAGCACGATAACGCTTGCGCCCCGCTGAGCGCCGGTCAGTGCCGCCGATAGGCCGCCCAGGCCGGAGCCGACACAGACGATATCGAATTGTGCGTCCCAATCCATATTCTCTCCCATGGCCGAAGGTGCGATTCAGCCTGATAATGCCGCGCCGCCAGCCCCTTTTTGCGCCGTCATGCGACCCGACGGATTGCCAGCAGCACGTTGAAGGCAAGGCTGCGTTGCGGATCAGCGGCGATGCGCGCCGCCAGGCGATCCACCAGCAGGTCGAGCAGCATGTCCGGGTCGCGCGAGGGATCCAGCGCGGCAACAAGGTTTGGGCCGTTGGCCGCGCGCATCATATGCGCCCATTGCCATCCTAACCGCGCCGCATCGCCCGATTGCCTATATTCGTCCCAATAGGGGTCCGGGGATTCCACCAGCGAAAGATGGTCGAGCATCAATTCTGGCACGATATTCGACGCGAAAGGCGCCGCGACCTGAACAAGTGAACGCCCTGCCGATGGCGCTGTCATCCGCTGCGTTTCCGCATCGGTCAGCCATCCTTCATCGCGTAACGTCACGATCGATTGCCAATAATGCCCAGCCATCCATTCAAAGCCATGACTGTCGGGTCCACGCCCCATGAACTGGCAGATCAATTGTCCGCCCGGTCGCATTTCGGCGCGTCGGGATGTGAGAAAGCGCAGCCAGTCGTCGGCCAGAACGGCATCGACCGCCGCGCGCGCATCGGCGGACTGGCTGAACACGGCCCAGCCATGATCGGCAACATCAACCGGGCTGTGGCTCATCCAGTGCAGCGCATTGGATGACCAACCCAGGTCCACGCTGCCCGATGGCAAAAGCTGATCGAAATAGGACCGCCCGATCGCAGAAGGATAGATATTATCGCGACCGGCCACATAACTGGCAGGATCGCGGTCCAGCAGGGCGAAAAGCGACGCAAAATCGTTGGACGGCAGATCGGTATGGACGACCTGGACCGCCCGTTCCGCGTCGCGCAATCGCACCAGATCGATGGCCGTTGCCATCGGCACCATCGAATTGCGCCCCTGCGATGCGCCATAATCGACGATGGCAACCGGGCCATGGGATTGCTCGCCAATGATCCGTGCCGCCGCTGCAAGCAAGGGTAGCGCGGATTGCAGATTGGCGTGCTGCAAACCGGAATGGCGATTGTAAAGTCCACCGCCCGCCATGGCCGCGACAGGTTCGTGCGCAGGATCAGCCATAAAAGGCCTCGGCAATCCGTCTGGTGTAGGCCGCGCTTTTTTCTGGCGACAGGCCATAATGGGGAATGACCGGCGTGATGGCGTCGGCCTGTGCCGCACGCCGCGCGACGCGGGTGCGCACGTCATCGAGCGTGCCGACGATGGCGATGCTTTCCACCATCTCGTCGGTGCAGGCTGCCGTCATCGCGCCATGATCGCCCTGCGCGAACGCCGCCTGAATCGCGGCGGCTTCCCGTCCAAAGCCAATCTCCTCGAAATAGCGCAGATATTGCGGCGACTGGCTGTAATAGGCGATCGTCGCCCGGCAATCCTCGATAGCTTCGCGGCGGTCATCCGCAATGGCCGTGAAGATCGATATGTTGAGCGTAAAGTCGCGCCGCAAACGGCCGGACATATCCAGCCCCGCGCTGATGCTGGGGATGACTTCCCGTTCTATCCAGGCATCATTCCATAAAGGATGCCCCAGCAACCCGTCGGCAATCTCCGCCGCCTGTATGCAGGCTTTCTGGAACACCGCTGGCAAAACGATGGGAATGTGGGATCGTTTGGGCGGATGCAGCAGGCGAAAATGGGACAGGTCCAGCCGGTGATAGTCGCCAGCCAGCTCGGTCAGTTCGCCCGTATCCCCTTTCGCCACGATGGCGCGGATCATGCCGACGATTTCCCGCATATGCGCCAGAGGCTTGCCATATGGACTGCCAAAAGACCCTTCGATCTGGCTCTGCGCGCTGGAGCCCAGACCCAGAACCACGCGCCCGTTGCTGATCAGGTCAAGGTCGATTGCGCTGCACGCGGTTTCGAGCGGACTGCGCACGAAGGCAAGAGCGATACCTGTCCCCAACTGGACCCGCCGCGTCGCGGGGGCGACTGCAGCCAAAGTCGTGAAGGGCGCGCCGAACATCTGCGGCGCCCAAAGCCCCTCCACCCCGGCGGCCTCATAACCTTGTGCCAGGCTGACCAGATCGTCGCCCGGCATGGGCATGATCTGCGCCCATACGGCTTTGCGCGGCATCGTCACGTCATTCCCCCAGACGATAGCGCAGCGTCAGGCCATATTGCCGGGGTGGCCCGAAAATGGCGCTGTTAAAGCCCAATCCCGCACCCGATACTGCGCCGATCGCCTGATAGGTCTTGTTAAAGACGTTGGTCATGTAAATGCCGAGATCGACCGGATGACCAGCGACATTGCGCCAGTCGAACCTGATATTGGCAATGTCATATGCTGGCAGGGCCGTATCGACGAACGACAATTTGCTGGAATGATAATAGTCGGCCGATGCGTTGAGGTCGCCCATCGCACCCAGCGGGATGCGATATTGCGCGCCCAGTGTGAAAGTCGTCTTGGCCACCAGATCGAATGGAATTTCCTTCGTCGTGAGATAGGCGGCAATGGGTGCCGGTGCGGTGAGTTCGCGCGTCTTGGTGTCGAGCAGGTTGCCGCCGAAGGTGAAGGTCAGCCGGTCGGAAAACAAAATGCGTCCGTCGAAGTCCAGACCCGCGACCCTCGACTTACCGGCATTGGCCAGCATCGTGCCGGACTGCGGATCATTGTCCGCGCTGCAATCGCCATCGGGCGAAAAGGGCGCTTCGCCAAATACCGGATGACCCGCAACGCAACCTGGCTGAGTCAATAAGCCGCTCAGCGCAATCTGCACGCCGTCATAATAGCCCACGAACCCCGACAGGTTCAACCGGATGCGAACATCGCCCAGCGTCCAGTCGGATCGCACGCCCAGTTCCAGATCGGTAACCCGTTCCGGCCCGAACGCCTGATAGGGCGCCAGTCGGCCACCGAAGGTCGGCGTATTGATGCCGCCCGTGCGATAGCCGCGCCGGGTCGAAATATAGGTGAACAGATCAGGCGTCACCTGCCAGTCGAAACCAACGGTCCATGTCGGCGCGTTCGATTTGGCAAAGTTGGTGGTCGCGCCGATCAGGATCGGGTTGGTGGCCACGCAATCACCGGGTTGCACTGTCCCCTGGGTGACATTGTCGGTCGCAGTGCAGGCCGTTTCCTTGTCCCAGGTATAGCGCAAACCGGCATTGAAACGCAGCCCCTGCGCAATTTCGTCCAGCTTCACATTGACGTTACCGAACAGCGCTTTGCTCTTTTCGGTGTAGAAATTATACTGGAAGGTGCCGTAATTTTCTGGCGGCAGGAATGGCGGCAGCACCACCTGCGCGATCGAATTGCCGCTGCCGGTCGGGCCATAGGGCTGGCTCTTGAGATAAAAGCCGCCGACCAGCCAGTCGACCCGGTCGTCAAGCGCGCTGCCCTTGATCTGCACTTCATTGGTATATTGTTCGACATGGTTGACCGCACCCGCGTTCAGCAGGGTCAATGGCAGTCCGGCGGGCAATCCGGCGGCAGGATTGCCAGTCGTCACCAGTAACGGCACGCCATCGGTATTGATATTATAGTTCACATAGGTTTTGCGATAGCCAAAGATATTGGTGAAACTGACCCCGCTGTCGCCCAGGTCGATATCGGTGCGGTTGGTGATGCCCCAGCGGCGGGTGCGGTTGATCGCAGGTGATACATCGCTGTCGATGACGCGGGGACCGCGCGCCTTTTGCGTTGCCAGTGCGCTCACCATTGCACTGCGCAGGCCCAGCAGGTCGATCAGGCTGGGATTGTCGAACAGGCTGGTCAGCAGCACCGCGTCGCCGGTGTAATTGTTGCGATACCAGTCGAGGATGGTCAAATTCTTGAAGCCATCGACAGGTTCGGCCAGCACAGAGACACGAAAGGCCCGCGAATTAACGTCGTCCAGATCGCCACCCAGGCCGATATTCTTGGTATAGCCGTCCCGCTTTTCATATCGACCCGCAACCCGCACAGCGAGTTTGTTGTCCACGATCGGAATCGACAGCGCAGCTTCCAGCTGTTTGCGGTCGTAACGGCCATAGCCCGCCTCGACATAACCGCCGAACGCATATTCGGGGGCGGCGGGATAATAGAGGACTGCGCCGCCCGTTGTATTGCGGCCAAACAACGTGCCTTGCGGCCCTTTCAGAACCTGAACCGATGCCATGTCATAGGTGGCAACGCCGCTGCCGAACGTCGGCGCAGGCACATCGGCGAAATAGCTGACGACGGCGGGCGCGTTCGAACCGCTCAGCGCCTTGGACTGGCCACGAATCTGGAACACCGAATTTTCACGGCCACCCGACCCGGACAGATAGACGCCCGGCGTCTTGATCATCAGGTCGGCGGTGGTCGCGATATTGGCGTCGCGCAACATGTCGGCGTTAAAGGCGGTGACCGATACCGGCGTCGACTGGATGCTTTCTTCAGATCGGCGGGCGGTGACGACGATGTCGTCCATCGTCGCGGAAATCTGTGGCTGGGCGGTTTGTGCAGTCGCCAGTGCCGGCAAGGCCAAAGGCGCAACGGACGTCAAAAGAACCGCAAAACGCGCGGTGAAAATCGGGCGCATATCTTCTCTCCCTTAGCGGCTGAACCGCGTGCTTTCGCAAGCCTGACCTTTGCCAGTGCCAGGGAGGGGATATAAGACGATCGTCTTAGCCATGCCTATCGTTGGAGAGGGCAGGCAATTTTCTTGCGCTATGCGGGCGCATCCTGCCCATCGGCAAAGGGCGGCAGCATCAGCAAGGCGCAACCTGTGCTGATCAGATCTTCCAGATACTGGTCGGATCGCGGGTATCGCCCGCCGGTAAGGTTGGCGACGCGATCGCCATAGCTGACCCCCATCAGGAAATTGGTCACGGCAACCGACAGGCGCATGGTGAAAACCTGATCCGACATGGCGGCGCAGCGCGCGCGCAAGGCCTGATGCACCGCACGAACGGCCGGTCCCTCGCGGACCGAATCAAAGGCGTCGTCGAAAGGGTCGTTCAGGATCAGATGCAGAATGAACTGGGAATAGATCCATCTTTGCCGCCCCTTGAATGCATCCAGCACCGGCAGCAAAAAAAGCTCCAGCAAGCCCCGAATGTCGCCGGGCAAATGCGGCAACCGCTGCATCCGCAACATGCGGCAATCCTCGACCTCTGCCTGACGCACATCATAGATCGCGCGGATCAGCAGGTCTTTCGACCCGAAATGGCGATAGATGGCAGAATTGTTCCCTTGCTTTGCAACACGCAGGATTTCGCGGATCGACGCCCCTTCGATACCACGCTCGGCAATGATTTCCTCTGCGGCCAACAGCAATTTCTGTGCGCCGGGGCCATAATCTTCCAGTTTGGCTTTCATCCCCGATGGCATGGCAACCCCGCCCCGACAAGCCAAGCGGAAATGTCGTCAGCGTCGCACCCATCCTCTCCCGCGACCTATCATAGGACAGGTGGGACCATAGGCGCGTCTGTGGTCTGTAGCGGCATGGCGAGGAACCGGGACGGCATGATGCAAAAAGCCTATGACTATATCATTGTCGGCGCAGGGTCGTCCGGCTGCGTCCTTGCCAACCGCCTGTCCGCCGATCCGACCGTCAGCGTCCTGCTGGTCGAAGCCGGGCCGGACGACACCAGCCCGCTCATCGCGATGCCGCGTGGCATCGGCAAATTGCTGGCACCAGGCAATCCCCATGTATGGGACTATGCCGTATCTCCCGGCGGCAATGCGCCGCAGGAAGTCTGGCTGAAAGGGCGCGCGGTTGGCGGGTCCAGTTCGATCAACGGCATGGTCTATGTGCGCGGCGCACCTGCCGATTATGATGCATGGGAAGCGGCAGGCTGCACCGACTGGGGCTGGGACCGGATGGGCCGGCACTTTGTTGCGCTGGAAGATCATGTGCTGGGCGCAAAGGATTGGCGCGGCACGGGCGGGTCGCTCAAGGTCAGCGTCCACCCCGCCGGTGATCCGCTCTGCGAAGCGTTCATCAATGCCGCCGTACAGGCCGGAACGCCACGGGTCGACGACATGAACGACATGCCTGCCGTGACTAAAGGCGGCATGGGTTACCAGCCGACGACCACCCATCGCGGCAAACGCTTTTCCGCCGCGCGCGCTTTCCTGAAGCCGGTTCGGGGGCGACCCAATCTGGACGTAGTGCCGGACACCGATGTCCAGCGCATCCTGTTCGACGGGCAGCGGGCCTGCGGCATCCTGCTGCGCAACAAACACGGATTGCATGAAGTGGCCGCGCGGCGCGAAATCATCCTGTCCGCCGGTGCGATACAAAGTCCCAAACTGCTGCAACTGTCTGGCATCGGTCCCCGCGCCTTGCTGGAATCGCTGGGCATCCCGGTCATCGTGGATGCACCCGGCGTCGGTGCCAATCTGCGCGAACATCGCTATCTTTCCTTCACTTACCAGATGCGCGGCAACAGCTTGAACCAGAAGCTGTCCGGCCTAGGCCTCATCGGATCGGCGCTGCGCTATCTCTTCGGATCGAAGGGCGCGCTCACCCATGCCGCGCATGAAGTGGGCGGCTTCATCAAGACGCTCGCCTCACCCGATCGCCCCGACGCACAGATCGGCATGGGCCTTTATTCCTTCCATACCGATGCGAAGGGTGCCGTCGCGCTGGATCCCTATCCCGGCATGACCGTCATTGCCTATTATCTGCGCCCCGATAGCCAGGGTCAGGTGCGGATCAGTTCCGCCGACCCAGATGTCCCCCCCATCATCGACGCCAATCATCTGGCAACCGATGCGGACCGGACCCACTTCGTCGCCCTGTTCCGCTGGCTGCGCAATCTGGCAAAGCAATCTGCGCTCAAGGACTGGATCATCGCGGAAACGGGCAAGACGGTGGGGATCGAAACGGACGAGGACATATTGGCCAGTGCCATCAGCCTTGGCGGCACGACCTTCCACATTTGCGGAACATGCCGGATGGGCGTGGACGACGGGGCCGTGCTGGATCCCCAACTGCGCGTGCGCGGCGTCACTGGCCTGCGCGTGGTCGACACGTCCATCATGCCGACCATCGTGTCGGGCAATACCAACGCGCCCGCCATGGCCATAGCGCTCAACGCCGCAGAGATGATCCTGCGGCCCAATCAGGAACCTAGCCGATGACCGTCCCCTTCACCACAATCGACAAGCTCTATATCGACGGCGCGTGGGTTTCCGCCGGGCATGAGCGCGACGCCATCATCAATCCGGCGACCGAAGCCGTCATCGGCCACGCGCCGGTGGGCAATGCCGCAGCGGCGGAAGCAGCGATCGCGGCGGCGCGCGACGCCTTCGACACCGGCATATGGCCGCGCATGGCAATGGCAGAACGCGCAACCTATCTGCGCCGGATGCACGCGGCGCTGGACGCGCGCAGGCCGCAGATCGTCGCGCTGATCGTGGCGGAAGTCGGCTGCGCGCAGGGTGTCACGCACGGGATGCAGGTCGCCAATCCGCTCGACCATTTGCTCGCCGCGCTGGAACATTCGACTCGCGACGACAGTGTCCGCCTGCCGATCGACATCACCCCCAACCCCTTCGACCCCGACGGTCCCCGGAAAATGGGTGGCACCACCGTCGTGCGCGAACCCGTTGGCGTCGTGGCGGGCATAACCGGCTATAATTTCCCTTTCCTTATCAATCTGGCGAAGATCGTCCCGGCGCTGCTGGCGGGCAATACGCTGGTGCTGAAACCATCGCCCTTCACGCCCTTCTCCGCCCTGCTGTTCGGCGAGATTGCCGACGAGATCGGCCTGCCCAAGGGTGTGCTGAACGTCATAACCGGCGGACCGGAAGTCGGCACGATGCTGACCAGCGACCCGCGCGTCGATCTGGTCAGCTTCACCGGGTCCGAAGGCGTCGGCGCGGCGATCATGGCGCAGGCGGCCCCGACGCTCAAGCGTGTGCATCTGGAGCTGGGCGGCAAATCCGCGCTGATCGTGCGGCACGATGCCGATGTCGCCCGCGCAGCCGCGATGGCGGTCGCCGTCCTGTCCGTCAATGCAGGTCAGGGTTGCGCGCTGCTCACGCGTCTGGTCGTCCACAACAACATCCGCAAAGCGTTCGTAGAAACCGCCTGCGCCGTCGCCGGCCAGTTCAAGATCGGCGACCCTGCCGATCCCACCGTGGCGATGGGTCCGCTGATCCGCGAATCCCAACGCACGAAGGTCGAAAATCTGATCGCCATCGGCCGGGAAGAAGGCGCGAAAATCGTCCATGGCGGCGGGCGGCCTGCGGGCCTGGACAAGGGCTTCTTCACCGACATCACGATCTTCGACGATGTCGACAACGCGATGACCATTGCGCAGGAGGAAGTGTTCGGCCCGGTCGGTTGCATCATCGGCTTCGACACCGACGAAGAAGCGATCCGCATCGCCAACGATTCCCGCTATGGCCTGAATGGCGGCATCGAAACCGCCGATGCCGCCACGGGCTATGAAATGGCCCTGCAAATCCGGTCGGGCAGCGTCATGCTGAACGGCGGCACCGGACGCATGAGCTATGCTCCGATCGGCGGCTATAAGCGGTCGGGCGTCGGGCGCGAATATGGTCCCGACTGGTTGCAGGAATATCAGAACCAGAAATCGATATTCTATCCCGTCGGCCTGTAACCACGGCCATTATACAAGGCGGGGCGACAGCCTTTATCTGCTGTCGCTCCGCAACTGCCCCGTCAGGCCGCGACCTTGGCCCCTTCTTCGGCCTCCTGCATCACGCTCAGCAATCGCCGCGCCTGATTGACCGCGCCGTCGCTGGCGATGCCCACAAAGGCCCGCTCCGGCTCGTCATCGATCCGCGCCTGCTGCGCCTGCAACGTGACTTCGTCTTCGGTGATGGTATCGAAAAACTGGTCGAACAGCACATCGGGGACGCCGCTTTCCTTGGGCGCAGTGGTGCAGATGGTCCACAGATAATGGCTGGTCGTGGCCGTTTCCGGCGTGATGAAATGATTGTTGGCCAGCATGAAGCCATTGTCGCGCTTGCCCTCATAGGCGCCGGTGCCGACCTCGCACCCGCCGGCATTGACGCGGCAGGTCATGCCGATGCTCGGCTCGAACCGCACTTCCTGCCAACGATCGACCCGGCCCTTGAAACCGCCCGCGTCGATATAGGATTTGGGCGGCACCGAATTGGGCATCTTGCGCAGCAACGTCACTTTGCGGCCGTCAAATTCGACCTTGGTGTCGGCGTTATAATGCTGCTCCGGGTTCCCGCCGATCGTGCGCGCATGGATGTAAGGCACATGGGTCAGGTCCATGATATTGTCGATGATAAGCTGCCAATTGGCCTTCACCGGGAAATTATACGGGCGCCAGGTCCAGGCCGGATCATTATGTTCCGGGCTGTCGACGATGATCGAAGGGTCGGCCAGTGCCGGTTCGCCCATCCAGATCCAGATCAGATGGTCCTTCTCCACCACCGGATAATGGCGGACATTGGCGGATGCGGGGATGCGCGCTTGGTTGGGGATGCGGGTGCAGGCGCCCTTCCCGTTAAACTCGACGCCATGATAGCAGCAGCGCAGGACATCGCCATCGACATGCCCGGCGGACAGCGGCATCGCGCGATGGCTGCACCGGTCCTCCAGCGCAGCGATCTCCCCGCTCTCGGTGCGGAACAGCACGACTGCCTTGTTCAGATATTTCCGCCCCAGCGTCTTGCCCGGTTCGATATCGGCGGCAAAGGCGGCCACATACCATGCGTTGTAAATGAACATGCTACTCTCCAGTATCCGGCCGGGCGGTTCATCGCTCCGACGCTACCCTATTGTTGGGCCTGATTATGGATGGGCCACGCGCCAGCGCCAATCGCAATCCCATAAAGCCATAAGAAAAACGGGAAATGGATGCGGCAAAGCGGGATCACCGCAAATACAGCCCCCCATTCATGTCCAGCGTCGCGCCGACGAAGAACCCGCCCCGGTCCGACGCCAGCAGCGCCGTTGCCGCCGCGATCTCGCCCACTTCCATAAATCGCCCGACCGGCACTTCGCCCTCGACTCGCGCAATCTGTTCGGCCGACAGGCGCGCCTTGGCGGTGTCGATCGGTCCCGGCGCAATGGCGTTCACGGTCACGCCAGTCCCGGCCAGATAGCGGGCGAAATATTTGGTCAGCATGATCGCCCCGGCCTTCGACGCGGCATAGTGGGGGGACGCCACCGTCCCGCCATTCTGCCCGGCGAGCGAAGTGATATTGACGATCCGGCCATAGCCATGTTCGCGCATATGTTCGGAGAATATCTGGCAGCTCAGGAACACGCTGCGCATGTTGATCTGGACGATCGCGTCAAATTCTTCGGGTGAAATATCCTGTGTCGGCGTGCGCTTGGCGAAACCGGCATTGTTCACCACGATGTCGACCTTGCCCCACAGGCCCACAATCTTGTCCCGCGCGGCCAGGAAATGATCCTTCTCCCGCACGTCCAGCGTCAGGGCGATCGCCGTCTCGCCCGATGGATCGAGCGACGCCGCGACCGCCTGCGCCACGTCCATATCCACGTCGCTCACCGCCACGCGCCCGCCACCGGCATGGATTTCGCGGGCAACGGCCGCGCCCACGCCGCGCCCGCCGCCCGTCACGAGAGCGGTGCGCCCCGCAAAGGAAAAACTGCCATTGGCGGGAAGGGTGAATTGTTCGGTCATATGTCCGTCCTGAAACTGGCAAAAGAAAAAGGCGGGGAAGGCATCGCCCTCCCCGCCCCAGGGTATTAGTGGCGGAACGACAGCGTCAGGCCGTAGGTCCGCGGCGTGTTGGTGAAAATCTTCCAATATGTCGTGCCATTGCCCGGCACTGCCAGAAACGCCGTGATGTCGTCCGCATTCACGATCTGATAGTTGTTGGTCAGGTTCTTGCCCCACAGGCCGATCTGAAAACGGCCGTCCGCCGTCTCATAATTCAGCCGCGCATTGAGCGTCCGGCCCCGCGTATCGCTGTGCAGATTGTCGTACAGGCGCAGCGTGTTGGCGTCGTCGGTCGAAATGCGGGTCGAGAAATTGAAGTCCGCCTGCGGCGTCAACGTCGCGCCATTGGCCAGACGGCCGGTATAGGCCGCGCCCACGGTGAAGCTGTCGCGCGGCGCGAACTTGGCCGGATTGCCCGAGTAATCGAGGTTCACCAGCGGATCGCGCAGGTCGGTATATTTGCCCACCAGATGCGTATAATTGGCGGTCAGGCGCAGATCCTCGACCGGGCGGACGACGGATTCGACCTCCATCCCCTTCATTTTCAGCGTGCCGTTATAGGTGTGCGCAATACCGCCCGCGCCGGAGAAATTCTGGAGATTCTTGGTCGTCTGCTGGAACAGCGCGACATTGAGATCCAGCTTGTTATTGAACAGGCGCGACTTGGCACCGATTTCATAATTTTCGGCATTTTCCGGTTCCAGCGGAATGGTCGGGTCGCGATAGGCATTGTCGACAAAGCCGCCCGATTTGAAGCCTTTGGCATAGGTCGCATACATATTGATCTGGTCGCTTGGCTCGAACTTGATCGTGAAGCGCGGCGTGAACGCATCCCACGTCTTGCCGCCCGACGCAGTCACCGTGCCGGGGAAACCAAAGCCGGGGATCGCGCCCGCATCGGTGGTCGAAAAGGCGCGATAGTCGATCTTCTTGCGATCCGACGTGTAACGGCCACCGGCCACGACAGCCAGATTGTCGGTGATTTCGAACGTCGCTTCGCCAAACACCGCCAGGCTGCGCACATTGCCTTCCTGCACGCGGGTGATGTTGGTCACCAGCGGATTGCGCCGCACGGTCGCGTTAACGGCCGATCCGGGCAGCGGGCTGTAAAAGAAGATGTTGGTGGTCGAAACATCGGCCGACAGGAAATAGGCACCCACCACATAGGAGAAGCGGCCCGGAGCCGACGCAAAGCGCACTTCCTGCGTGAAGCTGCGGTTCTTCACCACCTGGCGGCGGTCGAACACTGGAACCACGGTCGCCACCGGCACGTCATCGTTGATCGCGCGGCTGTCGTTCATGCGATAGCCGGTGATCGACGTCAGCGTGCCGCCCAGCACGTCCAGGTCACCGCGCAGATAGCCGCCGCGCAAACGCTGGCGATAAGGCGACGCGACAAAATCATTGTTCGTCCACTTGTCGTCGTCGAAATTGCCGAACGTCGCGGGAATCCGCTGCACCCCGCCAATGCCCAGCTGGATCGCGCCGCCCTTGCCCTTGGTATAGCTATAGTCGCCCGACAGGACGACCTTGAGCGTATCAGTCGGCTGGAACAGCAATTTGGCGCGCGCGGAATAGCTGTCCGACTTGCCATAGCTGCCCGACTGGTTGGGCGTGTCGATCAAGCCGTCACTATGGTCGGTGCTGAACGCGAAACGCGCCGCGATCTTGTCATCGACCAGCGTGCCGTTGACCATGCCTTCGGTGCGCAGGAAGCCGCCATTGCCGCCGCTCACCTGCCCATAATAATCGTCCTTGAAATCGGGATTGTTGGTGATGACGGCAATTGCGCCGCCCACCACGTTGCGCCCGAACAAGGTGCCTTGCGGCCCGCGCAGCACTTCGACCCGGTTGGTGTCGTAGAAGTTGGCGTTCAGGTCGTTGTTGAACACATAATAGACGTCGTCCATGAAATAGGCGACCGGCGTGTCCAGCGTGGCGGTGCGGAACGTGGACACATTGCCACGGATCGCGACAATCGACAGCGACTTGTCGGCGGTGTTGACGGTGATGCCGGGCATCTGCTGCGTCAGCGCGGCGGGGCTGTAGACCTGCGCTTCACGCAGCAATTCGCCACCGAACGCCGCGATGGAAAAAGGCACTTCGCGCACCGTCGATTCGCGGCGCTCGGCCGTGACGACAATATCTTCGGGGAAGATGACCGGCTGGGGCGCGGCGTCCTGCGCGGGGGCGGCGGGGGCCGCCTGATCGGCCTGCGCGCTGGCTGGCGTGACCACCATCATGGCCGCAATCGCGCCCAGCGCAGATGATGTTTTGAAGCTGAAAGGCATTCCCGGACTCTCCCTTGACAACACGGCTTGATGCCGCCTGGGGGCGAGAAGCAGCAAAAAGGATCGAGGCGCAATAGTATCGTCCCGATTATTGAATGGTCCGACCACATTCCGATTGGGGCGTGTGGCCGCGACCCTCTAGTCAGGGATCAGGGAATGGCGCTGGCATCGATTCAAGCCGCGCTGATAACGACAAGCAAGGAAGAGGCTGAAAAACTCATGCAGTCCACGGATAGCGCCGACATGACCAGGGTAGGACCAGGCACGGTCATGGGCACAATGATGCGCCAATATTGGATGCCCGCCGTCCTGTCTTCCGAAGTGAAGGCCGACGGCGATCCGGTCCGCCTGATGATCCTGTGCGAAAAACTGATCGCCTTCCGCGACAGTTCTGGCCGGGTCGGCATCATGGACCATCGCTGCCCCCACCGCTGCGCGTCGCTGTTCATTGGCCGCAATGAGGAAAACGGCATACGCTGCGTCTATCATGGCTGGAAGTTCGACGTCGATGGCAAGTGCGTCGACATGCCGTCCGTCCCCGCCCGCATGGATTTCAAGGAAAAGGTCCATGCCAAGGCGTATAAGACGCACGAAGCCAATGGCCTGATCTGGGTCTATATGGGCGAAAATCAGTCCGCCCCGCCGCCGATCCCCGAAATCGAAGCGACGATGCACCCGGACGCGGAAATCTGGTGCCTGCAACGCGACTGCAACTGGCTCCAGGCGCTGGAAGGCGACATCGACACCAGCCATGTCGGTTTCCTCCATGTCGGCTCGATCGAGGCGGACGATCTGGATGACGATCATCCGATGCGCCCGACCGTCCTCAACCGCGCGCCCGACTATGAAGTCGCGCAGGCCGACTGGGGCGTCATGTATGGCGGCTATCGCCCGAACGACGATGGCCAGATGAGCTGGCGCGTCGCCCATTATATGTTCCCTTTCTGGACTCAGACGCCCAACAACCGCTTCCACACCCGCGCCATTGCCCGCGCCTGGGTGCCGATGGACGACGAACATTCGATGCTGTTCGACATCACCTGCGGCGTGGACGCGGGCAACCCGGCCTATACTTCGACGCTCAAGGACGGTACGCCCTTGTTCGCGCCGCTCGAATATGCGCCGACCACCACTGACTGGTATGGCCGGTGGCGCTCGCCCGACAGTCAGGCGAACGACTGGGCGATCGACCGCGATTCCCAGCGCAACGGCACCCAGTTCACTGGCATCCCCAACATCACGATGCAGGATCAGGCGGTGACCGAAAGCATGGGGCCGATCACCGACCACAGCTTCGAAAATCTGGCCCCGACCGACCAGATGATCGCCCGCGTCCGCCGCCGCGTATTGCTCGCCGCCCGCGCGCTCGCGAACAAAGGCACGCTGCCGCCGGGGATCGAAGACCCCAGCATCTTCTACCGCGCGCGCGCCGGGTCGTTCCTGCACGACCCCAGCGACACGCTCGCCAATGCCTATGAATCGGCGCTGGCCAAGGCGGTGCGTTGGCCCGACAAGGTCGAAGCGGCTGAGTGACAGGACGACAAGGGCCGGGGCGATCCATGCCCCGGTGCCTCAGACAAGGATGATAGAGGTGACGAAACGCATTGCGGTTTGTCCGGTTCGCCGATCCATGGCGCCCCGGCCCTGCCAAGAGACGCATCGCACCGGACGGAGAGGGTGATGCGCGCAAGATTGAAGAATATCCGCTGGGAAGCCGAAGGCATCAACAGCTACATCCTCGAACCCGTCGATGGCGGCCTGATGCCCGCCTTCGATCCGGGCGCCCATGTCGACGTGCAACTTTCGCCCGGCCTGGCGCGCAGCTATTCGCTGGTCAATGATCCCGCGATCCGGGGCTATTATGAAATTGCCGTCCATCGTGCGATCGACGGTCGCGGCGGGTCGCGCCACATCCATGAAAAATGGCAGGTCGGCCATATTCTCGACATCTCCGATCCGAAAAACAACTTCCCGATGGTGGAGGATGCCAGCCATACCGTGATGATCGGCGGCGGGATCGGCATCACGCCGATGCTGCCGATGATCGCGCGCCTCGAAAAGCTCGGCAAAAGCTGGGAGCTGCACTATGTCGCCGCCTCCCCGGATCGCGCCGCCTATGTCGATCGCCTATCCGATTATGATCGGGTGGAAATCGCCTATGACGGCATCCCCGGCGGCCGCCGCCTGGACCTGAAAGCCATCTGCGCCGCCGCGCCTGCCGACGCGCATCTCTATTGCTGTGGTCCGGGCGGAATGCTCGACGCCTTCGTCGCGATCAACTGCGACCGGCCCAAGGGCCACGCCCATATCGAATATTTCTCCGCCGAAACCGAAATGGCGACCGAGGGCGGCTACACGCTGGAGCTGGCCAAGAGCGGCAAGACCATCGCCGTCGAGGAAGGCGAAACGATGCTCGACGCGCTACTGAGCGCCGGGGTCAATGTCGGCTTCGCCTGTTCCGAAGGGATTTGCGGCACGTGCGAGGTCAAGGTGCTGGACGGCATCCCCGACCATCGCGACCATTTTCTGAGCGACGAGGACAAGTCGGCCAACCGTTCGATCATGGTCTGCTGTTCGGGATCGAAAAGCGCGAACCTCGTGCTGGACCTGTAAAAAGCGATATTCCGGTTTTCCTATTTCACACCGGCAAATGAATGAAGCGGCCGCAAACGGCCCGAAGATGAGGAGAATGTCTTGGCGGTCGCCACGATAGAAGGCAGCAGCACAAAAGGGATGCTGGACGACATACCCATGTCGTCCTTCCAGATCTGGTCTGTGCTGATGATCGCCGCGACCGTCATTCTCGACGGCCTCGACAACCAGATGCTCGGCCTCGCCGCGCCGTCGCTGCTCAAGGAATGGGGCATCGACCGCGCGGCGCTCGGCTCCGTCTTCGCGCTCGGCTTCGTCGGCATGGCTGTCGGCACGCTGACGTCGGGCTGGGTCGGCGATCGCTTCGGGCGGCGCGGCGCGCTCATCATCGGCGTCGCCATCTTCGGCGTCGCGACCCTTCTCACTGGCTTTTCCACCGCCCTGTGGCAGGTCGCCGCATTGAAGACGCTGGCAGGCGTCGGCCTTGGCGGCGTCCCCGGCACCGCCAGCGCCATGATCGCAGAGTTCACCCCCGTCCGCTGGCGCAGCGTCGCCGTCACCTTCGGCGTGGTGTGCGTGTCGATCGGCGGCATATTGGGCGGGGTCGCCGCTGCGCTCATCCTGCCGGGCCTTGGCTGGCGCTGGCTTTTCTATATCGGCGGCACCGTGACGATGATCTTCGTCGCCTGGCTCTGGTCGGTCCTGCCCGAATCCCCCCGCTATCTCGCCGAACGGCCCGATCGCGCCGCCGAGCTGGACCGCATCCTGCGCCGCATCGGCCATCCCGATCCCGCCTCCGTCGCCCATGTCCCCCTCGCCGCCGGGGAAGCCCCCCGCTACGAACCGATGCGCAACCTGTTCGGCCCGGCATTGCTGCGCGACACGCTGGCGCTGGCCGTCGCCATGTTCTCCGGCATGTTCATGATCTACCTCATGTTCAACTGGGCGCCCACAATGCTGACCAGCGCAGGCTTCGGCCTGCAAACTGCCAGCCTCGGCCTCACCAGCTTCAACATCGGCGGCACGATCGGCGCGATGATCGCAAGCCTCGCCATCATCCGCTTCGGCTCCCGCCCGGTGCTGATCCTGATGGCGATCGTCGGCGCCGCCGTATGCGCCACGCTCGCCCTGCTCCCCATCAGCGGCGCGCGCAACGAAGCCGCCGTTCTCGCCTGCCTCGGCGCGCTCGGCCTGTTCGCGAGCGCAGCGCAATCGGCCATGTTCGCGGTCGGCGCCCACGCCTTCCCTACCGGCCTGCGCGCCCGTGGCCTTGGCCTGATGGGCGCGGCGGGCCGGGTCGGCGCGATCGTCAGCGCGGTGGCGGGCGCGGTCCTGATCGACTGGGGCAATCTCGGCTTCTTCGGCGCGCTCGCCGCCCTGATGCTGGTCAACGCCCTGGGTTTCATTGCCGTGCGGGGCCATGTTCCCCGCCTCACCGCCAAGGACGCACTTCTATGAGCGACAGCTTCGACTATATCGTGATCGGATCCGGTTCGGCGGGCAGCCTGATGGCCAATCGCCTGTCCGCCGACCCCACCAACCGCGTCGCGCTGATCGAAGCGGGGCCGTCCGACAAAAAATGGCCGGTGAATCTGAAAACCGCAATGCCGGTCGGCAATATCTTCCTGCTGCCACACGAAAAATATAACTGGAAACAGGCACTGACCGGCAACGCCGCCGTCAACAACCGCACCATCAACTTCCCGCGCGGCAAATTGTTCGGCGGATGCAGCGCCATCAATGGCGGCGTCTATATTCGCGGACAAAAGGCCGATTATGATGCCTGGGCCAAGGCTGGCAATGATGGCTGGGCCTATGACGATGTCCTGCCAGCCTTCAAAGCCGTCGAAAACTATGCCGGTCCCGACACGCCATGGCACGGCAAGGGCGGCGAACTGGACGTGCAGAAGCCCAAAAACTGGAACCCGGTCAGCGCCGCCATTGTCGATGCGGCGGAACAGGCGGGCCATCGCCGCAATGACGATTTCGCCGGCGATCGGCAGGACGGCTTTGGCCGCTATGACCTGAACCAGCGCAACGGCACCCGCCTGTCGAGCGCCCGCGCCTTCCTCCACCCCGCGCTCAAACGCACCAACCTCACCGTTCTTGATGAAACCATGGTCCGCCGCATCCTGTTCGACCGGGGCCGCGCGGTGGGTCTGGAGATCGAGAAGGACGGCGCGCGCAGCACCATCGCCGCGCGCCGCGAAATCATCCTGTGCGCGGGCGCGACCAATTCGCCGCAACTGCTGATGCTCTCAGGCATCGGCCCGCAGGATCATCTGCGCGCCATGGGGATCGACATTGTCCATCACCTGCCCGGCGTCGGCGCGCATTTGCAGGACCATCCGACCGTCCATGTCGCAATGGAAAATCCATCCGCAGAATCCTATGCCGTGTCGGCCAAGGTGCTGCCCCGCATCCTCGCCAGCCCGTTCAAATATCTCGCCAAACGCGAAGGGATGCTGGCGTCCAACGTTGCCGAAGCAGGCGGTTTCCTCTGCACGGACGGCACCGGCCGCCCGGACATCCAGATCACCTTTCTCGCGGGCCTCAAACTCGACGCGCGCTCGGTGCCGCGCCGCCACGGCTATATGGGCCTCATTCAGTTGCTGCGCCCCAAAAGCACCGGCTCTGTCCGTCTGGCCAGCAACAGGCCGGAGGACAAGCCGGTCATCGATCCCAATTTCTTTGCCGATCCCTATGACATGCAAACGCTGATCGCCGGTTTCCGCGAATGTCGCCGCATCTTTGCCCAGCCTGCACTCGCCGCCATGACCGGCGCAGAAATCGAGCCGGGCGCGCAATGTCAAAGCGACAGCGAGATAGACAATGCCCTGCGCAAGATCGTCAACACGGCCTATCACCCCACCGGCACCTGCAAGATGGGACCGGACAGTGACCCGATGGCCGTGGTCGACAGTCGCCTGCGCGTGCGCGGCGTGTCGGGACTGCGTGTCGTGGATGCCTCCGTCATGCCTGACATCATCAGCGGCAACACGTCCGCCCCCACCATGATGATGGCGCAGCGCGCCGCGATATTCATCCTGCAAGACGCCCTCACATCCAACATCGCCGCCTGAAAGAAGCTCCCATGACACAGCTCATCATCCCCCCCCGCCCCGCCCTGCTCGACGCGCCGCATCAGGACATGCTGATCGGCGGCCAGCGTGTTCCCGCCTTGTCGGGCAAGCGGTTCGAAACCCGTAACCCCGCCACTGGCGACCTGCTGACCACCGTAGCGCAGGGCGGCGCGGAAGATGTCGACCGCGCGGTCAAATCCGCCCGCGCCGCGTTCGAGGGGCCATGGCGGCGGATGAAACCCGTGGAACGCCAGCGCATCATGCTGCGCCTCGCCGATCTGGTGGAGCAGCATTTCGAGGAACTGGCGATGCTCGACACGCTGGACCTTGGCGCGCCATACAGCCGCACCTTCATGGGCAAGGCGCGCGCCGGTGCGCTGCTGCGCTATTATGCGGGGCAGGCGACGCTGATCGCGGGCGACACGATCGACAACAGCGCGATGGGCGACGTCCTCTCCCACACGCTCAAGGAACCGATCGGCGTGGTCGCAGCAATCAACCCGTGGAATGGGCCGATCGGCATGTCGGTGTGGAAGGCCGGACCAGTGCTGGCATCGGGCTGCACCCTGGTCATGAAACCCGCTGAACAGACGCCGCTATCGGCGCTGCGCTTTGGCGAACTCTGCCTGGAAGCGGGCGTGCCGGACGGCGTCATCAACATCGTCACGGGTCTGGGTGATGCAGGCGCGGCGCTTTCCAGCCACCCGGACGTCGACAAGATCGCCTTCACCGGCTCTACCGGGGTTGGCGAAAAAATCCTCCACGCCGCCGCCGGAACGATGAAGCGCGTCACCGTCGAACTGGGCGGCAAGTCGCCCAACATCGTCTTTGCCGATGCCGATCTGGACAAGGCTGTCCCCGCCGCCGCCATGGCCGTATTCGCCAATGCCGGGCAAATCTGTTCGGCTGGCACACGCCTGTTCGTGCAGAGCGCCATTCACGACGAATTTATGGAACGGCTCGCTGCCTTCACGCGCACGATCAAGGTCGGCGACCCGCTCGACCCGACAACCCAGATCGGCCCGGTCGTCTCCGCGCCGCAGATGGACAAGATCCTGGGCTTCATCGCCAGCGCCAATGCCGAAGGCGCGCGTCCGCTGACCGGCGGCAATCGCATGACCGGCGCGGGCTATGACGCGGGCTATTTCATCGAACCGACCATCTTCACCCATGTCGCCGACGACATGACTATCGCGCGAGAGGAGATTTTCGGCCCGGTCCTCTCCGCCTTCACCTTCGATACGATCGACGAAGTGCTGACCCGCGCCAACGCGACCGAATTTGGTCTGGGCAGCGGCGTGTGGACCCGCGACCTGGCCACTGCGCACATCATGGCGCGCGGCATCCGCGCCGGGTCCGTGTGGGTCAATTGCTACCAGATGCTCGACCCCGCTATCCCCTTCGGCGGCTATCGCATGAGCGGTTTCGGCCGGGAATCCGGCGCGCACCATATCGAGGATTATCTGGAAACCAAGGCGGTCTGGATCAAGCTGGACTGAAAGGCCACGCCATGCACAACAGCAGCCGCAACGGCGTACATCTGGACGAGCGCATGATCCTCCAGATGCAGGCACTGGCGACCGGGCGCACCGACGAAGCGCTCAACGCCCGCTTCGGGATCAGCTATAATACATGGCGCAAGCTGCTGGCGGGGCAGCCGATCCGGCCCTCGCTCGCAGGGCGACTGACGGACCGGATCGCCGCGCTCAGCGTCCCCGACCAGCCATAGCGCGCCGTCACACCCAGCCCGATTCCCGCAGGTCGGGCTGGTCGCCCGCCACCCGCTCGCCCTTCGCCGCCTCGCTCAGCATGTCGAGGAAGCGGCGCTGGGTCGCGGTCGGGCGCCAGCTGCGCCGCGTCGTGATCCCCACGACGCGCTTGCTGTCCTCCAGCGGCGGGCCGATCTGCGTCAACAGCCCGCTGCGGATCTGCAACGCCACCTGATCGGGCGACAGCAATGTCAGGAAATCCCCTTCGGTCAGCAACCGCCCGATAATCATCACCGACCCGCACTCGATAGGGGTAGCCGGCACCTTTCCCGCCCCGAACAGCTTTTCCCACTGTTCGCGCAGCGGCGAATTGGCGGGTGCCACGATCCAGGGATAGGTCGCCAGCTGCGCCATCGTCGGCTTGCCCACCTTGGCCAGCGGATGCTGGCTCCCCGCCGCGATCACCAGCCGATCCTCCGACAGCGGCAATTGATACAGGTCCGCAATCTCGAACGGCCGCAACGCGCCGACAACCATGTCGATCACCCCGTCGCGCAGCGGCTCGACCAGTTCGCGCCAGCTGCCCTCCAGCACCTTGAACGCGGCGCGCGGGTCGCTCCGCGCCATCCGTGCCATGGCGGCGGGGACCAGATAGGGTCGCGCCAATGGCAGCGCCCCGAACGCGATCAGCTCGCTCCCGCTCCCGCTATCGCGCCCAATGTCCGCCAGCGCCGCGACAATCTCCGCCACCGCCAGCCTTGTGCCGCGCGCAAGCCGCTTGCCCGCCGGGTTGAGCCAAACCGCCCGCCCCCGCCGCTCGACCAGCTTGCCGCCGATCATCTGCTCCAGGTCGCCGACCGCGCGATGCACTGCCGTCTGCGACAGGGTGCTGCCATGCGCCGCTGCCGCGAAACTCCCCGCCTCCGCCAGCGCCAGAAACGCGCGCAACTGCGTCATCGTCATCAACCGCTCAGGATATTGGAACACGCCCGACAGTCCCTTGGCCGCCTGCGACAGATGGTCCAGCGCCGCCCGCGCCCGTTCGATCACGATGTCGCCCATGGGCGTTGGCACCATGCCGCCCGACCGCCGCTCGAAAAATGTATAGCCAAACTGCCGCTCCAGCTTGGCCAGCCCCTGCGTCAGCGCCGGTTGCGACAGGCTGACCACATCGGCCGCCGCCGTGATGCTGCCATGTTCGCGGATCGCCAGCAGCGCGCGCAGGTGCCGCAGATTAAGGTCGAATGGATCGGTCGCCATGCCGCTTACTCTTGTTACCCTGCGCCCGCGCGCTGTGCGTCATCGGGCGGTCCCATCCTTAAAGGACAACTGCCCCAAAGGACAGCGACCCTTGGGCCTAATTAGCGGAAAATTTAATGGACTGACCATTATTGCAATGGTAGGACCAATACTGAGAGGCGCGCATGGCCGCCCCACGGATTCGGATAAGAAGGAGGCACCCCATGGACTT
Source organism: Sphingobium sp. KCTC 72723 (assembly GCF_014280435.1). Taxonomy (NCBI): domain Bacteria; kingdom Pseudomonadati; phylum Pseudomonadota; class Alphaproteobacteria; order Sphingomonadales; family Sphingobiaceae; genus Sphingobium; species Sphingobium sp. KCTC 72723. The sequence continues at coordinate 2,999,330 of NZ_CP060388.1, read as the reverse complement.
TGAACTGCCCGACGACATCAAGGAATTTTGTGACGTCACCCGCGCCATCGTGCGCGACCTGCTCCCTTATGAAGCGGAATTTCAGGCGACCGGCAAAGTCCCGCCTATCGTGCGCAAGACTCTGATCGAAAACGGCTATTTCGGCCTTTCCCTGCCAGAGGAATATGGCGGCCTGGGCCTCGGCGCGCTGGCGCAGGCGGCGGTGCAGATCGAACTTGCCCGCCTTCCCCCCCAATTCTGGACCGAACTGCGCCCGCTCATGGGTCCGGGTGCGCGCAACATCGTCTACCACGCATCCGAAGCGCAAAAGCAGCAGCTGATCCCCGGCATGTGTTCGGGCGAAATCGGCATCGCCTTTGCCCTGACCGAACCCAATAGCGGGTCCGATCCCGGTTCCATGCGCACCACCGCGACCCGCAATGCCGACGGCTGGGTCATCAACGGCTCCAAGACCTATATTTCCAACGGCAAGAACGCCAAATATGTGATCGTCTACGCCTATACCGACAAGGCAGCGGGGCCGCGCGGCGGCATTTCCGCCTTCCTGATGCCCGCCGACACGCCCGGCTTTGCCGTCACCGGCACGATCGAACTGATGGGGACGGCGACGCCCGGCGTCTATGAACTCAGCTTCGACGAATGCCAGTTGCCCGCCGACGCCCTGATCGGTGAGGAAGGCCGCGGCTTCCACTATGCGCTCGAAGGGTTGAACGAGGGTCGCATGAACGTAGGCGCGACTGCCGTCGGCATGGGCGAATATGCGCTGGAACTGGCCATCGCGGAATCCAAAGTGCGCCCCGCTTTCGGTGGTGTCATCTCGGATTTCCAGGCGATCCGCCATTATATCGCCACCATGGCGACCGACATGCGCGCCGCGCGCCTGATCCTGCTCGACGCCTGCTGGCGCTACGACCAGGGCGAAAAAAAGCGCGAACTCGCCTCCATGGCCAAGCTGTTCGCCACCGAAGCAGGCAGCCGCACGGTGGATACGGCGGTCCAGATCTTCGGCGGATCAGGCTATTGCCGTGGTTTCGCGATCGAGCGGCTCTATCGCGACATCCGCATCACGCGGATTTACGAAGGATCGTCGGAGATCCAGCGCAATACGATTTCGCGGGAGTTGTTGCGGTAACGTAGGGTGCGGGCGGGAGGGGTATAGGCTGCTCCCGCCGAATTTCTGGTTTGCGCCACTTATTGTCGCTAAGAACACGATTTGGCGTTTCGGATAGCTGCCGCTCTCCGACACCATCTAAAGGGAAAATAAAAAAAGGGGCGCCCGACGATAATTCTCTGCGCGACAGTCATATTGCTCTGGTCAGAAGTCCTGGTTGCCAATTGGGCACTATTACGCGAAACTTTCATGCATGAGCTTTCCCGACTTCACCGATCTTCGCCAGATCGCACTCGCGCTTAAAGATGACGCACAATTCGATGATTTGCGCCGCAGCATTGAGAGCGTATGGCGAGTGCAATCCTGCAACGCTGATCTGCGTCAATCTGCTGATGCTTGCGAAGCGTTAAATTCACTGCGGCGTAGTCCACGGCAGCAAGGCTCACTTTCTCGCGCGACAACAGAAAACGCGCTGCTAATAACAGGCGTAATGCTCTATGCGCGAGCCACTGGCACAAGCGGGCAGAGGGGCGAGCGCGGTTCGATTCAACTCGATGCGAAGAAGTTAGCGCCGCAGGAGCATGTCGATCACACAATCTTGCTCGACATCCGCAATCGTGCATTCGCGCATGTTTATCGCGAAAGCCCCATCGCAGATAATGTCTGGCACGAGGATGTGGTGTTTGCAGTCGATTTTGCCGAGCGTGGCTGGAGGCCAGCGGTCGGCTCAAACCGCATATCATTCCACGTCCCCACATTCGAACGACTGCAACGCCAAATCCCTGTCGCTGATGCACACTTAATGAAGGCGTTTCACAAGCGAATTGATGCTGTAACGCACATGATCAACGTAGCGTCCGTCCCACTCGATCTATTCCTCCGTTTCCGTTTCGATCCAGTGCAGAAATTCGGAGGGGTGAAGGCCGCGGAGCAAATTCTCGCCGGGACGCAGGTAGGGCACGCTACTGTTATGACGGACCGGCCATAATGACGATATCATTCGCAGATTCCGATGGCAGCTTTAAGAGTAATGCTGCGAAGGCCTGACAGTCCGCTACCGGCCAAATCCAACATCGCCTTAATCGTCACCCCGGACTTGATCCGGGGTCCCGCTTTTTGCGCCAAGAAAAGCGGGATGCCGGGTCAAGTCCGGCATGACGTTGGGGAATGGCAATGATCGCCATCTCGCCCTGTCCTACACCCCCGCCCCCATGCCATATTCACCCTTGGCTCTTTCCAACCGTCCGTCCCCACGCCACCCCATCCGCACAAACCCGCGCGCGCCAACTTCGCAAAAAATCTCCTATTGCGAAATCCGCGCCACCCTTCCGCGCCCACGCAAATGCGTGGCCTGCAACGGTGTGAACTTCGCACCTTTCACAACGGCGCGGTTCAGCCCAGGTCGCCGCGCGCCCGCAATGCCGCGACCACCTCCGCGCTGACGCCCAGCCCGGCCAGCACCGTCGCGCCATCCTCGCCCAGCCGCGCGACATGGTCCCGCGCCTCGACCCGCGATCCGCTCATGCGGAAGGGCGGATTCGGCACCTTGAACGCGCCTGCGCCGTCATGCACCTGCGCAAAGGCGCCGCGCGCCGCCAGTTGCGGGTCGTCCAGCAACTCGCCAATCTCGCGATAGCGGGCGCATGGCACGCCATGGCGCGACAGGATCGCCTCGGCCTCCTCCGCGCTGCGCTCCATCGTCCACTCCTCGGTCAGCGCCAGCAGCGTCGCCCAATTGGCATTGCGATCCGCATTGGTCAGGAAGCGCGGATCGTCGCGCCATTCGGGATGGCCGACCGCGTCCGACAATTGCTCGAAATTGCGCGGGCTGGTCGGCGCGACCATGATGAAGCCGTCGCTGGTCTTGAGCGGGGTATAAAGCGGCCGCCGCGCGTCGCCCGGAAACTGCGCTTCCTGCGTTTCGAACACCAGCATCCCGACCATCGCTTCCAGCATCGACAGGTCGATATGCTGCCCCTGCCCGGTCCGCTCCCGCTGATAGAGCGCCGCCTGGATCGCGCCGAAAGCATGCGTGCCGCCCAGCACGTCGGCGATGAAGATGCCGCTGGTCGCGGGCCGATCCGCCCCGTCCTGATAGCGCAGATTGACCATGTCGAAACCGCTGGCGGCATGGATCACCGGCGCATAGGCCGGGTGCAGCGCCTTCGGCCCGGTCTGGCCATAGCCGGAAATGGAACAATAGATGAGCCGCGGGTTGATCGCCGCCAGCGCCGCGAAATCCAGGCCAAAACGTGCCATGACGCCGGGCCGGAAATTTTCGACCAGCACGTCGCAGGTCGCGACCAGTTGTTTGATGAGCGCCAGGATTTCGGGCGATTTAAGGTTGCAGGCAATGGACTGCTTGCCCGCGTTTAGCGTGCCGAAATAGGCGCTGTATCCGTCGCGCTTTGGCGGCCGCGCACGGACCTGATCGCCCTCCAGCGATTCCACCTTGATGACCTCCGCGCCAAGGTCCGCAAGCATCCGGGTGGCAAAGGGTCCGGCCATGACACTGGTGAAATCCAGCACCCGCACGCCGTCCAGCGCGCCGCCCATCGCTGCCGTGGAATTTTCCGCCATATCCTCAACCCATCCTGTCGGACCAAATATTCAATGGTCCTACCTATTGCACGATGGGGACGGCGCGGTCAATCAGCCCTTGGCGGCGGCCTTGCTATTCTTGCGGACATGGCGATGCACCCGCTCCAGATGCTTGCGCATTTCCGCGACGGCGGCCTCCTCATCCCTCGCCCGCAAATGCCGCACCAGCTTGAACCGGCTCTCGATCAGCGATTGCTGCAACGTTTCATAATCGGGACCGCGCACAAATTCATGTAGGATCGCCGACAGCGAATCCACGAATATGCCGAAGATGCGGTTCTTGGTCGCTCGCGCCAGCACAGCATAATATTCCACGGCGCAGGCATAGCGCGCCTCCACGCTGGTTTCCTGCTTGGTCCGCTCGGCAATCGCCTCCAATTCGGCCAGGTCGGTTTCCGTGGCGCGCGCGCACGCCAGCCGGACGATGATATCCTGCAAAGCCAACCGCGCCTCGGTCAGTTCGCCCAGCGAAATGTCGCCCAGATGGACATAATCCTGCATCGCCTGCACGATCCGGTCCGGCTCGGCCGTCTGCACGAACGCCCCGCCCTTCGCACCCTTCACATTGCGGATGATCCCCGCGACCTCCAGACTGCGCAGCGCCTCGCGCAACGCGCTGCGACTGACCTGAAATTCCACCGCGAGTTCGCGTTCGGCGGGCAGCTTGTCCCCGGCCTTGAGCGTGCCTGCGGCCAATTGCTCGCGAATCTGCTCGCAAATCACTTCAAACGCACGCCGCGTTTTGATGGGGGCGAAACTGGGCTTGGTGGACGGGGTCGATGCCATAGGGTGCGCTCCGAAAGGGACGGGTCAAGCTATAGCCGCCGCCGCGAAAGGCGCAATGGCCGGACCGAACGGGATTGACAGCCGCGCGTCAGGCTTTATTGGTCTGACCATTAAAACAATGGAGCAAGCAATGAAGATCCTTGTGCCTGTGAAGCGGGTGATTGATTATAATGTGAAGCCGCGTGTGAAGGCGGACGGGACGGGTGTTGATCTTGCCAATGTGAAGATGAGCATGAATCCGTTTGACGAGATAGCGATCGAGGAAGCGATCCGCCTGAAGGAAAAGGGCGTGGCGACCGAGGTGATTGCGGTGTCGATCGGTGTGGCGAAGGCGCAGGAAACGCTGCGGACTTCGCTGGCCATGGGTGCCGACCGGGCGATTTTGATCCAGACCGACGAGGATGTCGAGCCGCTGGGCGTGGCCAAGTTGCTGGCCAAGGTGCAGGAAGAGGAAGGCGCTGGCCTGATCATCCTGGGCAAGCAGGCGATCGACGATGACAGCAACCAGACCGGCCAGATGCTGGCCGCGCTGCTGGGCCTGCCGCAGGGCACGTTCGCCAGCAAGGTCGAGGTTGCCGATGGCAGCGTTTCGGTGACGCGCGAAGTCGATGGCGGGCTGGAGACGGTGAAGCTGTCGCTGCCCGCGATCATCACCACCGACCTGCGTTTGAACGAGCCGCGCTATGCTTCGCTGCCCAACATCATGAAGGCGAAATCCAAGCCTTTGGCGCAGAAAACCCCCGCCGATTATGGCGTGGACATCAGCGCCCGGCTGGAAACGCTCAAGGTCGTCGAACCGCCCAAGCGGACGGCGGGCGTGAAGGTCGCCGATGTTGATGAACTGGTCGCCAAGCTCAAGGCCATGGGAGTAGCCGCATGAAAACGCTGGTATGGGTTGAACATGAAGGCGGCGCGGTCAAGGACGCGACGCTCTCGGCCGTCACCGCTGCTTCGCAGCTGGGCGAAGTGCATTTGTTGGTCGCTGGCGAAGGCGTCGGCGGCGTGGCCGATGCCGCCGCGCAGATTGCGGGCGTGGGCAAGGTGCATGTCGCCGACGACGCGGCCTTTGGCCATGCGCTGGCGGAGAATATCGCGCCGCTGATCGTGGAACTGATGGGGCATCATGATGCTTTCGTCGCGCCGGCCACGAGCAATGGCAAGAATATCGCGCCGCGTGTCGCCGCGCTGCTGGACGTGATGCAGCTGTCGGACATATTGTCGGTCGAGAGCGACGGCACGTTCACGCGGCCCATCTATGCGGGCAATGCGATTGCCACGGTCCGCAGCAAGGACGCCAAGAAGGTCATCACCGTGCGCGGCACCGCGTTCGAGAAGGCGGCGCGGGACGGCGGTTCGGGCGTGGTCGAAGCGGTGGCATCGACCGGGGACAAGGGACTGTCGTCCTTTGTCGGCGCAGAGATCGCCAAGCTGGAGCGTCCCGAACTGACCAGTGCGAAGATCATCGTGTCGGGTGGCCGGGCATTGAAGGACGGGCCGACGTTCGAGGAAGTGATCTTCCCGCTGGCCGACAAGCTGGGCGCGGCCGTCGGTGCGAGCCGGGCGGCAGTGGACGCAGGTTATGTGCCGAACGATTATCAGGTCGGGCAGACCGGCAAGATCGTGGCGCCTGAAGTCTATGTCGCGGTCGGCATTTCCGGGGCGATCCAGCATCTTGCCGGAATGAAGGACAGCAAGACCATCATCGCCATCAACAAGGATGAGGACGCCCCGATATTCCAGGTGGCCGACATCGGGCTGGTCGGCGATCTGTTCAAGATCGTGCCGGAGCTTACCGCCAAGCTGTAAGGCTGCGTCGGGCAATAGGAAAGGGCGCGGCCAGCGATGGCCGCGCCCTTTTTTTGCGACCATCACTCTCAGGGTAATTCGCAGAACCATGTTTATTGTGCAGTGCAGCAACAATATGTGCATGATGGGCGTTGATGAGGGGTGAAGGCTCCTGCCCTGCATTGGAGACGTGATATGACCCGATTAAGTGCCACGATTGCGCAACTGGCCAAACTACGCCCGGCTGCCTTTCCCGACGGCGACGCTGCATCGACCGACCGTCTGAGCGACATCAGCGCATTTGGCACCAACCCCGGTGCCTTGCGTGCCAGATATTATCTGCCGGACGATCTGGCGGCTGGCGCGCCGCTGGTCGTCGTGCTGCATGGCTGCACCCAGACGGCAGGCGGCTATGATCGTGGCGCGGGCTGGTCGCAACTGGCCGATGAACTGGGCTTTGCCGTGCTGTTGCCGGAGCAGCAACGCGCCAATAATCCCAATCTGTGCTTCAACTGGTTTTCCCCGGCTGACTCGGCACGGGGTAAGGGAGAAGCCTGCTCCATCGCACAGATGATTGCCACGATGGTCGCGAATCACGACATCGATGAGCGGCGAATATTCGTGACCGGCCTGTCCGCCGGGGGCGCGATGGCGTCGATCATGCTGGCGAGCTATCCTGAAATATTTGCCGGTGGTGCAATCATTGCCGGCTTGCCCCACGGCAGTGCAGCATCGGTCGGCGATGCCTTTGCCCGGATGCGGGGGGAGGGTTATCCTTCCGACGCGCGACTGACGACGCTGGTCCGTGACGCATCGGACCATGACGGACCATGGCCGACCATTTCGGTGTGGCAGGGCAGTGCGGACCGGACGGTAGCGCCGTCCAATGCAGAACGTATCGTCGCGCAATGGACGGGCGTGCATGGCGTTGCCGATGTGGCACCCGAACGCCATATCGTCGACGGAACCCCATGCCGGATCTGGCGCGATGCACAGGGTCGATCAGTCGTCGAAGCCTATGACATCATGGGCATGGGGCATGGCACACCGCTAAGCAGTCTGGGGCCGGACGGATGCGGCACGCCTGCACCCTATATGCTGGAGGCTGGCATATCGTCCACGCGGCACATTGCCCGGTCGTGGGGGCTGGCGGCCCCTGCGGATCGAGGCAATACGCCCAAGACGGATAGAACGTCACCAGCGCCCGCGCACCCAACTTTGCACCCGTCCGTCATGGCGAAGAACGGCGCAGGGGTTGCGGCGATTATCGAGGACGCGCTGCGCAAGGCCGGTCTTATGCGGCGATGATGCGCTTTTCGACGGGATGCTCAAGCGGGCAAGGCTTGTCGCGCCGCATCGGCAAGCCGTTGCGCCCATGATGATTGCCCCGCGACATCGCCGATCAGGTCTTGCCGCACCTCGATCTCCGCATAGGGCAGCGCGTGGGCGGAGGCATGGAATGGCACGGTATAGTCGGTGGCATCCATCGCATAAGGCTGATTATCGCCGACCGTCAGGGCCGGATCGGAACGTAGCGCAGCCAGCATTGCGACAGCGACATGGACATAGCCTGTCCAATGCATGATCCCGACATGCCAGGGCCGGGCGATGCCTGCCATGACCGGCGTAAAACTGTGCAAAGACAGCAGGATCGTCTGATGCCCGGCGGCGGCGCGGGTAGTGATCAGGTCCGTTATGGCGCGATGATAGGGGTTATGGATCGCCGCGATCCGGGCGGTCCTTGCCGCATCGTCCAACCCGTCATTGCCGCCGATCCATGTCCCATCGGACATGGATGGAATCGCGTCAGGGTGCAGGGGATCGCGGTTACAATCGATCACCAGCCGCGAATAGGGTTGATGCAGGAAGGGCGCGTCGAGCAAGCGGGCGAGCGCATGGCCCAGGCCATATATGCCGATGTCGATCGCGATGTGACGGCCCCGGTCCTGCGCATCCAGCCCCATGTCGCCCAGCGCGGCGGGAAAGGCGCAACCGGCATGATCGCCGATCAGCAGGAACGGGGAGCGCCCTTGCGCGTTGAACAGCCCGAACGGCGCCGGATCATTCGGACCCAACAGACCATATGCCGTGCGCCCGGCCATCAGGACATGACCCCATGCCGTTGCTGACCATTCATCATGTCACTGCCTATCGTTATCAGCAGCCAGTATCCTTGGGTGAACATCGCATCATGATGCGCCCGCGCGAAGCATTTGACCAGCGCCTGCTGTCGGCGCGGCTGGACATCGACCCGCCGCCCAGCGAGTTGCGCTGGCTGCACGACGTTTTTGGCAACGCGGTCGCGATCGCCTTGTTCAACCAGCGCGCATCGCGGCTGATCGTCACCAGCGAAATGACGCTGGACCACGCACCGATCGCGCAAAGGCAGGTGGATGTCGAAGCCTATGCCCGGCTGTTCCCCTTCACCTATTCGTCGGAGGACATGCCCGACCTGCTGCGGTCGATCGAACGGGAATATCATGACCCCGAACGGATCGTCGACAATTGGGCGCGCGGGTTCGTCAGTAACAACGGCAATACCGAAACGATCGCTCTGCTCACGCAGATCGCCACCGGCATCCAACGGGAATTCACTTATGTCCCGCGCCATGAAAAAGGCACCCAGTCGCCGATCGAAACGCTGAAGAAACGGCAGGGGACGTGCCGCGACTTTGCCGTATTGATGATCGAGGCGGTGCGGGCGCTGGGTTTCGCCGCGCGGTTCGTGTCAGGCTATGTCTACAACCCGTCCCGATCGGAAGGGGTGGTCGGGGGCGGCAATACCCATGCCTGGGTGCGCATCTTCCTGCCCGGATCGGGCTGGGTCGAATTTGATCCGACCAACGGCATCATCGGCAATCGCGGCCTGATCCGCGTCGCCATCGCGCGCGATCCTTTTCAGGCGCTGCCGATGTCCGGCACCTGGTTTGGCCCGCCCGCCAGTTTCCTGGGGATGGACGTAACGGTCGATGTCCGTCGCGCCGACCCGGCCCTGTTTTCCCCGACCGACCATGGTGCCATCAACAGCCGAGCCATCGGCGTTTCAGGAAAGTGACATAAATGCTGATCCGCTGCGGATATGATATTCAGTTCGTTACTGACACCAAGACCGCGATGATGGCGTTGTTGAACGTGCATCCTTCGCGCCATCAGGATTTGCGCACGCCCCAGCGGTTGATGGCCAGCCCGGACATACCGCTTTATCAGTTCGAGGACGGGTTCGGCAATGTCGCCACCCGACTGGCCATTCCGGCAGGGGGCGTCACTTTGTCCTGCGATTTCGTGATCGAGGATGATGGCGAGCCGGACGTGCGCGCGCCCGATGGCCCTCAGACGCCGGTCGAGGATCTGCCCGACGCGGTCATGCCCTATCTGCTGGGCAGTCGCTATTGCGAAACCGACCGGCTGATGCAGGTCGCTTGGGGGAATTTTGCGCATTATCTGTCGGCGCGGGACCGGGTCGATGCGATCGTCGATTTCGTCCACAATCATATCCAGTTCGGCTATCATTTCGCGCGGTCGGACAAGACGGCCTGGAACGCCTATCAGGAACGGCAGGGCGTGTGCCGCGATTTTGCGCATCTGGCCGTGACGCTATGCCGGTGCATGAACATCCCGGCGCGCTATTGCACCGGCTATCTGGGCGACATCGGTATTCCGCCGGTGGATGCACCGATGGATTTCAGCGCGTGGTTCGATGTTTATATCGATGGCGACTGGTACACATATGACGCACGGCATAACAAGCCGCGCATCGGCCGCATATTGATGGCGCGCGGGCGCGACGCCACCGATGTCGCGTTGACCACGGCATTTGGCACGGCCAATCTGGTGCGGTTCGACGTGCATACCGACGAAGTTCAGTCGATCGATTGAGGCGAGCCTATATTTCTGCGGAAAGCGCGTGGATCGGCAATAATGCAGCGCCCAATGTTATCGGCGATCCTGTCAGCATGGACACGCGCACAGGGGGACGACGCTGGCCGAGCATGGTGACGAGGTCTGCGCGATCGAGTCGGTCGGCGAGGCCATGCAGGATCGGCGGAGGCAGCGTGCCAGCGAGCATGATCGCGCCGGGATCAAGCCAGGCGAAGGCCGTGTTGGCGACGATTTCCAGTTGCTGCGCCGCGCGGTCCAGCCAGTTTTCGATTGTCGGCGCCTGATCCGGGGCGGCCAGGTCTATCTGCGCGACGGAGGAAATATCGCAGCCACTGGCGCGCAGTATGGCAAGAAGGTCGAGTGGACTGGGGCGTGGCTGGTCGCCGGGAAACAGGCAGCCAATTTCCCCCGCCACGCCAAATTGACCACGCACCAGACGCCCATCGACAATGACGCCCGCGCCAATGCCGAACCCCAGCAGCAGCACGACGATGGTGGAAAAATCCCGCATCAGCCCGCCCAGATAATATTCGGCGATCGCGGCGGCATTGGCATCATTTTCGATCCATAATGGCCAACCCAGTTCGGCGGAAAATATCTCGCGCAGCGGCGCGTCGCGCCATCCCGGCAACACATCGACAACGCTCCACCTATCCCCGGCGAGCGAGAGCGACGGTCCCGGCACGGCGATGCCGATGCCCAGCATCCGTTGCCCCAGCAGGCCATGGCGATCGACCATTTCATGTGTCAGGCCACGCACTTTTCGCGCGAATGCCTTGGGCGCTATCGGGTCGATCGCTTCATGATGCGTCGCGATCGTCGCGCCGGTGAAATCGACCAGCGACAGGTCGAGCAGACCTTTGTGCGCCGTCGCGCCCACCGCATAGCCGCCCTTGGCCGCCAACCGCAGCGGCACGGCAGGGCGGCCCCGGCCCTGCGATTCGCTGTCGGCCATTTCCTCCACCACGCCCAGCGCCAGCAAGTCGCGCGACAGGCGGGTAAGCGCCGTTCCGCTGATTTCCAGCGCGGTCGCCAGCGCGGACCGCGACAACGGACCGGACTTGCGCAGCAGGTGCAGGATGCGCCGCTGGTCCTTTTCAAAGGTCGGAAAATGCACGGACCACGCCCTTTTTCCTCGATGCAGATGGGGTAGCGGGACGGGTAGGTACTATTATTTATTTTCACAACAATAATTAAAAACGTCACACAGAAAGACCACGGGCCGCTCGACCACCAGAGAGGGGCTTCTCCATGACCAAGACCATTTTTGCCACCGGCACGGCCTTTGCCGCGCTCTGTTCCGCCTTCATCACCCCCGCCTTCGCGCAGGACGTTGCCCCTGCGCAGCAGCCCGCCGAAGCGGGCGAAGCACAGGGCGACATCATCGTCACCGGATCCACCCGCGCGCAGCGCCGGTTCGACGTATCCTATGCGATCAACACAATCTCTAACGAGGATGTGGAAAAGATTGCGCCCGTCAACTTCGCTGACCTGATCGGCCAGTTGCCCGGTTTCCAGACCGAAATCACCGGCGGCGAAGTGCAGAATATCTACCGTATTCGCGGCCTGCCCAATGATGGCGGCTTCGTCAGCTTCCAGCAGGACGGCCTGCCGCTGTTCCACGAAAATGACGGCGTGTTCTTCCGTGGCGACGCGATCCTGAAACAAGATCTGATGACCGACCATGTCGAAGTCGTGCGCGGCGGCCCGGCCCCCGTTTATGCCAGCTATTCCGGCGCGATCATCAACGCCATCACGGTGACGGGCAGCGACACTCCGCGTGGCAAGGCGCAACTGACGCTGGGCGATACCGGCCTCTATCGCCTCGACGCCTATCAGGCAGGGCCGCTTGGCAAGAACACCTATTATGCGATCGGCGGCTTCATGCGCCTGCATGACGGCTATCGCGACAATGGCTTTCCCAACGACAAGGGCGGCCAGATCCGCGCGAACATCAAGCATGATCTGGACAATGGCTCGATCAAGCTGAGCCTGAACTATGTCAACGATCACAATGTGTTCTATCTGCCGATCCCGATTGCCGATCCGCGCAATCCGGCCGTGTCGCTCAACCCCTATATCGACTTTTTCGAAGGCACGATGAATTCGCCCGCGCTGCGCAACGTCAACCTGAAATATCGTGATGGCGCAGGCGTGATACAGAATCAAACCAGCGACCTGTCCGATGGCCGTCATATGCAGATGATCAACATCGGCGCGCAATATGAAGCGGATTTCGACGGCTGGCTGGTGTCGGCCAAGGCAGGTTATACCCAGGGTCAGCTGGATTTCACCGCTTTCTATTCGACCACCAACCCGGCCGACGCGACCAGCTTCGCCAATGGCTATCTGGCCCGTGCGACCACGGCATTCGGCGCAGTCAGCCGCTTTGCCTATGTGCTGGCCGGCACCAACACAGTCTATAACCCCGCCGCCGCATCGGGCCTGGTCATGCAGGGCCAGTATCGCGACATTCATTCCAAATATTATTCGACGCAGGGCAATTTCTCGGTCGCCAAGCGGTTCGACACCGGCATTGGCAGCCATGACATCAAGCTGGGCCTCTATGCCAGCGCCTATGGCGAAAGCAGCCGCACAACCTACCAGAATTACCTGATCGAAGTGGCGGGCAAGCCGCGCACACTCGATCTGGTCGCGTATAACGCAGCGGGTACGGAACTGGGCCGTGTCACCGACAATGGCGTGCTGAGCTATGCCGCGACCCTGAGCCAGGGTGACGCGGATGCCAAGATGTTCGCGCTCTACGCCAACGACACCTGGGAAGTGATCCCCGGCCTGCGTATCGACGCGGGCATCCGCCACGAACGCTATGATTATAAGGGCTGGGCCGCGCTGACCACGCAGGCCAATCTGGGCAGCACCACGACGCTGGCAGACGACACGACCCGCGCCTTTACCGGGGCGATCGTCAATGCGCAGTTGAAGCCAAGCGTCACCAACTGGACGGTCGGTGCGAATTACGACTTCAGCGCCAATGTCGGCATCTATGGCCGCGCGTCGCATCTGGAAACGCCACCCAACGTTCAGACGGTGATGAGCATCAACCCGACGATCATCACGACCGTCGCCGACCAGTTCGAAGCGGGGCTGAAACTCGCATCGGGTCGCTCCTACCTCTATGTCACGGGTTTCTATACCAATTTCGACCCGTTAAATGCTTCGTTCCTGGCATTTGACCCGACGACCGGGCGCAATGACGTGAACATTCCCTTCATCGGCGAGGCGAAGGTCAAGGGCGTAGAGTTCGACGCATCGGTCGCGGTAACGCCCTGGTTCACGCTGAACGGCGCGCTGACGATCAGCGACCCCAAATATAAGAGTTTCCAGAGTTCGACTGGCGCGAACCCGGAACAGGTCGAAGGCAACCAGATCGTCCGCCAGCCCAAAATCTATGGCAATATCCGCCCCAGCTTCGACTTCCAGACGGGCGAGACGGACATATCGGTTTATGGCCGCTACACCTATATGGGGAAGCGCTTCGTCGACCTGTATAACAATACTGCCCTGCCCGCTTATGGCACGGTCGGCGCAGGGCTGACTGCGCGTCATGGCAGCTGGCAGATGCAGGTGGTGGGCGACAATCTGTTCAATGCCCATGGCCTGACCGAAGGCAATACCCGCACCGACTCTCTGAGCGGTCAGGGTAGCGCGGAAGCGATCTATGGTCGTCCGATCTTCGGCCGTAACTTCCGCCTCGTCATCAGCAAGTCCTGGTGATGGGTCGCCGCCTGACATGTTTGACACCTGTCGGTGTCATGGTGGCTGCGGCGCTGTGTGCGACTGTCCCGGCAGATGCCGGGACAGTTCGCGACGGGGTGACCGAACGGCTGGCGCAACGGCTGTTCCCGCTGTTCGACAGGATGCAGCCCAATGACGCGATGGTCGCCATGCTGGATGCGCGACGGGGCCGGAAAGCAGCGTGCGGCGACGATCTGGTCTGCGGCGCGCAGGCGATGATGTGGACGCAGGCTGAGATGACGGCGATGGCCGACAGGGTGCCAGCCCATGGTCCTTTGCCCGACGACGGCGCAGCGGCGCAGGCGCGGCGTGAGATGGAAGGCGTCAACGCCATCCTGCGCACCTATGCACTGGGGCAGGTGCCGCCCTATGCCCAGATCGACGGCGCCGGGACCATCGACCCGCTGGAACGGCAGGCGCGATTGCAGGCTGCCGAATGGATCGCGCGCACGCCGGGCCAAAGCACGCCCCCGGCGATCGACCTCAGTTTCGCCTATGCGCTGGCGTTGCTGGACGTGAGCGACCGGACCGATGCGATCGGGTTCGAGCCGCTGAACGCGGGTGCCAATGCCGCCGCGATGCAGCGCGCGCGCAAGATGGAATGGCAGCGTTATCGCTACACGGCCTTGATCGTGACCGGTGTGGGACCGGAAGTCGCCGATATGGCGATCAGCCCCTATGGCAAATATCATCTGCGTCTGGCCGCCAATCGCTTTGCGCGGGGCGAAGCGCCCTTCATCATCGTGACCGGCGGGCGGGCGCACCCGCGCGCGACACGCTTTACCGAAGCGCAGGAGATGCGCGACGCGCTGATCGAACGCTATAGGGTTCCGGCCGACGCGATCCTGATCGAACCCTATGCCCGGCACACCACCACCAATTTGCGCAACGCCAGCCGGTTGTTGATGGCAATGGGTGCGCCGATGAATCGCGATGCGCTGATCGTTTGCAATCCGGGGCAGAGCGCGGCGATCGGCAGCGCTCAGTTCGTCAAGCGCAACGAGGCCGAACTGGGTTATCAGCCCGGCATCCTGGGCCAGCGCCTGTCGCCCACCGAACTGGAATTTCGTCCCGCCGCCACGTCCGCGCGGGTCGATCCGCGCGATCCGCTCGACCCCTGAACCCTTGCGTCAAAGGACCATGACCATGCGCGCTTTTGCCCTTACCCTCACGATCGCCAGCGTGCTGGCGCTGGCGCCGCAAAGCGCGCACGCATGGGGCAATACCGCCCATGCCGTCATCGACCGCGCCGCCATCGATGCGATTCCCGACGATGGCCCGATCTTTCTGCGCCACTATGCCGATTATATCGCGGCATCCGCATCGCTGCCCGACAGCTGGCGCGGCGACACGGAAAATTTCTCGAAAATGGAGGAAGACCCCAATCATGGCTGGTTTCGCGAACAGTTTACTTTCGTAAAGCCGATCCCCCGCTCCCGCTACGAATTCATCCTCGCGCTCTATAAGCGCTATGACACGATCAAGGACAGCGACCCGCAAACCGCCGCGCGCACCAATGTCCGCTGGACCGGTACCCTGCCCTATGCCGCGATCGAGGCCTATGACCGGCTGGTCGTATGTATGCGCTATGTCCGCAAGGCGCAGGCCGAAGGCCGCGACGCATCGGTGCCGGATCAACATTGCGCATTTCAGGCGATCCGGTTGGGCCATTATATCGGCGATGGCGCACAGCCATTGCATGACTCGGTACATTCCGATGGCTGGCGCGGCGACAATCCCAAAGACTATACGCGCGAACGCAGCATCCATGGCCGGTTCGAAAGCCAGCTGGTCGATGGCATGGCGCTGAGCGTCGCGGACATCGCCCCGCGCATCGGTGCGCCCGGCCACCGCAGCGGCGACATGTTCGACGCGGTACTGGCCTTTCTGGATAGCGCCGGCGACAAGATGGAAAGGGTCTACATATTGGAAAAGCGCAACGGCTTTGCCGATTTTGCCGATAAGGATGCGCGCGCGCTGGTTTATGAAAGGGCCGCGGCCGGGGCAACGATGCTACGCGACATGTTCTGTCGCGCATGGACGGAAAGCGCCGTGCCGCCTGCAAAAGTCACGCCTGCGCCGCCCGAATTTTCCAATCCCGCCTTCAACCCGGAAACGGGGTCCGCGCCGGATTGAACCGAACTGCGCGCCGCGCGCCTGCTGCGATAGGACAAAGCCGTCAGCAGGCGCGCGTGGCGGCGATGATCCATATCGAAATGCCGCATCAGGGTGATCGCAGCAATAGATCCGACGATCGGCACGCCCAGCCCCAGACCCAGCATTACCGCCTGAACCGGCATGGCCTGCGCCGTGTCGGGGGCATAGCCGACCCATCCCAAAGTCCATCCGATCAGCGCCGTCGCGCCCGCGCCGCTGGCCTTCACGACGACGAGGTAGAAGGCGAACAGTCCCGTTTCGAACCGGCGACCGTGCCGCCACGCGACACTGTCGATCGCATCGGCCAGCAATCCCCACGGCAGCATATAGACGCTGGCAAAGCCAAAGCCGATCAGGATGGCGCAGGCCAGCAGGGCGACGGGCCAATGCAGGCACAGGGCAAAAGCCAGGATGCCGACAGCAACCACGCCATGACCCATGGCCAGCAGGTGGCTCTTGCTGAAACGCCCCGTCAGCGCCGTCCATATCAGGACGCCGACAAACTGCCCCAGGGTAAGCGCCAGCAGCAGCATCGGCACCTGACCAGGCCGATCGGCGACATAGGTGCCGATATAGAGCAGCATCCGCCCGAATGTCGGTGCGGCAAAGCCAGTGATGAGTGCCAATAGCCCCATGCCGATCACCATCGGATCGCGCAACGGTATGCCTATTCCGTCTCCGTCCGGGGCTGCCGCACCGGCGCGGACGATGCCCCTGCCCGATGTCAAGGCGCACAGGATCATCGTTACAGCAAACAAGGCGCCCGCAATAATCCCGGTGAGCGCCAGCCGGTCGAACGCATGGCTGCGCCCGGCCTCCTGCACCAGGGGCGTCAGGATGGTGGCGATCGCCAGCGCCGCCGCCGTGCTGAAGAACAGCCGATAGCCCGACACTCGGCCGCGCGCGCGGCTGTCACTGGTGATCTGCGCCATCAGCGCATTATGCGGCACGTCGATCACCGCATAAGCGCTGCGGAACAGCAACAGCGCGCAGGCCAGCATCCATTCCGTGCGCAGGCCCAGCGCAGGCATGGCGTAGAGCATCGCAAACGCCATGCCGCACGGGATGGCGGCGGCAATCACCATCCAGCGATAGCCCTTACCCGACTGCGCCAAGCGAATGACCAGCCGGGCGGCAAGCAAATCGAACACAAGATCGCCACACAGCGCGACCAGCATCAGCGATCCTGCGGCCGTCGCCGAAAGGCCCAGCAGGTCGGTCAGCAGAAACAGGATCGTCACGTCCGCGCCGGAAAAGATCAGCGCCTTGCCGAAATTACCCGAAGCATAAGCGAAAAACCGGCCCTCACGGGCGACATGCGGCAGCATGGGCTGAACCATGGCCCTATGCCACAAGCAGCGAGGCAGACTGCGTATTTCTGTCATGCCCGCCCAAGCGCATGACGGCGATCGGGGCGAGGACCATGGCCGGCAGGGCATAAGCAAGGCGGATGGCGACATCGCTCGTGCCGGTGCCGGATTGGCGGACCATCAGGTCGATCAGCCAGAGCGCGCCGCCGCCGCCCAGCCCCATGGCGAGTTTGAGCGTCACGCTGCTCATGCCATAATAGGTGCCGCCCAGCCGAGCGGCGCGCGGCGATGGTCGGTCCGCCAGATCGGCGACCATGGCCCGCAACAACATATAATCGACACCCCAACCCAGCGCGCGCATGGCAAGAAAGGCCGCGAAGACAAGCGGCTGGCCGTCGGGGATGAAAAAAATCAACGGCGCGGTGACAGCTTGCCAGCCATAGGCGATCATCAACGACCGTTGCCGACCGATCCGGGCGCTGATGCGGCTCCAGACCGGCAGCGTCGCCAGCGCCAGCACCGGCTGGACCAGCAGCAGCGTAGCGCCCCAGCCATTCAAACCCAGCGCGTCTTCGGCCAGAAACAGGAAACTGCCTGCGGCCGCTGCGTCGATGATGCCAGTCACCATGTAGAGGAACAGGATCGCACGCATGGACCGATCCCGCAGGATGGCCGCAAACAAAGCCAGCGGGCGCACCGCCGTCGATGGCCTGTCCGTGTCGGGGCGCTCGCGAAACATCATGATGACCGCCAGCACCGTGACGGGTGCAAGGACAGCGATGACCCAGCCCAGCACCTCCATCTGGCCCGCGCGCGCAATAGCAAAGCTGCGTTCCATCAGGGCCATGACCGCGATCAGGCCAAGCGAACCGAGCAACCCGAACCAGACTTTCGCGCCCATGATCCGCGTGCGCTGATGGCTGTCGTCCGACAATTCCAGCCCCCATCCACCATGAGGCGTGATGATGCAGGAATAGCCCAGATGCAGCAGCAGGCTGGCCCCCACGATCTGGACCAGCGCGGTGCCGGGCGGGGCAAGGAATAATAGCAACGCGCCGGCCGGGACGAGCAAAGCGCCTGCCAGCATCCATGGCCTGCGCAGGCCCAGTGGCGTGCGAACCGTGTCGCTCAACCAGCCCAGCACCGGATCGGCAACTGCATCCAGCAGACGAGCGCCCAGCATCAGCGCGCCCACCAGACCCAGCGTGATGCCGACGTCCAGCGTCAGGAAACGGGGCAGATAAGCGCGCCATGCCATTTCGATGGCCTGAAACAGCAGCACCGGCATCGTGAAGATAGCCAGTCGGGCGCGGCTGATCCGCATCGTGCCGGGCGACGACGGCTGATCTGTTCGCAGGGGATGGCCCAGTCGCATGACGCGCCGGTACAGGGCGTCTATGACAGCTTCATGAAGCAGCCGTTCTATTGGAACAGTGCCGTCAGACCCTCTATTTCCATGCGGATCGGCGTGCGGGATTCCTCTGTCGTCCAATCCACATGGTTACGCGACAGGGATGCCAGAAAGGCGGACAGTAGCGCTGCTTCAAGATTCCCCGGCTCCGGCCGTTGGGGCAGCAGCATCCCGAACAAGGCACGCGACGTTTCACCGCGCAAATAGCGCAGTTGCAGACCAAATTGCCGCAGCGCCGGATCGCGCGCGACGGCAAGGTGCAGGGCATCGACTCCACCACTACCCGACGATGCCGCGATGAAATCGGCAATGCCGCCAAGCGACTGGCCGCCCGATGGCAAGGCCGCCGTTTGCACGCGCAGACGCGATACTGCCTTGATATACAGCGCTTCATAGCCAAGCTGCATCAACTCCGCCTTGGTCCGCACCTTATGCGACACGGTACCTAGCGTCAGGCCCGCCTGTTCTGCAACGGCACGATGGGTCAGCCCGCCCGGCCCGGATTGTTCGATCAACGATGCCGCTGCGGTAACGATGCGCCCGGTCATGTCGTCATGATCGGGAATGCCGGGCATGGCGTCCAGCGCCGCCGCACGCGCGAAATCGCGCCAGGGCGATGGCGGCACCGCCTCCCCCGTCAACCACGCCCCAAGCCCGCGTGCGAATTCGTCCAACCCGGCGCGGTCCACCGCCCGTCGCCAGTCGATCATGTGGAGGAAGGATTCATTTTCGAACAGGCGATGGGCGACGCCAGCCCCTTTTTTCAGCCCGAAACATGCCATTGCCGTTTGCCAGAAGGCGCTCCACAATTCCTGCCATTGCATCCGCTGGTTGCGTGCCGTCGGGCTATCGGTGCGCAGCAACTGGCCTTCGCGCCATGCAAAGGCGAGGCGGCGTTGCTGCGTCACCCAGTCATCGACACAGGCAGCGAAGAAAGCGGGGAAGGCCCGCGAATCGCAGGGCATCCCGGCCAGCTGGGCCAGCCGATCGGCGCACCACAAGCGCGCCTGCCTCTGCGCCTGCCCCTGTGAAATAGCCAACAACTGTTCCAGAGAACCGAAATGATGGTAGATGGATGAAACCGGAACGGACGCAACAGCAGACAATAGCCGCGCGGAAATCCGGTCATGCCCACTAAGCTCCCATTGCTCCTGAACGGCATCTATCAGCCTGAAATAGGATGATTTTTCTAAGTTTTCGGGCATGATTTTCCGGTATGAACGTGGGTAGTAGAACAGGCAGCATAGCAAGGTCGGGTTCACCGAACGAGATGCCTGACGCTCCATACAGACATTTTCATGACCATGCCAAACGTCATATTAGTTACATACGAACGTTCTAGCGGACCGGCGAACCAATTGGGGGAACCGATCATGACATTGCCTGGCCGCCTGCTATTACGCACCACCGCCCTTTGCGGCATCCTCGCCGTTTCGCAGCCAGCACTGGCCGCGCAGGATGCACCGCCTGCGGCGGTTGAAGCGTTCGATGAAGGCGAAGCGATCGTCGTGACCGGATCCATCCTGTCGGCGCAGCAGGATTCGATCGCGATCAAGCGCGCGGCGAACAATCTGTCCGATGTCGCCGCCGCCGATGCGGTTGGCCGCTTCCCCGACCAGAATGCTGCCGCCGCCCTGTCGCGCCTGCCCGCCGTCGCCGTGCAGCGCGATCAGGGTCAGGAACGCTATATTCAGGTGCGCGGTGCGCCCAATCGCTGGACTTCGGTCAGCATCGACGGCATCCCGATGGTCGGCGTGGACGAGGGCGGCGACACCCGCGCCTTCCGCTTCGACGCGATCCCCGCCGTGCTGCTGTCGCAAATGGTCATCAACAAATCGCTGACCAGCGACCTTCAGGCCGACGCCATCGTCGCCACCATCGACCTGCGCACCTATTCGCCGATGGACCGTAAAGGCCTGCATGTAACGGGCGACGCAGGCTATGGCTTCATGGACCTGGGCAAGGGCGAACAGCGTCAGGGTTCGCTGCGCCTGTCATGGTCCAACGATGTGTTCGGCGTGGTCGTGGGCGGATCGCACTATCGCCGCAAGCAGTTGACCGACAACCGCGAAGTGGGCGCCTATGATGCCAAGGGGCCGACCGAATTCGACGTGCGCCAATATGAGATCGAACGATGGAATAACGGCCTGTTCGGCGGCGTGGAATATAGCCCGGAAGAAGGCCAGCGCATCTATGCCAAGGCGATTTTTTCCGAATTCAACGATAATGAACAGCGCAACCAATATGAATTCCGGCTGGACCGCGCGACTGGCGGCACCCGCACGCAGGACAGCGGCAGCCTGACCGGGGTGCCGTTGCGCGGAACGTTCAATTTCGGCGAATATCGTAACCGCAACTATATCGGCACGGTGGGCGGCGATTATGCCACCGATGACGGGTTGAAAGCTTCGTTCAAGTTCAATTACAGCCGCACCGAAAACACCACCTTCCTGCCGCTGATCCAGTCGTCCACCAGCGGGGCGAACAATCTGTCGCTCAGCTACGACAATAGCGCCCCCAATTTCCCCATCGTCAACGTCAACGGGGCGTTCAACCAGGCCACGCTTTCGGCCAGCAGCACGATATTGATCGCCGCGCGGCAAAAAACAGTTTCCAACAGCTACACCGCAAAATTCGACCTTTCCAAGGAAATCGGCGATCTTATGCTGTCGGCGGGCGGCCTCTATGCCGATCGTGACATTGCGGGCAATAATTTCTCGACCGCCAATGTTGCTGCCCTTGGTGCGCTGGGCGCGTCGGTGGGCCAGCCTTTCAACATCAACAGCTATGTCACGAACCGGCCGTGGGACACCGGCTTCCCGCTCGGCGTCACGCTCAACTATGTCGATAATGTCGCCATTCGCGACGATGCGCTCAGCCTGCTCGACCGGTTGACAGCGGCTGGTCGTTACAATCCGGCGCTCGACGTGCCGGACGCCGACCGTTATGCCCAGCGTGAACGGACGCTGGCTGCCTATGTCATGGGCAAGGTTGAAAGCGGCGCGCTGACCGCCGTGGGTGGCGTGCGCATGGAACGCTATCTGATGGACAATCGCGGCACCGTCGTCGCCAGCGGTGTCGCCACGCCGCTGGTCTATGAAAGCAGCAAGACCGATTTCTTCCCCAGCCTGAACATCAAATATGCCGCGACCGAAAATCTGCTTCTGCGCGTGGCGGGCCAACGCGGCGTGTCGCGCCCGGCCTATGGCGCAATCCGCGTCGGCGCGTCGATCAACGACACCAACAGCCCCGGCACGATCGGCGGCGGCAACCCAGCATTGAAGCCCGAATATACCTGGGGCGCGGACGCCAGCATCGAATATTATCTGCCCGGTAACGGCATGGTATCGGTCGCAGCCTTCCACCGCTGGGTCGACAATGTCCTCTATCAAAATCAGGCGGCGGTCGGCAGCGATTTCTACGACTTTGGCGGGGTCGATCGCTCCGCCTACCTGCTCAGCGGCACCTATAATGGGCGCAGCGGCAAGCTTTACGGCGTCGAGTTCAACCTGCTCAAACAGTTCGACTTCCTGCCCGGCGCGCTCGATGGCTTCGGTTTTCAGGGTAACGTCACTCTGCTGGACGGCAGCTTCGACACGCCCACGCAGCAGGGTATCGCGTTTCAGGGCATGTCCAAGAAGATCGCCAATGCTTCCATCTTCTACGAAAAATATGGCCTGTCGGCTCGTGCCAGCTATCAATGGCGTTCCAACTGGCTCGACACGCTGGGCGGCTTTGGCAGCGGCGAATATCGCAAGGGCTATGAAAATCTCGATGTGTCGCTGCGCTATGCCATCAACGAAAATCTGACGCTGTTTGCCGACCTGTCGAACCTGACCAACGAAAAATATATCGCCTATCAAGGCACCACGGCAACGCCGACGGAGGTCGAACAAATCGGTTCGCGCTACCTGTTCGGCGCGCGCTTCAGCTTTTGACGGAGAATAGACAGATGCGCATCACGCTAATCACCTCGCTGGCCCTTGCCGCGTCGATCGCCACCCCGGCGAACGCGCGGGAGGCTGCAACCCTGACCCGGATCGACGCGGCCAACGTCACCCTAGACCGGGGCGAAACGGTGCCGGTCGCGATCTGGATCAGCCAGGATGGCATGATCGACAAGGCCGACCAGCAGGTCGAGCCGGGCCTGATCAAGGCAGCGGGCAAGGACGGCAAGCTGACGCTGGCCATCCCGGCCAACAGCCGCCGCTATGTCCTGCTCAAGGACCGTAAGGGCCATGTCAACGTCGTCGGCGAACGGGTTCTGCCGCTGGAACAGGGCAGCAATTTCCGCGACATAGGCGGCTATGTGACCAAGGATGGCCGCACCATACGCTGGGGTAAGGCATATCGGTCCGGTGCGATGCCATTGCTGAGCGAGGCGGACTACAGCCTGATCGACCAGCTTGGCATTGGATCGGTCGTCGACTTCCGCTCGATCGAAGAGCGCGAAGTCGCCCCGGATCTGGTCGACGATCGCACCGGCGCGCTATTCATTGCCAATGATTATTCGCTCAAGCCCCTGATGGCGAATTTCGGCAAGGGCAATGGCGAAAATGTCTATCAGGGCATGGAAAAGATGCTCGTCCCGCAATTGCGCGCGCTCTATCGCCGGATCGAGGCGAATGAAGGGGCAGTAATCTACCATTGTTCGGCGGGGCAAGATCGCACGGGCATGGCGACGGCGCTGCTTTACGACATGCTGGGCGTGGATCGCGACACGATCCTGAAGGACTATCACATGTCCACCGCCCTGCGCCGCCCGCAATGGGAAATGCCCAAGGTCAATCCCGCCGACTATCCCAACAACCCGATCCTGAAATATTATTATGCGGCGGATGAGAAGAAACGCACGGTGGCCGAACCGCTCTACACGCCGAGCGGCGCGTCGCATCTGGCGCAATTCTTCACCTATGTTGATGCGCAATATGGCGGATCTGAAGGCTTTATGAAGAAAGCGCTGGGATTGACGGACGCAGACATCGTCACATTGCGGGCAACGATGCTGGACTGAAAATGCGCTAAGGATGGATCATCGGGGTGCCGCCTTGTGGAGAGCGGCACCCTGTCGAACCAGGCCTAACCCAGCAATTTTGGAATGGCTTTTTCAAGCGCGCGAATATCAGAAACGCTGTTGAACAGTGCGGGGGTAATCCGCACACATGCGCCCCGCGCAGGCCCGTCACGATGAACGGAAAAGATGCGATATTCGTCGAGCAGTCGTTTGGCGATGGCAGCATTATCCTGCACACTGGTCCGCCCCGCAAAACGAAAAGACGTGATGCACCCGTGCAGCCGGGGATCGGCAGGGGTCAATATCTCAAGCCCCGTCGTACCCCGCAGCGTTTCGGTCCACAGGTTGCGCAAGTAAGAAAGCCGGGCGGCACGGGCGGCATCCCCGATCCCGTCCTGAAAATCCGGCGCGGCAGGGACAGTCAACTGCGCGGCGAAATCGACGGTGCCGGTGTGGACCCGCGCTTGGCTGTTGGCCGCAAAGGGCGGACTATTCGCGCTGTCCGGGTCGATCAGGTCGATCTTGCTCTTGCGAATATAGATGACGCCGACGCCCAAAGGAGCGCCCCACCATTTATGCAGATTGAAACCGATGAAATCCGCATCCAGGTCTGCCGGGCGGAAATCGAGTTGGCCCCAACTATGCGCCGCATCGACAATCGCATCGACGCCACGCGCGCGGGCCATCGCCACGATTTCCCGAACCGGCAGCACCAGCCCGGTCCGGTGGCTCAGATGCGTCAGCAAAATCAGACGGACCTTCGGATTGGCCTTGAGCGCGGCTTCATAGGCGTCGATCAAACCCTGATAGGTCGCCGGTTCGGGCAAGGCGATGGACAGCAGATCAACGCCACGACTATGCTTGAGCGACGCAAGGCAAGCCTGCATACTGTCATAGTCGAGATCGGCATGAAGAACCGCATCCCCCGGCCGTAATCGGTTATAACCAACGATAAGCGCCTTCAACGCTTCGGTCGCATTGCGGGTGAAAGCGATCTCCTGTGGGGCCACGCCCATCTTCGTCGCAACCCTATCGCGAACCGCAATCAGGTCTGGCGTCAGGCTGCGGCGTGCATAATAGCTGGTGTCGCGATTGACCCGCCGCACCGCCATTTCATAATGGGCCAGCACCGGTCGGGCCATCATGCCCCAATTGCCATTTTCCAGTTGAATGACGTCGCGCGTCACATCGTATTGGGCAGCCACGCTGGCCCAATATGCCTCATCATCGGGCCGAACCACTGCGACCGTCGGCAGCGCAGCTGAGACCCGCCCCGCCACTAGCATTGCCGCTCCTGCCGCCATCATCTGCCTGCGCGTGAAATCCATTTCCCGACCCTAACCGATCAGAAGCTCAGGCCCAAGCAGACATAATATTGCCCGCCATCGGTGTCATAGGGGGCGTTGCGCGCAATTATCGTTCGGGCGGGTTTGGCGGCACGTCGATCATGAGGCTGGCGGAAACCGAACCCTTTGCTTCGGAAACTTTACTCTTCCCCTGTGGGTCGGTTCTCATCCCTGCTCTTGCGCCCGGCGGCCTGACTGCCGGGCATCTTTTGTATGTGATGATCCAGCGACCAGGCGCCTCCTCCGCGACCGACCAGCGGCAGCAGGATCGCCGTCCAGCCCAGATGCGTTGGCCAGGCGTCGGGATAGACGAATATCTGAATAACCGCAGTCATGCCCAACAAGGCAATCGCCGCAGGCCGGGTGAACAGGCCAAGGATGAGCAGTATCGGGAATATATGCTCGCTATAGGTCGCAGCCTGCGCCGCGATATGCGGCGCAATGAACGGCAACGCATATTCGCTGCTGAACAGGTCATAGGTGCCAGGCGTAATGGTCAGCAACCCTTCCACCTTGGTTCGTCCCGACTGGAAGAAGATCGCCGCGATACTTACGCGCGCAACCAGCAGCAGCAGGCTTTGGGGCAGCAGGCGGGTAAGGATGTCGACAAAGCGATTGTGCAATTCGGACACGTTAAGGGCTGGCATGGCGATCAACTCTGCATGGAGGGGCGCATCCGGCGTCGGCACGGGGGACTTCAGCCGGATGCGTGAGGGGGCAGGTTCAGGCCTTGGGCGTCAGCGATCCCAAACCCTTGGGAGTCTTGGTCTTGACGCAGGTACCAGCCTTGACCAGTTTCCAGGCATCGCCCTGATAATCGACCTTGGAAGATCCTGCG